>CAYZVM010000005.1:0-37682 GCA_964481485.1 uncultured Saprospiraceae bacterium | reverse complement strand
GCACGACTTCGAGTCGTGCCACCACTCGCCAGCATTTTTTCCTCCAACGCCTGACAAACGGCCTGCAACTGAAAGGATTCCACCTCGCGGTTTTTGGTGAGCGTGCCGATGATTTCATGCAAGGTTTCTTCGGTGTAGCCGAAAGGTTCGCTGATGAAACGGTCGCTGCGCGGCAGGGCGGCAGGCGCGACGATGGCCTCCCGCGCCTGCTCCTCACTGAGGCCGAAGAGCTGGTAGCGCGAGCGCAGGATGTAAGGAATCTGCTCCGAGAGTTCGTCCATGAAGTGAAGCATATCGGAACGGATGGAAAAAACGATTTTGAGCGGCGGGGCTTTTTCGGCTTCGGCGATGGCCGAGGGGCTGATTTTGCCCGCGTCGAGTTGCTCGAACAAGGCCTCGCGCAGGCGTTCGGGCAGGCGCTCCTGAATCAAATCGGCCAATTCCTGCACGAACCGGGCGCGGCGTTCGGGTTGCGGGTAGAGGGTGAACAATTCTTCAAATTGGTCGAAAATGAGCAGGGGCGTCCAAGTTTCGCCGTCGCGGAGAAAGGGGCTTTTTTTGATTTGTTCCCAAAAAGACTCGTTTTCTGCCAACGCTTCCCGTTCTCCTTTTTTGATAAATTTCCGATACGCTTCGTCGAATTGAAATTTGAAATGCCAGTCAGGTTCTATTTCATCCGTCCCAAACCGAATCGGCACCGGCCAAATCCGATTTTCGGCGAGCAGGGGAATCACGCCCGCGTTGAGCAGAGAGGTTTTGCCCAAACCCGATTTGGAGAACAGGACGACGGTTTTTTCCACCGAAAGAAGGTGGAACAACTCGCGGGTTTCGCGTTTGCGCCCGAAAAACAGGTCGCGCTGTGCGGTCGTGAACGAGGCGAGACCGGGATAACGGAATTCCTGGTTCATAAAGCGGCGAGGATTTTTTCGAGTTCAAGCCCGATGTTGAAAAATGCTTTTTCGCGGTTCATGTCGCTGAGCGGGATGTTGTCGGCGGGCAGGATGGCCGTTTTGCCTTTGAACAAATCCGTGCCGCCGAACACCTCGCGGGCATAAATGGCGACCACGCGCGCGCCGGGCGAGCCGTGCCGCTCCAGCGCCTGCTGCGTGAGCGTTCCGGTCCCGAACATCTCGGGAGCGGCAACGAAATCGGCGGAAATGACAGGCAAAATCAGGTTGGCTTCGGCGACGGCGCGGAGGCGGGCTTCTTCTACATTTTCACCGGGCAGGATGTCGTGGATGCTGCTGGCCGCGATGCCGAATTTTTCTTTCAACTGGCTCAGCGAGCGGTCGAGATCGATCACGAGCGCGGCGTCTTCTGCCGCGTTCAGGTAAAGCAGGCGCAGCGTTTTTGGCGCGGGTGACGGGAAATTGTCAGTATTTTCAGAAAGTTTTTCCCTCAGTTTTTCCAACAGTTCGAGGGCGTTTTCTCCGAAAAAAGAAAATTTGTACTGCGCGGAAAAAAACGCGGCGACTCCCGCGGAGAAGCCGTTTTCGGGCAAATTTTCAGGCAAACCAAACACGAGTTCGGCTTTTTCGCTGAATTTCAAAACGTGGAGCAGCACCCGCAGGTACCAGTATTCGTAGTCGAAACCGAGAAAAAGGAAACACTTGGCATCCTGCATGGCCTTGCGCAGCGCGGGCGGCAGGCGGGTCTCCTTGCCCACGCCCTGCACCGAATCGAGGTAGTCCATGCGGTCTTGCTGGGTCAGGATGAGGCTGTCGGAGCCTTTTTCGAGCACTTTTCCGAAAAGTTGATAGACAAAAGGGCGCGTCGAAGTCTCGTCGAAAGCGTCGGGTTGGGTTTGGTTGATGCGGTACCAGCCTTCGTTATAGGGTTTTCCGGCAGCGGCGAAAGCGCGTTGCAGTAAGTTGTCCTGCGCGGTGGTCAGGATGATGCGGAAAGGCAGCTGCGCGACAGCGTGGAGCAGTTTTCCCGGCTCGGTCTGGTTGCGCAGAAAATTGGCGGCCTTGCGCTCCAGAATGAGTCTTCCACCCTCGAATTGCCGCTGAAAGGCGGTGGCCACCATCGGCAGGTCGTCGGGTTCAGGCACAGGGGCAGCAAGTTCTTGGCTGAGCGCGTGGGCGAGCAGGGTGCTGACGGACAGGGATTCGTCGTTTGGGAGGCTCGCCCAGGGGCCAAGCACGAGGACACACTTGCCGAGTTCGATTTGTTCTGCGAGCAGTTCGAGTTGGGTTTCGGCGAGGGAGCGGAGGGGATGAGTCGGAGGATGTGCCATTTGGCTGTGTCGTTTTGAGCAGATTTCGTTGGCAAACATAATCAAGATGCCCAACTTTCCGAAAGTTGGCAACTTTCGGAAAGTTGTTTTTACAACAAAAAAAGCCCCGCTCCGAACATTCGGGGCGAGGCTTTGCCGAAGCGGAAACGCCACAATGTCGTGTCATTCTTCACTTCGTGCGGAATGACGCGACTGCCTAATGCTGCACCTGCACTTTCCGCAAGGCTACTCCTTCCTCACTTTGCACCCAAATTTGGTAAGCACCGGAAGGCAGTTGTTTCACGGGCAACGTCACCACCGTTTGGCGAATCTGGCTCAGATGTTCCGTTACAATTTGCCGCCCCAGTCCGTCAAGCAGCGTCACCGTCACGTTTGCGTTTTCAGAAGTAAAATCCAATTCTACACGAATCAAATCGTTGGCCGGGTTGGGTGAAATTTTCATTTTGCTTTCGGCCAATAAAGGAACACGGGTAGCCGAAGTGACCATAACTGTTTGAGTAGCAGTGGTCTGGCCGCAATCGTTTTCGGCGGTCAAGGTCACGGTGTAATTGCCGGGCGCAGTATATGTGTGCGTCGGGTTGGTCTCTGTGGAGATTGTGCCGTCGCCAAAATTCCAATTGTAGGTAGCGGCATCTTGAGAAGTATTGGTGAAAACGACCGTTGTGGTGTCTACTGTGAAAGTAAATCCAGTGTTCGGCGACCCATTTACAATTATATTGACTGTAGCTGTTGAAGACCCTCCGGGGGAACTGACGACCAGCAAAACGCTATAAACGCCCGGTGTTTGGTAAGCGACAGAGGGATTCGGGTCGATCGAGGTCGCAGGCGTGCCGCCGGGGAAGGACCAATTGAAGTCAGTCACATTGGCCGACGATTGATTGGTGAATTGTACGGTCATCGGAGCGCACCCAAGTGTTAAATCGGGCGAAAAACCGGCTGTCGGAGGGAGATAAACAGTCACGGATTGTGTAAAAGTGTCGGTACCGCAAGTGTTGGAAACGAACAGCGTGACATCGTAATCGCCTTCAGCGGCATAGGTGTGCGTCGGGCTGGCTTCTGTGCCGATTGTGCCGTCGCTGAAGATCCAAAGATAACTGTCGGCGTTCGATGAGGTATTGTTGAAACTCACAAGCCCATTCGGCCCCGCATTGGTTGTGAAAGCAGCTTCGGGCGCCGAGGCAACTGTAATGAGCGCAGGTTTGAGAATAAAATCCGATGAAAAGCCGTCGCTAATCAGCAAACTTGCGTTGAAGGTGCCGCCTGATTCGTAAGTAACGGTTGGATTGGGCAAGGTGGAAGTGGCGGGGTTGCCGCCGGGAAACGACCACAGATACGTCAGCCCCGTACCTACGGAGGCATCGGCAAATTCCACTGTCAAAGGTGTGCAACCCGAACTTGCGTTGGCATTGAAATCTACAGCAATCGGGGGGGCTGTCCCAGCTTGCACTGTCCGTACAGCCGCGTTGCTTCCTTCTGCGTTGGTGGCGATGAGTTTCACAGTGTAAACCCCGTCTGTGGCGTAGTCGTGCATTGGGTTTGCCTCGGTCGAGTTGTTACCGTCGCCAAAATCCCAGAGATAGGCCGCCGCACCAACGCTATTGTTGGTAAAAGAAGTCGTCAAGCCGTTGGTGTTCGCGTTAAAGTCAGCCACAGGCGGAACAGCGGTTTGGTTGTCGGACGAATACCCTTCCAATTGCAACCGGTTCACTATTGTAGCGTTCGACCACCCGGAGTACAATTGACCCAAAAACAGCGGTGTTGACAAATAATTGAGGTAATCCACTCGCTTGGAGGCCGCAAACCGGACGCTTGCCCCCGACCCATTCAATGATCCATCGTAGTACAAAGTCACATAGTAGAAATGGTTGGGCAAAAGACTCACATACGGGTCGCCCGTGTTGATGTCTAATAGGGGCATATCTATCAGTTCGTCGGGCAGCTCTGTTCCTTGCAGCTCATAGGTGCCATAACTCAAAAGGTTCAGGTCAAATAAATCGAAAAATGGGTCTATCAAGCCATCGTTGTCAAAATCGGCGTCGAAAATGAAAGCATAAATCGAATTGGCAGCAGGGTCGCCCGGAACATACACCTCGCTGACATTGGTGACGCCAAAAGTGGCGTGGGTTGCCACAGCGCCCTGGCTACCGGTGGCGCACAAACTTCCGGTGTGATAAATGAGGCCTGCATTTAGAAATTGGTCTACGTTCGGCCCCACCCCGTTTGGCAACAATTCAAAATTGTCAGTACCAAAAGTATAGTCAGTCAAAATGAAAGAACTGCGTGCCGTGTCGTAGGTCGCATGGTATTTATTGGTAGAAAAAACGATGTCGAAGCGGCCTTTCACCGGCGGTGGGGTGTACGGAGGGAATTCCACATAAACTGACTCACCGGGAGCAGTCGGCGGCACTGGCTCATACATTGAAACGACACTTCCGTCCGACGCGATGATGTCTGCCTTTACCACCACATCCGCTTCCGTGGACGATGTGCGGTTTTGAAAAGTCACCCCGATATTTTCCAATGGTCTCACTTGCGAGGTAGGCGTTGCAAAATGATAAGCCGATGCCGTGTTGTACAATCTTGGGAAAATAAACTTTATTTTCACAGATTGCCCTGCGTCAATGGCTGCGATGATTTGGTCGCCTACTGCCCGGCACAGGAAAATAGCGGGAATATTTGTCGGGGGAGTGCCCGCGTTGGCAGCCATATTTTGAACAAAATGGTCGTCTTGCCCCACAATAAGTGAATGGTTGACGATGAGGGCGACCGATGCGCCCGCGGCTTCCACGTTGTTGGCCTTGACTTGAAAAGGGCAAGTGCCACGCCGAATCAAAGCTGCTTTGCCGGCTATTTCCTGCGAATTCACCGCAGGGTTGCAGCACAGGGAGTCGTTGTCGGCTGGGCGCCCCCAAGCGATGTTAACCTCAAATTCAGAGCTGATGTCAGTGCCGAAAGCAGCCCAGCCAAAGCCGCCGTGGCCTTCCCCGTAGATGGATTTTTGGCCGTTTGGGAGCGTGATTTGAATCTGGAATCCGTCGTTTTGGGTGCCGTCTTGTGCTGAAGCAGTTTGAATGTTAAAAAGAGCGAGAAGGGCGAAGAGCATGGCCTTCGCAGTGGCAGAGTTCAGATTGTGTTTCATTTTTAATAGATTGAAGGTGGAAAACAAGTTAGTTTCAAAATTTTGCTCGTAAAAATAGCCTGATCCTAGCGATTTTCATAACGCTGCCTGCGCCTAAATAGCCAGATTGGGCAATACCTCAAAATTTTCGTATAAAACTGATTTTCAAATAGTTTTAAGCGGCCAGCCAAAGGTTTTACCAAAATGCTTAACTGTTTGGTTAATTTTTTCCGACCAAAACCTTGACATTTTAAAAAATGTCTTTCACCTTTGCCCCAGAATTGACCAAACGGTTAAACCTGATGGCTAAAAGAGAGACACAACTTCCCGGCGACAGCACTGAACAAAAAATATTCGAGGCCGCGCACGAGGTATTTACCCAGAAAGGCATGGACGGCGCGAAAATGCAAGAAATAGCCGACCGAGCAGGTATCAACAAGGCGCTGCTGCACTACTACTATCGCACAAAGGAGAAACTATACGAGTCGGTGGCAAAGGCGATTATCGGGAAGGCGATTCCGGCGATTCGGCAAATTATTGAAAGTGAATTGCCGCTGGAGGAAAAAATCAGGCAGTTTATAGGAACTTACATCGGTATTATTTCCCGAAACCCTTTTATTCCGCTTTTTATTCTTTCGGAAATCAACAAACACCCTGAGCGGTTTATTGATACAATAGTTCCCAAAGACTTGCCCAAGCCGGAGGTGTTTTTCAGTCAAGTGGAAGCGGAAATCGCCGCTGGGCGTATCCGCCATATCAAGCCACAGCACCTGATTGTCAATGTGATTTCAATGTGCGTGTTCCCGTTTGTGGGCAAGCCGATGATGCGGATTTTGCTCGGCATGAGTTCGGGAGAAATGCGGATTTTTCTGGAAGAAAGAAAAGAAGAGGTGACGCGATTTGTGTTGGCGGCTTTACGGCCATAAAAGTTAAAAATTTTTTGCCGTTGTTTAACCAAACAGTTAAACCGTTTTATCAAACAGCAATCTCTTGACATGAAGACAATTTTGAATCTCGAAGAGTGGGGCATTTTCCTGCTTTGTATTTTTCTCTTCAGCCGCCTGCCCTTCGCGTGGTGGTGGTTTCCCGCTTTGCTTCTCTTGCCCGACATCGGAATGTTGGGCTATCTCGCAGGCCCAAAAGTTGGCGCATTTGCTTACAACTTGTTGCATCACAGGGCAGTAGCAGCTGCCGTCGCGGCTTATGCGCTGTGGTCGGACAAAGCCAATTGGAAGTTGGCCGCCATCATCTTGTTCGCGCACATTTCGATGGATCGGGCATTGGGTTATGGCCTGAAATACGAGGACAGTTTCCACCACACGCATTTGGGCTTCATTGGAAAACAGAAAAATGACAACTAAACTCAACTAAGCAGTAGGGCAGATTTGCAAATCCGCCCTACGAATTGCCTTTAAAACAGTTCCGTTTACTTTTGCTCAAACACTTATGAAATCCATTTTCCTTTTCATCCTCGCTCTTGCGGCACTACCGTTTGGCGCACTCGCGAGCGACACGCTGACCGTGCAACGATGCCGCGAACTTGCCGTGCAAAACAGCCCCTTGCAGCAGAAAAAACTCTACGCGGAAAGCATTTCTGCCCTCCATATCAGGAATTTGCAAAGTAACAACTTGCCTCGCATCAACTTCGGCGCGCAGGCTTCGTGGCAGACAGACGTGGTACAATTTCCCGGCGACAGCCCGCTTTTCCAAGTACCCGAAATCCCAAAAGACCAATACAGGCTCTCGCTGGATGTGGCGCAACGCATCTGGGACGGCGGCACAGATCGCTACCAGCGCCAGCAGCGCTCGCTCGAAGCAGAACTCGCTGCCGTACAAGCAGATGTGGACGTTTTTCAACTCCGCGAAGTCGTGACGGATTTATATTTCAAAGCCCTGTTGCTTCAGGAGAGTGAGGCCGTTCTGGAGGTTTCAAAAAAGGATTTGGAAGCACGGCTGAAACAAGCGGAAGCCGCCGTCGCGGAAGGTGCGGCTTTGCAAACTACTGCCGACCAAGTTAAAATCCAGATATTGAAAACGGAACAACAAATCACCGCTTTACAGGTGGACAAACAGGCGTTGCTGGAGATTTTGGCAAAATGGATTGGCCGCGAAAACACTGATTTTCAACTCATCGTGCCAAACCCTTCGGAAATTCCGCTCCAGCCAGAGAAGCGGCCCGAATACCGGCTTTTTACCTTGCAACAAAGCGCGTATCAACTCCAAAAAGACCGCCTGAACCTGCAACTCCAGCCGCGCATCGAGGCTTTTATGCAAGCGGGTTTTGGCCAACCCAACCCCCTCAACTTTTTCGAGACGGGTTTCGAGCCGTTCGCCATGTTTGGCCTGCGGGCTTCGTGGACGCCGTTCGACTGGGGCAATCACCGCCGCGAGGCGCAGGTTTTCGACTTGCACAAGAAAAATGTGGAGGCGCAACGGCTCGCTTTTGAGCAAAAATTGGAGGCAAACAACGTCCGTGAATTTTGGGACTTGAACGTGAAATACCGCGAACAACTCAAACAGGATGATGCTATCGTCGCACTCCAAGAAGACATCGTACGCCGCTCCGACGCCCAAGTGAAAAACGGGGTAATGACGGCGACAGACTACCTCACGCAACTGAATTTACTCACCCAAGCCCGCCTGAATCAGAAATCGCACGAACTGCAACTGGCACAGGCGAGGGAAATGTTGGTGGCAAAACTTGGAAACTAAAAACTTGATTTTTAAAAATTTAAAATAATGAAAACCAGTCTCTTAAAATACTTTTTCATTTTCGGAGTCGCCTTCTCCGCCTGTCAAAACTCCGCCCCCAAAGCCGATGCTTACGGCAATTTTGAAGCAGACGAAATTATCGTCAGCGCCGAAGCCTCCGGCAAAATCCTTTCCCTGAAAATCGAAGAAGGCCAAACCCTGAAAGCCGGCGAACAAGTCGGCGCGATTGACTCCGTTCAACTGATTTTGAAACGCGAGCAACTGCAAGCCAGCATCCGCGCTGTCGCCGCCAAAAGCCCGGCCATCAGCGCGCAACTCGCTGTTTATGAAAAACAAATGGCTACCACGAGACAGCAACTCGCCAATCTCGAACGTGAAAAACGCCGCGTTGAAAACCTCTTGAAAAGCGACGCAGCCACGCCCAAACAACTCGACGACCTCAACGACCAAATCGAAGTGGCGCGCAAACAAATGGACGTGATTTTGGAGCAAAAATCGGCCACGAACTCGTCGCTCACGACCCAGCAAAGCGGCTTGCTCGCCGAAATCCTGCCACTCCAAAAACAAATCGCCCAGTTGGACGACCAAATTGCCAAGTCTCGCATTGTCAATCCATTGGGCGGCACGGTGCTGGTGAAATACGCTGAGCCGGGCGAGATCACAACCTTCGGAAAACCGCTCTACAAAATCGCAGATTTGAACACGATGACCCTCCGCGCTTACGTCGCGGGCGACCAGCTGGCCTCGGTGAAAGTCGGCCAAGAAGTCAAAGTTTTTATAGACGAAGCCGATGGCACACAGCGAGAACTTTCGGGAAAAATCACCTGGATTTCGCCAAAAGCCGAATTCACGCCGAAAGTCGTTCAGACGAAAGACGAGCGGGTGAATCTGGTGTATGCAGTGAAAATTAGCGTTTCCAATTCCGACGGTATTTTGAAAATCGGAATGCCTGCGGAGCTGCGTTTTTGACAAGCGTAGAGTGTTTTCTTGACAGGATTGACAAGATAAACAGGTTTTTACTTTTGTCGGCTTCGCCGACTTTTTTGAAAAAATATCCTGCAAATCATGTCAATCCTGTCAAGAAAATACACTACTCCTGTCCGCTACCCTTTGGGCGATAGACGCGGTATTTGCGCTTGACCTCTACTCCGTCGGGGCCGAAATTGATAAGCAGCCCGACATCGGTTTTGGTAGCGGTCAGGTAATTAACAAGTTGGACTTCGTGTTCTTCCAACAAGTGGCGAACAGATTTCAACTCGACGATAATTTGTTTATTTACAAGCAAATCCATGGCAAATTCGCCGACAATATGCTCCTCATAAAACACCGTAAGACCCACCTGTTGTGCACATAAGAGGCCATGTTTAGGCAACTCAATCACCATAGAGTTCTCGTAGATTTTTTCAGAAAAACCGAATCCCAAAGTGTTGTAAACCTTATAAGCAGCGGCGATAATTTTAGAAGTAAGTGGGTCATTCATATTGCTTTCATTTTAAGTGGAAAAGAAACAAATATTCTGTAAACCATGTAAATCCTGTCAAAAAACTACTCTACGCCATGTCAAATACAAAAATAACAGCCGAAAACCTGTCGAAATCCTACGGCAGCGTACAGGCCATCAAAGACATAAATCTGTCTGTGCGAGGAGGCGAAATCTTCGGTCTCATCGGCCCCGACGGTGCGGGAAAGACGACCTTGTTTCGCATCCTCACCTCGCTGCTGCTGCCCGACACGGGCTCGGCGACGGTGGCAGGGCTTGATATCGTCAAGGATTACAAGCAGTTGCGCACAGTCATCGGCTATATGCCGGGTCGGTTTTCGCTCTATCAGGATTTGACGATAGAGGAAAATCTCGAATTTTTTGCTTCCGTCTTTGGCACGAGCATTCGGAAAAATTACGACCTCATCGCGCCGATTTATGTGCAAATCGAGCCGTTCAAAGACCGCCGCGCCGGGGCGCTTTCCGGCGGCATGAAGCAAAAACTCGCCCTTTGCTGCGCCCTCATCCACAAGCCCGAAGTGCTGTTCCTCGACGAACCCGGCACCGGCGTTGACCCCGTGTCGCGCAAGGAATTTTGGGATATGCTCCGCGATTTGCGCCAGCAAGGGCTGACCATGCTCGTCAGCACACCCTACATGGACGAGGCCGAACTCTGCGACCGCGTGGCCTTGATCCAGAAAGGCGAAATCATGGCGATTGACACGCCGGAGGGCATCACTGCGGCGTTCCGGCAGCCGTTGTACGCCGTGCGTTCCGATAATATGTACCAGTTAATCAAGGATTTGCGCACGTTTGAGGGTGCGGCGGATTGTTATGCGTTTGGGGAGTATGCGCATCTCAAATTGGGGCAACTTTCTGTCCCGAATAGTCGGGATCAACTTTCGGAAAGCTCGATTCACGACTTTTTAGTTTCCAAAAACCACCACAATATCGAAATAAAACCCGCCGAACCGACGGTGGAGGATTGTTTTATTGAACTGATGAAAAACTAAAAAGGGAAGTTGAAGTCATTTGGGGTCATTAAAAGTCATTTTCGATAGTGGCTTCAATGACCCTTAATGACTTTAATGACCATAATTACGCAATGACGATCAACATCATCTCCACCCACCAACTCACCCGCAGCTTCGGCAAATTCACCGCCGTGGACGCCATCACTTTCGACGTGCGCGAAGGCGAAATCTTCGGTTTCCTCGGCGCCAACGGCGCGGGCAAAACAACGGCACTGAAAATGCTCACCGGCCTGCTCTCGCCTTCGAGCGGCTCGGCGACGGTAGCGGGTTTTGATGTGGGCAAACAGCCGGAGCAAATCAAACGCCGCATTGGGTACATGAGTCAGAAATTCAGCCTGTACGAAGACCTCACTGTGCGCGAAAACATCCGGCTCTACGGCGGCATTTACGGCCTGAAAATGTCGGAAATCAAATCAAAAACGGCTGTTTTGCTCGAAAAACTGCAAATCACGGAAGAGGCGGACAAGCTCGTCGGCTCGCTGCCGTTGGGCTGGAAACAAAAACTCGCCTTCTCCGTCGCCCTGCTTCACGAGCCGAAAATCGTGTTTCTCGATGAGCCGACGAGCGGCGTGGACCCGCTCACCCGGCGGCAATTTTGGGAACTGATTTACGAAGCCGCCGCCTCGGGCGTGACGCTCATGGTGACGACGCACTACATGGACGAGGCCGAATATTGCGACCGCGTGAGCATCATGGTAAATGGGAAAATCGAAGCACTCGACACGCCCCGCGCGATGAAAGCCAGTTTTGACGCGGAAGACATGGACGAGGTATTTCGGAAACTTGCAAGGGGTGGTTAATTATGAATTATGAATTGGGGATTAGGGATTTCGCGCCGTTGGAGTACGGTTACGGAACCTCCAAAAGGTTTCTTAAACGTTCAAATAGCCAAATCAACAATTCAGCAAATAACCAACAGACAATGAAACTCTTTCTCAAAAATTTGCTCTTCACGCTCGTCATCCCCGGCACAGTGGCGGTGTATCTGCCCGTTTGGCTGGGACGGCGCAGCGACGGCTTATACGGCTGGTGGACTTGGCTCGGATTGCCCGTCGTGCTGTTCGGCCTCTCCATTTTGCTGATTTGCGTCTGGGACTTTATGAAAAAAGGCGAGGGGACGCCCTTCCCGCTCGACCCGCCGAAAAAGTTAGTGACCGCGCAGTTGTATGCCTACTCGCGCAACCCGATGTATCTCGGCATTATGACGGCCTTAGTGGGCTGGGCAATTTGGTACGCGAGCTATCAAGTCGTGCTATATGGGTTGCTGGTGTTCCTGATTTTTAGTGTGTATGTCCGATTTGTGGAAGAGCCGTTTTTGAAAAAACAATTTGGAGAAACCTACACGGAATACTGCCGGAGAGTGCCGCGTTGGGTTTGAATCTAATATCCTGTAAACCATGTTTATCCTGTCAAAAGAACACTCTAAACCTGTCGAAAAATGAACCGTTTCGCAGCCTTTATCAAAAAAGAATTTCGCCACATCCTGCGCGACCGCCGCACTTTACTTATCCTTTTTGGGATGCCGGTGATGCAGGTTTTGCTGTTCGGTTTTGTGCTCACCAACGAAATCAAAAACGCCGCCATCGCCGTGCTCGACCCTTCGAAGGACTCAGAAAGTATCGCGCTCGTGAACAAACTCACGTCGAGCGGTTATTTCCGTTTGGAAAAAAACCTGACCTCGGCAGAAGATTTGGAACCCGCATTTCGCAGGGGGAAAATCAAAATGGCCGTCGTGTTTCCCGACAATTTTTCCCAAAAACTCCAGACCAGCGAAGCCCAACTCCAACTCGTCGGCGACGCCAGCGATCCGAACACGGCGACTACTTTGATCAACTACGCCAACGCCATCATCGCTGATTTTCAACAAGAAAAAGCGAGCGACATAACTCATGATTCACCTCTCATAACTGTGCAAACCCGAATGCGCTACAACCCCGAACAGAAGGGTGCTTTCAACTTCGTGCCGGGTGTGATGACGCTGATTCTGATGCTCGTGTCGGCCATGATGACTTCCATCACGATTGCGCGGGAAAAGGAACTCGGCACAATGGAGGTGCTGCTCGTGTCGCCCTTGAAACCGATTCAGATTATTTTGGGCAAAACGGCGCCCTACCTCGCGCTCTCGTTTCTGAACGCTGTCGTCGTCGTGTTGCTCGGCATTGTCGTGTTCGGAATGCCGATGAGCGGTTCGGTGCTGCTGCTGGCGGCGGAATGTTTGCTTTATATGTTTGTCGCCTTGTCGCTGGGCATTTTTATCAGCACGCGGGCGAAAGACCAGATGACGGCCATGTTCATGTCGGCGCTCGGCCTCATGATGCCGACGATGTTGCTGTCGGGTTTCATTTTCCCCCGCGAGAGTATGCCCCTGCCGTTGCAAGTCATTGGTACTGCGATACCTGCGACGTGGTTCAACCCCATCGTGAAAGGCATTATGATAAAAGGCGTGGGGCTGGAAGTATTGTGGAAAGAAACGCTGGTGCTGGGCGGGATGGCGGTGTTTTTCTTGGGGTTGAGCATGAAAAATTTTAAAGACCGCCTCTGAAAACCCGGTGTCCTCTGTGCCTCTGTGTTGTCTAAAAAATCTCAAACACAGAGGCACGGAGGACACAGAGGAAGGTTACTCGTTGAGGTTGCCGTTGATTCTTCGGCGAACACCATTTTTCAAAAGTTCAACATGGAAGTTTATGAGTAAGCCCAATTTTTTGCCTGAAAGCTTCAAGTACGTCACCAGCTGAACTTCGTGAATAGGCAGGAGAATCTCAATCGCTTTTAATTCGAGGAGTACCAAATCCTCTACCAAGATGTCAATGACGAATTCTTTGTTCAATTGTTTGCCTTTGTAAGAGACGGGAAGTTTGACTTGCGATTCTGCTTTCAATCCTCTCCGACGAAGTTCATCCAAAAGGCAAACTTCATAAACGCTCTCCAAAAGCCCTGGCCCCAATTCCCGGTGAACTTCGATGCAAGCACTGATAATCTGGGAAGTAAGTTCGTTGTACGTTTTTTCATTCATGGCTTTCAAAGTTTAGCATTAACCAATTCACAAACATAAAACCTCTGTGTCCTCTACGCCTCTGTGTTCGAGATTTTTTTAAACACGGAGGCACGGAGGGCACAGAGGAGAAGAAAATATGAGAACCATCCTCTTCCTCGTCCAAAAAGAATTTCTGCAAGTCTTCCGCAACAAGACGATGCTGCCCCTGCTGCTCGTGATGCCGGTAGTGCAACTTTGCTGCTTTCTTATGCAGCCAATTATGAAGTGAAAAACCTCGCCCTCGCCGTCGTGGATCACGACCTGTCGCCCGCGTCGCGGCAATTGACCGACAAATTCAGCGCGTCGGGCTATTTTCAGGTGAAACAATTTTCGCTAACCGCCAAAGACGCCGACCGCTCTATGGCCGCCGACCAAGTGGATTTGATTTTGGAAATTCCCGCCAACTTCGAGCGCGACCTCGTGCGCGAAAATAAAGCGGGTATTTCGCTGACAGCCAATGCGATAAATGCCACCAAAGCCGGCCTTGGCATGGGTTATGCGCAAAACATTGTCCGCGATTTCAACATAGATTTTTCTCAAAAATGGGTGTCCCGTCTCGTTTCGATCGAAAGTGGTCAAATCCCCAAGCCCCCAACTCAACAAATCAACATCGAATATTCCAATTGGTACAACCCCCGCCTCGACTACAAGACGTTCATGGTGCCGGGCATTTTGGGTGAAATCGTGGCCTTGATAATTTGCTTTTTGACGGCGCTGAACATTGTCCGCGAACGCGAACTTGGCACCATCGAGCAGATGAACGTGACGCCCGTGCAGAAATGGCAGTTCATTCTCGGCAAACTCCTTCCGTTCTGGCTGCTTTCTTTGGTGATGATGACGGTGGGATTGACGGTAGGCAAACTCGTGTTCGACATCCCGATGCTCGGTAGTCTGTGGCTCGTGTTCGGTTACACGGCGGCGTTCACGCCCTGTATGCTCGGTCTCGGTTTTTTGATTTCCAACTTTTCCGATTCGCAGCAGCAGGCCATGTTCACCGCTTGGTTTTTTCTCCTGATTTTCATCCTGATGTGCGGCTTGTTTACGCCAGTAGAAAGTATGCCGCAATGGGCGCAATGGTTCAACAAACTCAACCCGGTGGCTTATTTTGTAGAATTCATGCGGCTCGTGCTGCTCAAAGGCGCGGGGTTTCAGGACATACAAAACAACTTTTTCAGCGTGCTAACTTATGCTGCAGCGACGAACGGATTGGCCGTGTGGACGTACCGGAAACGGGTTTAAGTGGAATAGCGACCTTAATCTGTCAGTTCGTCATCCAAAGTCCTTTCTCTGCCGCCCCTTTCTCCACCTTTTTGTGGGTTGATGCGAATTCTGTCTCTTCCCATTGGGTCAGACGGATTGTGCATGGGCGGCGGCGGATTATAGGGCGTTGAAGGCCTCTGTTGTTGAGGAGGCTGATTTCCGTAGGTAGTGGTTTGCGTCACTGGGTCGAACACAGGCAGATTCTCATAATCCAATTTCTCAAGGCTGCCAAAAAGGACTTTGAGTTGGTTGACCAAGTTCTCCACCTTGTCCAGCGCCTGACGTATCTCGAAATGGTTGTAAACAAGACTTACCAAACCCTGCATGGCGCTATCAAAAACGGCGTACTGGAAATCGCGGATGTACTGCCGGAAATATTCCAACATATAATCTTTGAATTGAGTCAGCGTCAGCGCAGTTTGTTCCGTGCGGGCAAGACGCATGAATTGCTCAATAAAAAGTATGGGCGGCTGGTGCGGAATGAGCAACCGATAAGCATCAAGATTATCGGTGATAAACTCCATCGTGCGTGAAGCCATCAGGTAAATATCGGTCGCCAGCGGGTTCAGCACCTCGCGTTTGCGGCGGTAGTTGATTTTTCGCACGATGACCATCGCCTTGTCGAGGATATACGACAAATCTTGCTCCAGCCGCTGGTGGATGCGGATAAGTTCGGTGCTGCTGTTCAGCCGGGCGCAGGGTGGGATATAGTTTTTTTCCAACTCCACGCCACCGATGCCGCCGCGAATCTTGGCGACCGGAATGGCGTAAGCCGCTATTTTCGTCGAAGCCGTTTGCTCGCGCGGGATGATGCCGAGTTCATATCGCGGGATGGCGTGCAGGTGGCGCAGTGGGTTGGTGTCCGGCGCGGGCGCGCCATAAGGCACGCGCTCGTAGGGATTGACCCGCACCACCACATACCAATCCTGCGACTGTTGAAAATCAAACGCGCCCATCAACTGCCGCACGGACTGCCGCAGGGCGCTGTCGTCGAGGTCAATGATTTCGATGCGCGCACCGGCGCGGGTGACGGCACGGCAATATTTCAGCTCTACCCATTCGGAATTGACATCAATGCTGAGCGAGTCGCGCCCCGGCTCTGGTGCGGGCAGAAGGCCAAAGTTGTAGTCGGTCAGTGCCAGCGCATTGGCGTCGCGCACCGAGTCGAGCAGGCTGTTTTCCAAATCGAGGAATTGCTGCTTCGATATTTTCATCCCGTCCACCCAATTGACGGGGAGGTGATTCATGCGTTCCATAGTACAGATTGGTTACTGGTGATTGGTTTTTGGTTTCTGGGTTTCTGGGTTTCTGGGTTGCTGGGTTGCTGGGTTTCGGGTTTCTGGGTTGTGGTTGCTGGTTTCGGGGTTAGAGGTTGCTGGCTGTGATGTTTTTTTAAAAAAAACCGCAACCAGAAACCCTTAAGATTCATGCAGCCAATGCCGCACCCTTTCGATGTAGACAATGTCTCCATTTTGAAAATCCAATTGGCGGATGCGGTGGTCGGCGTTGAGATAGTTTTTGGTCGTCCAGAACCACAGAAATTTCCCGCGCCGATAAAAAAGCCAAGTGTACGCCTTCGAGCGGGAGTTGTTTTCTGCTATTTCGATTTTGTTGTACGAATTTTTCTCGACGTTGTGTCGGTAAAGAATATAGTGAAACGTCTCGCCCACCGTCCGTTCGACGGGCGCCAATACGTCAATCTGAATGACCTGCCCCGCATTGTAGTTGGCATGGACGAGAAAAGTCAGCTTCACCGATTTGCCGGGCTCGATGATGGGCGGGCGCACATCCAACGGCAGATACCAGCCTGTGACGGTGACGCGGGGGATGTTTTTCCACATGTCCCACAATTTGAGGCACAACAACGGCACTGGAAAAAGCACGATGCCGGGCAAGATATTGTCGGCAAAAGACGCATCAAGGTTGCGTTTTACCTTTTCAAAATAAATACAAGTTTGGAAAAACGTCAACGAACCAACAGCCATCACCAACGCCGTGAAAAGCCATTCGAGGTGCATGATGTTGCGATCGGGCCAAGGCAAGATTTTGAACAACAACCAAGCATGCAGGACACCCAGCCCCAAACAGCAGAATTGGAAAACCCAAGCAAAGGTGGTAGCGCTCATGTCGCCGGTTTTGATAAACCAGCCGAACGCCCCTACCAGCGCAAATGTGAGCGCCGCGCCAAGCAGGTAGTAGTTCGTTTTTTTGACAAAAATCTTCACGTCCCCTTTCAAAAACTTGAGGAGCGCGAACAGCAGCAACGCAGCTAAGCCAAGTAAGATGGTGAAGATTTTAAAGTTCATTCGATTGGTAATTGGTAATTTTTGTTGGTCAAATATAGGTCGAAAAAGCGAGTCGGGCAGTACCGTCGTCGTCATTGAGCACAAAACCCGCCTCCATTTGTTTAAGCAAAATCTGGGTCTGCACGTCCATTTCCGCCGGTACGAAATAACTGTAAAGGATGGAAAGCAGGTTGTGTTTTTTCCCACCTTCCAGATAGTCGGGCAGAGCGTCCAAATCCAGCGGGCCGATGTTGACCGAAAGGTCGGGCAAGTCCTCCGCCGCCACCTCGCCCGCCACGAAATCGAAGCCGAGCGTGGCTTCGCCCAGTTGGGGCGCGGCATCGTCGCTGACTGCGGTAGCGATGGGCTGGGTGTCGTCGAGACTGACCGCGTCTTGCAGCACGGCCTCGAAACAAGCGGCCATGAGCGGGCGGTTGCCGGCGATTTTGTGCGCCGAGGGCAAAAGGTAGAACAACACGGCTTCGTGCGATTCGTCCAAACCTTTCACGTCGGTCCAGAATTTTTCAAAAATGGCGCGTTGCATCGGGTTGGCAAGCCCCGACAGCAATTTGCGCTCTTCCTGCTCCAAACGAATCCGCTGCCGGAAAAACTCTTGCTCGAACGGCAGAAAAAACTTCCGCGCCCGGGCTTCTTCCTCCCGCACTTTTTCGCTCTCCTTTACCCGTTGGTCCAAATTTTTGTACCCCGAAATAGCCTCCGGCGCGTGGAACAAAAACTCCGGCAAGGCATCGTAAAATCCTTCGCGGCTCACGTCCACCACCGTCGTCTCGGCGTTTTTTCTTCCCGACGGCCTCGGCACTTTCGCCGTAGCATCGGTGGCGCCTTGTTCCTCTGGGAAAAGATATTTTGCCAATTCCGCTTCTGCGACCGATTTGACCTGAACAATGTCAGGGCTATACCCTCTCCGAAAAAGGCTGCGCGGGCGCACCACGAGCGACTCTGCCGAGAGCAATTTTGCTTCGATGAGTTCGGCCAGCAGTGTCTCCATGCGTGCCGGGTGGCGGGTCAATTTTTCGGATAGAGCGGTTGTCATTGTAAAAATGATAATACGGAGATGTGACTCTTTTTTGGAAAGTGTCGCTTCTAATTCTGGTCAATTGCCGTCAGCACCCGAATCGGGAGCAGCCCTGACGATTTTGTGTTGAGTTCGATTTCCAATTCATAACAGAGCGCATTCCATTCTTGGGTTTCTTGGGGCGTTTGCTGCGCGGCAGGCCGCAGCACCACATCCAATGTGCGCACCATGCCTTCTTTTGGCACTTCACTGATGTGCAGCCCTTTTTGGATGCCGACTTGTGCGAGCCGGTTGCCGAGTGTGGCGAAGCAAAAGGTTTTGATGTCTTCTTTCGACACTACCCTATCGCGGGTGGTGAGCGATTTTTTGAATTCGTAGAATGCGTCGGAGGCTGATTTGCGGTTGGTGCCGCCGGTGGAAGCCAACATGAGCTGGATGCTGTTGCGGTTGAAACCTTTGGTGGCGAACATATCGAGCGAAAGTCCGCCAGGGATGTCGTTGGCCAATTCGCCAACGGTAGACCAAAATTCCACTTTCACGATTTGGTTTCGCCCGCCTTTTGGCATTTTCACGACGAGGTATGGCAGTTCTTCGCGCTGGCTGTCACCTTCGCGGACGTGTTGTTCCAACGCGGTGATTTCCTTGTTCAGGTTTTTGATTTTTTCGTTCAGCGTATTCAAGTCGAAGGCCGCAAAAGCGGCACTTTCGTCGCGGAGCATATCAATCAGGGAGTACAAATGTTGAGACGCAGCCCGGCTGTCCATTTTCCCGGCACCCTGTGTGCGCAGCGTGTAGGCTCCGGATTCGAGGTTGCGAAGGTTGGCCAAAGGGTGCGCGCTGAATTCTTTGTCTTGCTCGTTGCTGACCCTATGGATATCGAAGAAAAAATCGTCGCAGTGGAGCGGGAGTATATTGACCAATTCCTGCAGGCGGTAGTTTTCTTCGTGAAAACGTTTGTTGAGCACCGGCACGCAGTTGATTTGACATTCGGTATTGGCGAGCGCATCCAACGGAAAATATTCGGGAAATTCGACGCGGAGCCACAGCAGCTTTTCTTTCAAATCCGTCAAGTCTTCGCGAGGGAACACGATTTCAAACGCCTCGGGGTAGTTTTTTTTCAGGCTTTCCAATGAAACATCTTGCCGCGTTTTTTTGCCGAGCAAGGTGACAAAATGGTCTTGGTAAAAATCGGTGACGCGGCGTTTCATGCGCCAAGCGGGGCTGAATTCTGCCTCGAACGGCGCTACATTCCCCCGGTCTTGCGGCGTCGTTTCTTCCCGGATACCTTTTTCAATAGCGAGTTCGTGGTCGCCGAGATACCAGCGGCAATAGGGCAATTGGCGTAAAAAAGAGCGGAGGCGCGGTTCGTTTTTCCAGTTGAAAAAAAATGTGAGGCCGTCGAGAGAATCTATCGCTGCATCAAGTTCGAGGCCAAGCCAAAGAGTGGGCGACGGCAGGTGACGGCGGTAGGTATCGGATTCTAGCACCCGGTCGCGCCTCGGCATTTCGCTCATCACGTCGAACACTTTTCCGGCTGCCGCCAAATAGCGCACCCCGCCGTCCACGAGGCGGTAGGTCGCGGGGGTGGAGAAATAGATTTCCTTTTCCTCCTCGCCAACGGATTTTGTGTAATAGACTTGGTGTGTGGGTTGAATCAAAGTTTCGGGTTCGATGGCGCGGACGTGCAACACGGCGTGGGCGGGCGTAGGCGTCATCATCACGTCGGGCGTGAGCGTGTTGGCGAGTTGTTCGAGGATGCGCTGACGAGAGTTACCCATTTCCTGCTGAAGTTTCCCAAACTCTGCGGCACACGCGCCGACGAGCAGCCCGACCACGGGGTCGAAGGCCTTTTCGTCCATTTCCGTGTCTTGATAGCCCCAAAGCCGGGCAACATCGCGGAGCATCCGGCTGCGTATTTCTTCTTTAGTGTCCATGAGCGGGATTATTGAAGGTTGGCCGAATCGGTGGCTACCGGGCTGAAATAGATGACAAATGGTTTTGGCTCAAAGGGTTGGTTGGTTTCCACAAGGCGGCCCCGGATTTTGATTTCGATTCTTTTTCTGAGTTTTTGGGTCAGTTTGAGTGGGTCTTTGATGTCTGGCTCTTTAATGTCAATACTGACGAGGGTTTCGGTGAGGCGGGGTTCGTGGCGGGCAAGCAAGGTTTTGATGGAATTTTCAAACGTATGTTTTTTGTCGTCTAAGGCTTTGAGGTTCTCGAAATCGTGTTCCCAAAGTTGGCAGCCGTATGTGGGGTCGCAGCGGTATTCGCCAAAACGGGTGATGAGAATGAGGTAAAGATGCCGCCGCACGGATTCCTCCAATTTGACTTTGGGGTGCTTCGGATTTTTCTTGGTGAGTTCGCCGCAGCGCAATGGGATGCTGTAGTTGTCCAACATGGAGCCGGGGAGTTAGGAGTTGAGTTTGACCATGGCACCTTTGATGTCCACGATGGCACTGGCGGATACTTCTACCATGGTGCCTTTTACGACGTTTTTGACATCGGCCTCTACGGCGGTTTCCATGCCTTTGATGTTGACTTTTTGTGTGCCTTCCAGAGATGCTTCCATACTGCTCATCGTGAGTTTTTGGTCGGCGGCGATGGTGATGTTTTTTGCGGAAAGGCTGAGGTCGCCATCGGTTTTGATGGTGATAGTGCCGGGCGCTTTGAGGTTGAGGGTGATGACGTTGTGGCCGTTTTCGATTTTGATTTCCTCATTGCCCGGTTTGTCCACGAGCGAGATTTTATTGCCGCTTTTGGTTTGGATGACTTTGTTGTTGTTGTCTTTGTCCGACACGCCTTTTGGTTTGGCTTTGCCGTGATAAAGACCGCCCATGACGTAGGGTTTGTCGGGATTGCCGTACTCAAACCCGACGAGTACTTGGTCATTTTTTTCTGGCACAAAAAAGTAGCCGTAGCCACCACCCGCGCCGCTGGCCGCTACACGAATCCAGGGGGTTTTGTCGCCAGTAGATTTTTGCCATTGGAATTGGACGCGCACCCGGCCCAATTCTTCCGGGTCGTGGTTTTCGAGCACTTCGGCGGGCTGCATTTCACATTCTGGGTTGCCAACGGTGGTGTTGACGGGCGGCTCCGTGAGGCTGGACGGGATGGCTTTGAAATGGTTTTGGTAGTTGCCGAGTGCGTCGGTGGAATGCGAGATTTTGATGACGCGAAATTCGCCATAGCCCACTTCTTTGCCCGCGCTGTTGGCGGCATCGCCGATTTTGCCTTTCACGTTGATAATGCTGCCGACTTTGAGAGCGTGGTTGTCGCTGGAGCCGTTGAAAATGACGAAATTGCCCGAACGGGCGGCGCGTTGGTGTTTGGTGAGTTCATCCAATTCTGCCTTGTCTTGCACCTCGGCATAGACGGCGACGGCGGGTTCGTTGCTGAAAAGAGAATCGGAGGCGCTGCTGATTTTTTTGCCGTAATCGTCCAACCCCGCGACTTTGACCGATGCGGAGGTGCTTTCGGGAAATTTGTGGCTCACCTCGTCGTAGGCCATCCATTTGAACTTTGTCGGCACGATGTTGAGCGCCAAATCGAAACTGAACAAATCGCGCCCAAATACCAAGTCAACCGGCGACGGCGAGGGGGCTTTCCCGAAATAAAGGTCGGTGCCATCGTAAAAAAACCATTCGCCGTACTGGTTGGCCATGCGGCTGAGAAAATGGAAGCTGCTCTCGCGGTATTGTACGACGTAAGGTATCTGGCCTTTGAACGCGGGCGACACTTTTGGGGAGACACCGTATTTGCCGGTCACCTCTTTTACAATTTTGTCGAGGGTTTTTTCCGAAAAAGATTGATTGTGCGCGCCGTCGTCCATGAGCAAAGTAGGCGCATGGCCGTAGTAGATGATTTCGTTGGCCGCACCCTGGTGCTTCGAAAGACTGATGCCGGTGACGTAGCCTTTGAAAAAGTTTTTCGCGTTGGATTTGCCGCTGCCCGAACTGATGTCAATTTTAATCTCTTTGCCGCAGGCGTCGCTGCTGTCGGACAATACTTTTTCTTTTTCCTGAATGGGGCAACGCAGCTCGAAGGTATGGTGGCCGTTGAGCGGCTGGTGAATGGCAAGATGGGCTATGGGGGATATGTTCTTGCCGTTGATTTCGATGTTGACGTTTACTTTACGGGCCACGGCTGGGAAGGTTTGATTTTTAGGAAAGGGTTGAGGGGAATGATGGTTTAGATGGGTTTAGAAAAATTTAGAGGGATTTAGATTTGCCATTCTGCAAGAATCCGTCCGCTCCACGGGAGGGTTTCCATTCGGTTCAGCCTTCGTAGAGTGGACGGTTTCTTACAGAAAGACTAATGCAATTACTCCGGCCAAGTTTTTTCAAACGTGCCGCCGAGGGTGATTTTGCGGGACGACACGGTGAATGTTTCGACCATCGGCGCTTCTTTGTTTGGGCCGACCACGTCGAAATCTTCGCCGTATTCCACCATGTAGGCTTCCTCGAATTTAAGGACTTTGGCGGGCGAGGGGTCGTTGCGTTTGTAGAATTCGATTTCGCCGCTTTTCTGGGCGTAGGCGTTGATAATCCAGTCAAAAAACAGGGTTTTTTGAGAAGACTCAACTTGGATGGTGACCTTTCCGCCACGCACGTCGGTGGAAGGACGACCGCTTTGGTCGGTGTCGCGGTCAAGGACATAATGGCATTTGAGCACATTGAACTCTTCGCCTTCGATTTTCAAAACTGCTTTAAACATGGCAATTGAGTAGTTTGGTTGATGGATGAAAAAATTGGTGAAAATATGATTTTAGACGTTGGACTTCTTGACATTAGACATTGGACAAGTTGACGTTTTTGGTGAAAAAGCCCAAGCGTTGTCCAATGTCTAAAGTCTAAAAATCCAATGTCAAAAATTTTAATCAACCGAAGCGTTCCATTCGGGGTCTTCGCCGCCGCGCCCGTCCAAACGGAGGACGAAGTTTTTGGCGGGGAAGAAGGGCATAATGTTGGCCGAAACGAACACGCGGTCTTTCTGGTTGGGGTCGCGTTTGACGGTGACAGCGCCAAATTTTTCGATGATTTTATGCTCGCGCTGGCATTTGTCGAGGAACCGGGAAATTTCCTTGTTGATGTCCATTTCCATGTTGACCGAGATATTTTGGAACAACATCCGGTTCAAGTAGTCCATCATGCCTTTGGTGAGCCAGTCGAACGTGCGCACCACAGAGTAAGTTTGCAGGCCGATATTGGTGCCGTTGAAGAGTGTTTTAGAGGAAAATGCCTGCACTTTCCCGAACTCATAGACCATCGGCACGAGGCCCATATCCGCCAAATTGGACAAATCGGTGGCGCGGATATCGAATCGGCAACCTTTCACGCCGCGCAGCCCGCCGAATTTGTTGCCTGCAGATACTTGCGCAATATTGGTGGCATAAATCAGCCCGGCGAGCGCCCCTGCGGGCGGCACATAAAGCGGCTCTTTCTCCCCGGCTTCGGTCACCGCGTCGCGCCCCACGAGCCAGTTGCAGGTCATCATCACGTTGGCGCGGAAGGCTTCTGCGCCGGTGAGTTTTGATTTTTCAAAGAGCTTCATCACTTGGTCTGCCGAGTTCAGGTTGTGAAAATCGGTGACCAGCATGGCTTTGGCGTCGTGTGCCCGGCGCGCCCATTCGTCAATGACTTCCTTGGAGCCGAGGCTGCCCGGCACCACGACGAGGCCGTAGTTGTTCATCAAATCGAGCCGGTCGTACTTGTCGGTCAGTTCTTCCGACACGAGGTTGAGCACTTTCGGGTTGTCCAAATCCTTCGCTTGTTCCAGCGAAGCATTGACGATGGTGACGTTTTTGATGGGTTTGTCGCCGCCTGCGTTTCGGTAGTAGTCGGCCACAGCCCGGTAGTTTGACTCCAATTTTTGGGTGGCATCGAGGGCTTTTTTGAGGTTTTCGTTGAGCAGCTTGCCCGACAGTTCGGCGGTGGCATTGCTCTGCTCTATCATGTCGCCGACGTTGGTCTGGCTTTGGAGCAGCTCAGCCCAGTATTTCAGGCGGTTTTTGAGTTGCTTCCGCGCTTTTTTGTTTTCGGTTTCTGTCAAAAAAATATCTTTCAAGGCGGCAGCTTCTGGATCCAAGTTTTCCGCCTCGTCCACCGTGGTGGCTATCAGCCCGAAGCCGCCATCGGCATCCAAAATACTCAGCGCCTCTTCGACGGCATTGGCTTCCACGCGCTCCATCGTGCGGGTTTGTGCTGCTTGGCCTTGTTGTTCGAGTTCTTCTTTTTGAGCCATTGTATTGACTTGCGTTTTGTTGTTGACAGTTAATAGGTATTGGTTATTGGTTAAAAAACGGCCATGAACTAACGCCCGATAACCAATAACCGACAACTAACTTACACCCCGGCATCCTCCAATTCTTGGATGAGAGCGTGGAGCATGGTGATATAGGCCGTTTTTTTGGCCGGGTCGCTGAGGATTTTTTGAAGGACTTTGTTGCTCTGCAATTTGCGGGAGAACGACAGGTGTTCTTTCTCTTTGTCGTCGAGCGTGCTGAGCAGCGCACTTTGGTCAATCAAGGCTTTTTTGCCAAAATCGCCCACATTTTTGAATTCGAGTTTTTCGTTGACGGACGCGCCTTGCTCGTCTGCGAACTCCACTTTGACGTTCGGCTTGAAATGCTCGAACACGGCTTCCACGGTCTCCAACTCATAAGTAAGCGCGGGTTTGGCAGGTGCGGTGTCGGTCAATTCGGCCACGAGCAAGGTGCGGTTTTGCGGGAGCATCGCCATCGCTGCCGAGGTTGGTTCGGTGGCTTCGTAGATGAAGCCATTTTGTTTCAGTTCAAATTTATCAGTCAGATTGGCCATATTGAATGGTTTGGAATTGAATGTCTATTTATCGTAGCAAGGTGTTTTTTGTTACCCTGAAGTTCCAACTTTTTTCCGCGCAGGTTCTTGCGCAGGGTTCTCAGACTTTTCATATTTTCAAAACATAGAAAGTCTGCCACCGCTCATTTTCCATCTCCCCCTTTTACCTCCCACACCATTTCGCCTTCTTTGGAGAGGCTGCCTTTGATGGTGCCGCCGTTGTCCAACTGCCCAGTAATAATGAGGCGCGAAAGCGGTTTTTGAATGTCGTTGAACACCACACGGCGCAGGGGGCGTGCGCCGAATCGCGGCGAGAAACCCTTGAGCGCGAGGTGTTTTTTTGCGTCGTCGGTGATGTCAAGTTGGATGCCCTTATCGGCTAAATTCTGGCGCAGGCGCTTGATTTGGACTTCCAAGATTTTCACCACATTTTCTTCCTTTATGGGCGCAAAGGGGATGATTTCGGTGATGCGGCCCAAAAATTCGTCGCGGAAAGCGCGTTTCCCATCCGGGCTGCGCACCTCGCTCATAGCCTGTATCATCGCTCCCTGTTCGGGTATTTTGCCTGCGTCAAATTGTTCGATGATGTACTCCGCGCCCACGTTGGAGGTGAACAAAATTATTGCGTTGGAAAAATCGCCCTCCTTGCCGAGTTTGTCGGTCAAACGCCCGTCGTCGAGCACCTGCAAAAAAGTCTTGAAAACGTCGGGGTGGGCTTTTTCAATTTCGTCGAACAACACGACCGAGTAGGGCTGTTCGCGGATGCGGTTGACCAACACGCCACCTTCTTCGTAGCCGACATAACCTGCGGGCGCACCGATGAGCGTGGCGGCAGCATGGCTCTCGCCAAACTCCGACATATCGAAACGGATGAGCGAGTTTTCATCGTTGAACAAAAATTCGGCGAGCGACTTGGCCAATTCCGTTTTGCCGGTGCCGGTGGGGCCGAGGAAAAAAAACGAGCCGATGGGGCGGCGCTCGTCGGAAAGTCCTGCCCGCGAGATATTGATGGCGTGACCCAGCGCCTCGATGGCGTGGTCTTGACCAATGACGCGTTGCTTGAGGTGCTCACCCATCCGCTCCAATTTCTCGCGCTCGTCCGATTGGATTTTGCCGATGGGAATGTTGATGGCATACGCCACCATCGCCGCCACATCGGAAGGTTCCACATTCGTTTTGTCCTGCATTTTGAACGCCGCAAGGTCGGCGAGCAGCCCATTCAAATATTTTGTCAAAACCTCCGCATCTTCGATTTTCCCGACTTCTTTCAGATTTTCCAAACGGCCAATCAGGATCGGGCTGATGCGGTCTTTGATTTGAGACTCAAACCAGCGCAACTCGCGGAGGTACAATTCCGAATCGCCAGCCTCAAAGTTTTTTATCAATTCGTCCAACTCTTTGCCCAAAGATGTCAACTCCGATTCGGTCGTCGTTTTCATCATGCGCACGGAAGCCATCGTGCGGTCTACAAGGTCAATGGCAGAATCGGGCAATTGGCGGCCTTTGAGATAACGGGCGGCGAGGCGAATGGCTTCGCGCAAGGACTCAGGCTCTACCGTGATGTCGTGGTGTTGTTCATAGCGGGGCATCAGGGTTCTGAGCATTCGCTCGGCTGCCTCGTGGTTGGGTTCGCCGACTTCCACCACATCGAAACGGCGTTTGAAGGCATCGTCTTTCTCGATGTATTTTCGATATTCTTCAAAAGTCGTGGCTCCGATGACGGTGATTTCGCCGCGCGCGAGTTCGGGTTTGAGCAGGTTGGCGGCTCCGGCGGCGCTGCCTTTGGGGTCGAGCAGGACGTGGATTTCGTCAATAAATAATATGGCCTTGTCAATCTGTTTCACGTCGCCGATAATGCCTTTGAGCCGCTCTTCAATTTCGCCTTTGTACGACGCCCCGGCGACCAAAGCGCCCATGTCCAATTCAAAAACTTGGGCGTTTTGGAGGTGGGGCGCCACGTTGCCTTCCATGATGCGCTGGGCGAAGCCTTCCACGAGGGCGGTTTTGCCGACACCCGGCTCACCGACGATGATGACGTTGGGCTTAGTGCGCCGCCCCAGCACTTCGGCGACTTTGCGGATTTCGCGGTCGCGCCCGACGATGGGGTCAATCTTGCCTTCTTTCGCCAGTTCTGTTTTGTCTATGCAAAATTTGTAGAGCGCCTTCGCGCCTTGTTGCGCCGATGCTGCGCCGGATTTTCCATTGGAAGATTTTCCCGGGGCAAGTGTTTTGGCAGCATAAGCTTGTTCGCCCGCTTGAATGCTCTCCAGCGCGGCCTGCAAAAGTTCTTTTTCGGTGAGCGGGAAAGTTTTGAGTTGCTCTTCGGGAAAGGCCACGTTGGGTTTGCACATGGCGGCCAGCACACAAATCGGTGTAATGGCCTCCTCCGAAAGTTTGAGGCGCACCACATCGGCCACTTCGAGCAGTTTGGCTACTTTCTCGTCGCCGGGAGGGTTTTCCACTGGGCGGGCGGATTTGGGAGCGCGGGAAATGCGCACATCGGCCCATTCGCGGAGAAAGTGGACGTTTTTGCCCCACGCCGCCAGCATAGAGCCGAGGCCAATGTCGTTGTGAAGAATGCCTTTTAGGAGGTGTGCCGGGGTATATTCGGCATGATGGTGTTCTCGCGCGATTGCTTGCGCCACCGTGATAGCAAATTTTAAATCAGGAGCATATTGCAAAAGGGTAAGCATTTCCAGATGGGTCTTTTTGCGAGTTTATGAAAAGTGCCGGGCGGGGGTGCACTATCGTTTTTTTTTTGCGAACTTTCCAGAAGTGTCAACTTTTGAAAAGTAAGAGCAGGATTAGGGGTGGTTATTTTGCCGAGCAAATATATTCTTCTTTCACACGACACAACGGGGAAACGATAGATTTTTTTTTCGCAGTATCCCCATTGAAAAATTTTTTTATCAAAAGGGGTAACAAATCTCGTTTCTGCGATATTGATGCAAAACTCATTTGGCAGGTTTGCTCGCATAAATTTGAGAGCGCAATATCCCGCCTCTTTTTTAGGGATAAAAAAATCTGCCAAAGAAATTTTGTTGCACTGATTTTCAATAATCCACTATTTTTGACCGTTCAACCGGAAAATCCAGCATGAAGACCAATCAGGAACAAAACGTCATCACTCAGCGGCTCGATATTCTGAATGCCCGCTACGAAGAATTCCGCGAAAACCCGGACGCAAAAATCTGTCTGTGGTTGGTTCAACGCGACGAATTGCCGATGCTCGATGCGTTTTTCAATGTTGAAAACTCCGAGCACGGCAACTTTCCCGACCTTTTTTTGCGCTTTGAATCTGCTTTTGAAAAAGCCGAGCAATACCAGCGGGCGCTTTCCAACGAGTTGCAAGATTTTCTCCAACAAGAAAAAGAGGCTTTGGAAAATGACGGCATGGATTCGTCTTTTCTTGCCAATCCTGCTTTCCGCCAAACGGCATTTTTACCCGCGCTGTCTTTATTTGCGAATGCCGTTCCCGACTTGACGGAAGGCAGTGTGGTGGCATGGCTCGCGCCAGAATATGTGGCTGACTACACCGAATGGGAAAACTGGTTGGTAGAATCTTTGGAGCATGGCTTACCACCAAAAGTGCGGCTCATGCTTGCCTGCACGGCTGCGGAACACAGTTTCGCCAGTTTACGAGCTACTTTCCCAAAAGCATTCGTCACCATCGTCCCAAAGTTAGATATGCCCGCCGCCATGCGCCAATTGGCCGCCTCCGGCAACCGCAACGACCCCGGCACACAATACAGAGTCCATTTTGTGGAAATGGGGCAAGCCGCCACGTCGGGCAATTTTGAAAAAATGCAGTCGGAGGGTTTGAAAGCTGTCAATATTGCGCAGCAACAAACGGGTTGGGAACATTTGGAAGTGGCGGCCTACGTCTCCATGGGCAACGCGATGTTGCGGGAAAAATCTCGCCTTTCCGAGTCGCTCCAATTTTTTGACAAAGCCTGCCTGTCGGCAAAACGCGCCGTTCAGTCAGGCAATCCGGTCGGCCAAATAGTGCTTTGCCAAGCCTTGTTTGCCAAAGGCGTGGCCTATTTGAACACCAAAGATTTCAGCCAAGCAGCGCAGGTGTATGAGTCCATCGTCCCGGTAGCCGAGGAAGTGAAAAACGGTACATTCCAGAAGATGGAGGCTTGGCGGATGGCGGGCTATTGTCACGAACAGGGTCGCCAAAGCCAAAATGCTTGGGACTGCAACCTCGCTGCGCTCGGCGCGGCAGAGCAGCTGGATGAACAGATTCGCACCCACTCGACGCTGCCCTACATCGGTCAGGCATTAATCCGTTTGTCCGAAACGCTCGGCAAACACCAGCAACTCCCGCAAATTCGGCAAAAAATGGAAACCTGGGTCGGCCCGAATTGGGAAGCCCAAACCAATCACCCAAAAATCAACCACAACTGATGCTCGCGGCCAAACAACTCGATATCGTGATGGGTGTGGATATTCACTTGGTGAATATCCCTCCGGCCACAGGTGTGCCCATCCCGCACCCATTTATCGGCATGGTGATGGATCCGATGGAGTACCTCCCGATAGTAGGCGCGACGGTGTTGGTCAACGGAATGCCGGGCGCACCCGCAGGTGTGGCAGGGAAAAACGTGCCGCCACATATTCCGTTGGGCGCGGGATTCACCAAAGGCGTTGTGGGGAATGAGTGTGAGAACTTCATGGGCAGCAGCACCGTGCTCTCCGACGGCGAGCCACTCACCTACTTGGGGCTTCCGGCATTGAGTTGCCAAGATATCGGGATGCCCGCGCCACCGCGCATGAAGAAAAAATCGAAGGCCAAAAGCCTGATGCTCCCAACTTCTGTGGTGCTGCCGATTCCGGCGGGCGGGCCGGTGATGGTGGGCGGGGCGCCGACGATTTCCCTGATGGCATTGGGGATGAAACTGGGAATGGCCGCGCTTGGAAAGTTTGCCAAGAAGTTTCGCAAACTTCAAAAAAGCAGCAAAAAGTGGAAAAAGGTGTCGGACAAAATCCACGCTCTTGCGGACAAAGCACTCAAGAAATTTCCCGAAAACATCCGCAACAAAGTCCACAAAGCCATCTGCTCCGTCACTGGTCACCCAGTAGATATCGCCACCGGCAAGGTATTCACCGAAATCACTGACTTTGAACTGCCGGGGCCAATTCCGCTTATTTGGGAACGAACGTGGTATTCCACATCGGCTTATAAAGGCCCACTCGGTCACGGCTGGCATCACGCCTACGATTTGCGCCTACATTATAGCGCACCGGATGATTGCATCCTCATCCGCATGGCTGATGGGCGCAACATCACATTCCCCGTACTACTGCCTGGCGAATCGGCCTACAATCTTCAAGAAAAAATGCAGTTGATGCGGGACGACCGCTTCTATCTGATCACGGATGCCGAGCAACTGACTTACCGTTTCCGCGCACCTTTGGGCAATAGCACCGCTGTGCAACCACTTTTGAGCGTCGAAAACCGGGCGGGATTTTCCATAAAATTCAATTACGACCCGCGTGGTTTTTTGGAACAAATCACCGACAGCGCAGGGCGAGTGCTCAAGGTTCAATGCGATAGTGGAGGGCGCATCATGTCCATTTCAGCACCGCATCCCGACCAATCGAACAGGTACGCAACGTTGGTCAGTTACACATACGACGCAAACGGCAATCTCTCGGAAGCCCGCGACGCGCTCGACCAGCCTTTTCGATATTTTTATCAAAAACACCTTTTAGTAAAAGAAACCAACCGCAACGGCCTCAGTTTTTTCTTTGAATATGACGGCACGGACGAAAATGCTTGGTGTGTGCGCACTTGGGGCGACGACGGCATTTATGACCACAAATTGACGTACAATAAGGAAGAAAAATGGACGGTTGTTGAAAATTCGCTGGGTCACAAAACCCAATATTTTTGGAACGACGACGGTTTGGTTTTCAAAACAATTGACCCACTTGGACACGAAGCCTTGACTCGTTTCGGAGATTTTTGCCAAAAACTCTCTGAAACGGACGAACTCGGCAATACAACATCTTACACCTATGACAAATTGGGCAATCAAACGGGCATCCTATACCCCGATGGTTCGTCGCTCAAAATGGTGTATGACGACCATTTGCTCGTGGCAGCCATCGACCAAAACGGCGGCCAATGGAAGTGGCAATACAACGATGTCGGCCAGCTGGTACAACGTGTCAACCCGCTCGGTGTGGCCACTAAATACACCTATCAAAATGGCCTCCTGCACGAAATAGTGGATGCTCTCGGCAGCTCCACACGATTGGCCTACGATGCGCAGCACAACTTAACCACGCTCACCACTCCCGACGGGGCCACCAGCCGCTGGGAATACGACGCGCTCGGTCGCTGCACCAAAAGCACCGACCCAAAAGGCAATGCGCAAGACCGCATTTTCAATCTGCTCGGCTGGGTGCAGCGCGTAGTCGAGCCGGACGGCAACATCCGCCAATTGGAATACGACGCGGAAGGCAATGTCATCCGCGCTCGTGATAAACACCACGACGTGCGTTTTGAATACAAAGGCATGAACCGCCTGAAAGCCCGCACCGAGGCAAGCACCCGGGTGGAATTTGCCTACAATACGGAAGAAGACCTCATAGGCATCGTCAACGAACATGGATTCGCCTACCGTTTTGAACTCGACCCGCGCGGGGATGTGATGACTGAATCTGGCTTCGACGGCTTGACACGGCGTTATCTGCGCGACGCAGCGGGGCGCGTGAACGAAGTGAAACGCCCCGGCGGACAAAGCACCCAATACGAATACGACGCAATGGGCAGAGTCGTTCAGGTCAACTATTCCGACGGCAGCGGCGAAAAATATACCTATCGCCCCGATGGAGAACTTGTGGAAGCCACGAACCAGCACATCGCCGTCAAGTTCGAGCGCGACCCGCTGGGCCGCGTCGTCAAGGAAATGCAGGGCGGTTTTGTCATTGATTCTGTATATGATACGCTCGGAATGCGTACGGAGGTTCGTTCCTCACTCGGAGCACATCTGACTTTTGGGCGCAATCTGATGGGCGATGTGGAAAGCGTGAGCGCCAATGGTACGGGCAAACCCTGGGAGGCGACTTTCAAACGTGACAACCTCGGATTAGAGATGGAACGCCTGTTGCCCGGCGGGGTGCGTAGCCGTTGGGAGCGCGACAAATTGGGTCGCCCTGTCAAGCAGGAAATGTTCGCCGGTGGCAACAAACCCGCCCGTAGCCGCAGCTATACTTGGGACGTGAATGACCGGCTGAAACAAATCGTGGATGACCAAAAGGGCATCACAAAATTCGAGCACGATGTGTTTGGCAACCTCGCCTCGGCGCAATACGGCGACGGTTCTTTCGAATTCCGTATGCCCGACGCAGTGGGCAACCTTTTCCGCACCAAAGACCAAAAAGACCGCAAATATGGCCCCGCAGGGCAATTGTTGGAGGCAAACGGCACTCGCTACGAATACGACCCAGAAGGCAATCTTATTCAAAAAACCGAACCCGGCGGCTCGGTTTGGCGATACGAATGGAACGCCGCCGGGATGCTCCGTCGCGTGGTGCGCCCCGATGGCGATTCCGTGACTTTCACTTACGACGCGCTCGGTCGCCGCATCTCCAAACAATATCGCGGCAAAACCACCCGCTGGGTCTGGGACGGCAACAACATCTTGCATGAATGGGCGGAAGCCGCACTACCAAGTCCCAAAGAAGAACAACGCCCGGCCATGACCGCTCAAATAGGCGGTACCATCAAAATCAAACGCCGAGATGAATTGGTAACTACGGCTCCATCCAACGCGCTGCCGCAGGAGGGATTGGGGATTGGGGATTGGGGATTAGGAAACGCCCAATCCCCAATCCCTACTCCCCAATCCCTACTCCCCAATCCCCAATTCCCAATCACCACTTGGGTTTTTGAGCCGGAGTCTTTCGCGCCCTTGGCCAAACTGAGCGACGGCGCACAGTACAGTATTGTGACCGACCACCTCGGCACGCCGGTGAGTATGTTCAGCGAGGTGGGCGAAAAAGTGTGGGACATGGACTTGTCCATCTACGGGGAAGTGCGAAATTTGCAGGGCTGGCGCGAGGCATGCCCGTTCCGATATCCGGGGCAGTACGAGGATGTAGAGACGGGGCTGTACTACAACCGGTTTCGGTATTATGATGCGGAGGGGGGATTTTATGTAAGTCAGGATCCGATAGGACTGTTTGGCGGCATGAAAGCCCATTCATATGTAAATGACATCAATAAATGGACAGATATATTTGGCTTGACAAAACAGGCAGGGTGCGTTAAAGCAAAGGGCAAGAAAAGAGGGCCTAAAACCAAAGACCAAGGAGGCCCTCATAATGACATGATAGGTAAAAAAGCCAAAGAATTAGAAGATGATGGCTGGACCATTATAGAAGGTGGCAATAAAAAACCTGAAAGGCTGCATAGCATTCCAGGTGGCACAAAAGATAGGAGACCTGATATTGTTGCCACCAAGGATGGCAAAGTCAAAGTTGTAAATGTAGGAAAACAAAAAGCAGATGGAAATCCAATTAAAAGAGAGGCTGAGGCAAAAAAAGATCTTGAGAAAATCTTTGATGATGTAGAGTTCGTTCCTTACAACTAAAACTAAAGATGTGTTTTTCCATTAAAGATTGTTATGAGGCAGGTAATTGACTCCTATATGGAGCACTTGTTTTTATTACTCGCAACCCATCACTTCTGAAAATTAATGATGAAGAGTGTTAATGTTCAATTTTTTGCGCTTCCTCAAGAGATAAAATCTTGTTTGAAGGAGTGGTCCGAATTTTATCATTTAAACGTTGGGCACATCAGCCTTTCACCCAACTTTAGATATAAGGTATTAAACCCTAATGATATAGACTCAATCATTTTTGAATCTGAGGAAGGCAATTATTTTGTGTTATCAACTTCAAAAATAAAAACCGAATTCACGAAACTGAGCGAATTTGAAAATACTAATCCCGATGCCCTATTTATCCAAGTTGGGCAATTCTCTAAAGATTTTTTAAAAGAGTCATGGATGTATTCATTAAGAACTTTAGAGGACAAAAACTCCCTAAAAATATGGATAAACATAGTCAATGACCTCAAGAAAAGGACATCAGCAGGGGGCTGGGGTATTTATGAACCCACAGGAGTCAGGAAGTATTATAAAAACATTAGGTACACAGATGGGGCAAAGCAATCTTTTAAACAAGGGGTTAAAGTACTTCCGAGTATTGGTAAGAACGTTTTTTTTGAACTTGTGAGCGAAAAAGAATAACTATTTAGACGTCGACCTTTTAGCGTCGTGCTCTGTATTCTGACATACCATCTCAGTCGAAGTACACCACCAACACTTCACCACATGACCCATTCACCACCCTCCCGCAAAAAACGCCGCATCCTCCTCCTCGCCATATTGGCCGCTGGCGTGGTCATCTATCTGGCGACCGACGAAGAAGCCGGGGCGTGGCTGCGGCGGGTGGCGAAGAGTTTGTTGCGGGAGTTGGTGCGGGCCTTTTAGTAGAACCACTCTGAAACGCATCTTCCATAATTACATCCGATTACCCCCGCAATAATAAACGATCATTCACCATAAATCCAAACTCAAAACCATGTCTAACAAAACATTGCGCGAAGGCGATATCACCTGGGAGGACGGGTGCTTCACCTTTGAGCAACACATCGCTGGAATGACGCTTGAAGAAATAGCCAAGGAGCTCGGTTTACCAGAGTCGCGTTTGACAAAAGGCGGGTTTGTCGTTTTTGCCATCCAACCACCTTCCCCGGATGATTTCGAATTGGGAGGGTGGGCTGAATATTCGACAGATAATTTTATCGAGAAAGGTGCGTGGAACAGGATGGATTTTGAGAGAACCTATAAGGACAAGCGAATGCCAATTTCTATTTTTCAAGCGAAAAATGGCTGGATGCAAGAAATGAACCATCAAAAATTAGTCAAAGTGGTGCTAAATATTCCGCACAACAATCATAGATACCCTGCTGGCCGCTTGGCACCACAGATTATCTTGATGAAAAGTGTAAGGTGCTTAGTGGTAAAATACCTGCCGCCGAACAGCAAAGAACGTTTCAAGGGAGTGTGGAAATAACCGCATATTGACAGCACATAAACATCTCATCTCCTAACCAAAAAAAACAAAACTTACCATACCATGTCTTGGGTCTATTTCAATCGCAGTACAAGATACCTCTCGCTCATTAGGGGCAGCACGGTGGGATTCGTGATGGCTGACTTGCAAGTTTATGGCACATGGACGGCGCATAATGACGTTGCCTCAAAGAGCAAAGGCAACTGGCCCACAGGGCTTTATAGCTATTCGCACTACAACACCCACGCAGAAGAAGGCCTCCGCCCTGGATGTTACCGCGGTGCTTACGGGTGCGACGGCATCCATGTCTTTTCCGTGCCTGGCCGGTCCGGCATGGGTATTCATGCTGGGAGGACCTCCGGGATGCCGGATGTGGTAGGCAGTAAGACACTTGGATGCATCCGATTGCCGCCCAATGCTATGGAGCTCATCAACAAAGTCCACAGAACCGATCCACTCAAGTATATTTTTGTGATGGATTGAGCGAACCCAATTTGCTCATTGTCCATCAACCGTAAACAAGAAGTGACAAAATCCTTGCTAGCGGAGTTTTAAAAACTAATCAAAACTAACAGCACCATGGTCATCCGCAACAAACAAGAACGCACCAACTCCATCTGGCAATTTATCGCCGTCGCCGCCATCCCGCTGCTGCTGTTGTTTCTGGCAGGATTTAGCCTCGGCAACACCGCCGGCAAGGAAAAAATCGCCACCAGCCAACAATTGGAAGAGGCGGAAAAAAAGATTGCCGACTTGGAGGCAAAACTGCTGGCGCAAGATTCTTTCTTCCGACGTGGCGATGCCGTGTTAGGTCAAATCGAGACAAAAGTGGACGAGTTGGACAAAAAACTCCGCGAAGCCACTCAACTGAACGATGTCAATCTCATTATGGACTGGGAAGACGAAGTGACCAAGTTTTTCAGGGGAATCGCCAGAGAATTAGACAATCTCGAACTTGACTTCGCCGCCGATAAAAAGGCATTAGAACCCTCCATGAAAATTGGACTGAAATATTTTCGGGAATACAGGCTTTTGCAAAATATGCGCCTGCTCCGACAAAAGGAAAATGCCAAATCCCAAATGGAAACGGGTAAACTTGGTGAATTGGAACAATTAGAAAAGGATTTGAAAAAACAATCTGAAGAGTTGGCCGCCCAAACCAAAGCACAACAAAGTGAGACAACCATCCTCAGGTTGCAAACCCAATTAGACAAATGCAAAGATGACTTGGCCCGCCTGAACCAATCTGCGGCAGCCACCAGCAAATCGCCCAACCCAGCGTACAAAGCCAAAATACTCAGCGAGGTAGATGCCATCCGCAACGAAATACTGCCCAATATGCGCACTACCTTTATCGGCAACGACAGCAAAAAAATAGAACCCCTCCGCGAAAAACTGCGTGGCAAACTCGACATCATCGGTCAAAACGCCGACCGCATCGAATGAGAAGGTCATTTGCAATTTGAGCCTTCGCCGGACGATTTTGATTCGTCCGGCGAAGGCTCAAACTTTCCTTTTAACGCACCACCAATTTCCGCACGCCAGCACCTGCAGCACCTTCCAAACGCACGGCGCAAATCCCTTTGGGCATTTCTGACAACAATATTTGCAGACGGTCGGTGCCGGTCGGCAAAATGCGCGTGCTGACCAATTGCCCGGCGGTATTGAACAAGTTCGCCAGCATTTCTGAGGTGGCGGGCTGGTCGAGCACCAGCCACACCGCGTCATGGGCCGGGTTGGGATACAGGTTGAATTGCAGCGCCTTGTCCGTTGGTTCGCCCGTGCCGACACCCATAGGCTGGATGACAAACTTCGGCGTTCCGAGAAAACCGCCCTCCCCATCGCTCACCGTGAACCGGAACCCGTCCGGCCCACCGTTGATGCCATAATCGAAGAAACGAATGGCACCTCCGTCGAGGTCAGCCTGTGTAAATTGGTCGCCCGGCTTCAAAGTGCCGAAGCCATTTTTGTCGAGAATGCCAAATTCAGGCACCGTCAAAAGCGTGAAAGTGAGCTGCTCGTGCGTGTTGTTGGCATCCTCCGCGAGCAACAAACCCTGTGTGATGACCTCGTTGACACCCGGCTGGATGAGCAGCGGATTGTTGTTGACGAGATAGGGCGGCGTCACCGTCACCGCAGCACAGAATTCGAGTTTGAAATCATTGAGCGAACCTCCGCTCGAAATCTCGTTGTCCTTCACGCGCAACGTCCAAGCTCCCGTGTTGTCTTGCCCATAAAAAGGCGCGAGCGGGTTTTCTGCCTTGTAAGACAAGCCGTTATTTGGTGGCGGGCAGGGGAGAAAATTGGGTGCCGCATCGTCAATGCCGAAATTGAAAAAGCCATTGTAGTTGCCACATTTTTCCTGAAAAAGTACCACAACAGTGCCTTGAGGGCTGATAAGGCGAGCGTCCAAATCTTTGAAAAACTCGTGATAACCCCTGATTTGCCTGATGCTCATGCTGCTGACAGCCCCCCCGGCATTCACCGTTATTTTTGATTCTACGGTGGGTGTGCTGCTGGCTGAAATATTTTTGGGCAAATCGTTTGCCGTAAACACCGAGCAATTTTCAGGGT
>CAYZVM010000004.1:0-65022 GCA_964481485.1 uncultured Saprospiraceae bacterium | reverse complement strand
TGCCAATAACCGGGAAGTCATAGCGCCGCCGCAGGTCTTCGATGGCGACGCTGGTAGCCGTATTGCAAGCCACCACGAGGGCTTTTATTCCTTGATTAGCAATAAATTCGACGGCTTTCAACACCAACTCGCGCACCTCCTCTTTGGGGCGGGTGCCATAAGGTGCGTTGTCACCGTCGGAGAAATAGATGTACTGTTCATTGGGCAAAATTTTCAGCGCCTCATGCAGCACGGTGAGCCCTCCGATGCCTGAGTCGAAAAAAGCGATGGGTTGGTTTTTTTGCATGGAGAAATTTCAGGTTGCAGATTTTGGGCAAAAGTAACACCAAGTCCCGGTTGGCAATATTTCGACCGGCCAGAGCTTGGGCAGTCATGCTAAGGTTTTTTAGTCTACTCTACGTTTGTCATCCTGTAAGGAACTGTCCGCTCTACGAGGGGGAAGCACACGTTTCACTCGCCGTAGAGCGGACAGTTCCTTACAGGATGACAAAAATTGGGTTTTGCCTGACGCTTTGGCGTCATTCCCGCAAAAAAAATCAGCAAAAGAAGTGACGAACTGCAACTCGCGCTACCCATTTTGCGTCTTACTTTTGCACAAAATCGTGACTATGAAAAAATCGCACATACTTGCCATCGGCATCGTCGCCGTCGCTATTGGCATTCTTATTTCGGCCAGCAAAGACGTGACGACCTACTCCAATTTTGCGCAAGCCACCCAGAACGGCGACCGCGTGAAACTCATCGGCCAACTCGTGAAAGACCGCCCGGTGGAATACAACCCGGAGAAAGACCCGAACTACATGGCTTTTTATATGAAAGACGAGGCGGGCGAAGTGCGCCAAGTCGTGTTGCGTGCCGCCAAGCCGCAAGACTTTGAGCGTTCGGAATCCATCGTGCTCACCGGCCAGATGCAGGGCGATAATTTTGAGGCATCGGATATGCTGCTCAAATGCCCGTCGAAGTACAAAGACCAAGAAATTTATGTTCGGTCGGAGAAGAAGGGTTGAGCCTACGACCTATTTTTTTGTCAAAGTCATTTCAAAAAAAGGCATCCAATTTTGGCCGTTATCGAATGAAAACGAGCCGGTTTCCTGCCATTTTCCATCTTTCAGGCGAATGATATACTGGATGAGGCCGCGCGGGTTTTTCATGTTCCAATAAAATGAGCCGTCGGGGTTCAGGCCACATTCGGCATCCATCATGTAGCCATCTTTGAACGAGCGGAATTTGTACTGACCTGAAGCGACATCGTAGCTAACTATTGCCATCGCCTTGTGTATCACCTTCCCCTCTTGTGTGCCGGTGCCTTCTATTTGCAGCACACTCCCGTCGAGGTAGGTGGTGATTTTTTCATGCTGTTCGAACTCGTGTTTTTCGGGCTCCATTTTAATCCAGCCGCGCCCGACCCACTCACCGGCTTGGATAGGAAGCAACGCCAGTTTGGCGGCTACAGAATCAGTTTGTGGTTTGGGCATTTGTGCTATGACATTGAAAGTCAGCAAGAAGGAGACAAATCCGGCCAAGAGGAGGCGAGCGTTTTTCATTGCGGAAAATTTATTTTTGAAATTAAAAGATGGCGCAAGATTAAAGCGGCCTTGGCGTGTGCGCTTGTAAAAATCCGTCGTTTTACCAGTGAATAGCGCCGTGTTCGATTTGTCTCAAATATTTTTCCAATTCGGAGGGCTTCATGCGGGCAAAGGCCTGAAAATCATGGAGAAAATGTGCTTGGTCGTAGTAGCCGCTATTGAGCGACGCATCGAGGGTGGTTTGCCGATGCAGCACGAGCCGCACCATCGCCGCCCGCATCCGCCGCACACGCGCAAACTCTTTCATACTCAGCCCTACTTCCTGCCTGAAACGCCGCTGCAATTGCCGCTCCCCGATGAACGCTTGGCGGATTATCTCGGCGATGCGCAGATTCCCTTCGCTCTCCACCAATAACCGAACCGCTTTGCCGACTTCTACATCCGGTTCGCCGTTTTTGGATTGCAACAACACCGCTCCAACGGAGTCGAGATTTTCAAAATCGGCATCCAATTGGTCAAAAACATCGGAAAAATGCGCCTCGTTTTCCAATAAAATATGGCGGTCGCGCAAAGATTCGGGCGGGTAATCGAAGAAGCATGAAAATGCGCCCGGCATAAAACGCGCTCCGACATAGACCGAGCCGGGAAGTAAAGTGCTCTGCACAACGCCAATGCTGGGGCCAAGCAATATGGACTGGCGCAAATGGTAAGTCGGGTTGGTGTGCAACAACAATGAGACACAACCATCGGGTGGCGCGGTATGCTGAATGGGCGGATAATCGCCCGGCGGCGCTACAAATTTCCAGTACGATGCGATGTATTGCCGCAGCCCATCGCCGGGAGGATATTCTTCGTAAAACATTGAAAGACTGCTTACTGCTCACTGCCCACCGCTCAACCGCCGCCACAGCGCCACCCCCAAACCCAGCATCATCATGATGGAGCCGAGCCACACGAAATTGATGCCCGGAAACAAAATAGCCTCCAGCACGATGTAGTCGGAGCGGGCCACGTTCTCGGCGATTTCAATAGGGATTTTGCGCTGGGTGTTGTCAGCTTGTGCCACCCCGATGGTCAGCACCCCTGCTTTCGGGTCAATATTTTCAAAACGGAAATGCAGGCCGAATTGGGGGGCTTCGTCTTTCAGACTGAACGGCTGGTTGCCCCGAATCAGATAGACCGGCGTGGCACTGGCTGTTTGCCCATCGGGGGCGGTGATTTCCAAAACAGCACCCACCGCGATATCGCCTTCTTCGGCGGAATAGGAAGGGTTTTTTACTTCGCGCTCGGCACCGGTGAATCGAATTTTATATCCCCGGTACTCAAAACCGCCCCCTTCTTTCACCCCGAAATTGGTGTATTTCAATTCATTTTCCAACTGAAAAATCCGCTCCATCGAGGCTTCGGTCAGGCGGGTTTTCAGTTGCAACTGATTGACCGCTGCGGGCAATGTGAAGCCGCCTTTGCCCATGCGCAGGTAGAGCATCGGCTCCACGGGATACGAATTCGGGTCGTCCAATGCATAGGCGCGGAGCCGCAGGCCAAATGCCAAATCGCCCTTTTCGGCGCGGTAATCAGGATGTTGTGGCTGCTTCGAAATACCCTCCACCACGAGGTAGTGTTTTTGGGTAAAAATCGTGTCGCCCACCGCCGCCTCGTATTTTTCAAACCGGAGGCTGTCTTCCTGTTGTTGTGCAAACTCCCGGTCAAGTTCGGCTTTTGGCAGCGAAGAGACGTGGGTGAAAATGTCGTAATTCCAGTAGTGTTTGGTCGAAGGGTTGGAGGCGACGACTTTGGAAAATTCGCGGTCGTACATCACATTGGGCGTGAGCGTGAATTCCTCGCCGGTTGGGTTGCCGGCTGTGTCGCGGCGTTGGAATTGGACTGTGAACGTCCGCGTCTGGCGCACGACGGTATCTTTCAAATAAGTGGCCGTGAAATCTCGAATCGGCATCGGCGCCTCTTTCATCAACAGCACATTTTTGTTCATCGCGTCGTCGCCCATGCCTTCTATGAGGCCTTCCATAGCGAAAGAATTGGTTGAAATCCATTCTTTGCCCAATCCCGTGCTCAAGACGCCCAGTACCAAAACGCCAAAACCAAAGTGAGCCATCGCGGAGCCAGCGAGTTTCAAATTCCCTTTCAACACCGAAATCAAATAATCGGCATTGGCGACGAGAGTGAACATCCCGGCGAACAACAGCGCGAACAATTGCCACGCCCGCACATTGATCCACAACGAATTGAGTATGGTCAGCACCACCGCGCCCACCGCCGCGATGCCAATGTGCAGACCGAATTTTTTTGCGTGCACCGACCAATTCCGCTCGTTGTAACGCATCCATTGACCGACAGCGCTCAAAAAACCGATGAAAACCGCAATCCAAAGTTGATAGCGGTTGTGGTGTTCCACCGGGTCGGCCAAAGCCCAATCCGTGCCGAACAACTTGTTGAAAACTGGCAGCGAAGTCGCCCCGGTGATGAGTACCGCCGAAAACAACAACACCAGCGAGCCTATAAACATCCAGAACTCGCGGCTTTTGGCGCTCTCCTCGCCCTTTATGTCGGGCACTTCTTTGTACCGCCAAATCCACATCGCCAGACCCAGTATGGTGAAAGAAAAAATGAACAGCAGCAACTGAAAACCAAGCCCCATTTCCGTGAAAGCGTGTGCCGACGTGTCGCCCAAAATACCGCTCCGCGTGAGGTACGTCGAATACAAAATCAGCACAAAAGTCATCAGGTAAAATCCATAAGTGCTGCGGATGGAATAACCCGTCGAGCGCGCCACCAGATTCGTGTGAATGCCCGCCACGAGCGTAATCCAGGGAACGAGCGAGGAATTTTCCACGGGGTCCCAAGCCCAATATCCGGCAAACGACAATGCTTCATACGCCCAGGCGCCCCCCATCAGAATACCCGTGCCGAGAATCGCGCCGGAAAAAAGCGACCACGACAGGGCGGGCTTCAGCCATTCTTTGTGTTCGCGCGTCCACAGCCCCGCGATGGCATACCCAAACGGCACAATCGTGCTGGCAAAACCGAGGAAAAGGGTAGGGGGGTGGATGGTCATCCAATAATTCTGGAGCAAGGGGTTCAGGCCGTTGCCTTTTATTTTTGTCAAATAATCCCCTTGCGCAAAAATCGGCGCGTCCATTGTGTCGCGCAGCAATTCAAACGGCGTGACCCCCAGCCGGAAATCACCGAAGTAAAGCCCCACCAGCATACTTGCAATAAACACCTCTGCCAGCGCCACGATGGTCAAAACAGGTGCTTCCCATTTCCCGGCACGCAACACCAACACGACACCCAACACGATGTGCCAAAAACTCCACAACAGGAAACTGCCCTGCTGCTCTTTCCAAAAAGCGGAAAAAATGTACTGCGCGGGCAGGTCGTCCGACACATTCGCCCAAGCATATTGGTACTCGTACATTTTGCCCATCAGCAGGTAAAACAAGCTGCCAATAATGCCGAACGTAGCCAGCCCGTGCAGCAGGAAAGAGAACCTGCCGATATTGCGCCAGCCCTCGGATTCGGCTGTTTCGCGTTTTTTTGTGGCAAAAAAGTAGGCAAAAGTGGAGAGCAGCGCCGCCACGAAAGACAGCACCACGCACAAATGGCCGATTTGGCCGGGGAGGAGATTTTCGCCAATGTATTCCATGCAGCAAAGGTAACGACTGCTGCGGCAAATGGTCGAAACGTATTGTTCACAACATTGGGTCAAGCGATATCTTGCTTGCAATTTCAGGCAATAAATCTTTTTGACTCAATAATCCCTACAACATTTCCCGAACATTGAAGCCATTTCGCACAGCGCGTTTCCACGAATCAAGCGACGAGGCTGTCTAAAGTTTTTTTGAGGGAATGATTTTCTTTGAATTTTGAAGCGAGGTGAGGAAAATTTTGCAGCAATAGCCGAGACCTACGGCGAAAAATTTAACGAAGCCGCAGCCCAAAAGACATGAAAAGCATCCATTGAAAAAACTTTAGACAGCCTCTTTTACAAAAAAACTTGTTAAAAACTGCAAAATCCGCTTCGTCTGTTTTGCGGCCCTGCCATGTGCGGGCATAGGTCGCGCAGTTTGGTTGTTATCAAAAAAACACCCGCAAACTCCGGCATTGGGCCGGCGCTTGCGGGTGAAACAAATTTCGCTTCAGCGGTTATTTCGCTGCTTTTCTTGAGTTTTTGGTCTCCAGCACATGCTTCCGAAGTTCGGTCGCCATCTCTTTCAGTTCTTGCATTGCTTTTCTGACTCTGCCGCCTGCGGCATTGTTGCCTCCGTAGAATTTTGAAACTTCAGCTTCGGCTTCGGCTACTTTTTGTTTGATGTCCTCAAAAATTTTGCTCATAATCAGTTTGATAAAAGTGAACAATTGATGCGGCAAATGTACTCTTTTATGGGAATGTCCAATTTTTTGAGTTAAAAATTGTGTAACTTATTGAAAGCGGCCAACAATTTTGTTTCCAAGATTGCGGGGGCGCAAGTCGCTACCTTTGCCACCAATACACACCGACCATGCGATTCGAAGATTACTACATAGCGCCGGAAATCAAGCGCAATTTGCAGGAATTGGGCTTCAAACGCCCGACGGACATCCAATTCAAGGCGATTCCATCTATTTTAAAAGGTGAAGATGTACTGGCTATCGCCCAAACAGGCACGGGAAAAACAGCGGCTTTTGTCATCCCGATACTGCATTTGTTGCACCAGAGAAAAAAATCCGCCCGCCCCGACGGCATCAAATGCGTCGTCATGGTGCCGACCCGCGAATTGGCCATTCAGATTACCGAAGTATTCCACAGCATCGGTCAACACACACGGGTGAAGACATTTTGTGTGTTTGGCGGCGTGGAACAGGCTCCGCAAATCGCCCGTTTGGAAAAAGGAATTGACGTGCTGGTGACCACGCCGGGGCGGATGTTCGACCTTGTGAGTCAGGGCCATATCCAATTGGATCGTGTGGAAATCATCGTGCTCGATGAAGCCGACCACATGCTCGATTTGGGTTTTATCAAAGACATTCGCGACCTCATCAAATTCCTGCCCCGCAAACGGCAGACACTGTTTTTCTCCGCCACCATCAACGATACCATCAAAAAACTGGCTTATTCGCTGGTTTCCAATCCCGTGCGTATCCAAGTGTCGCCAAAAGACCCTGTGGCCAAAAACATCAGCCACGCCGTGGCATTCATCGAAATGGACGACAAACGTTTTTTCTTGGAGCGTTTTCTGAATGACCACCCCGATAGCAAAATCCTCGTGTTCGTGCGCACCAAAGTGCGGGCCGAGCGCGTGTTGAAAGCCATGGAGCGCGTGGGCATTGTTTGCCAAACCATCCACGGCGACAAGGAGCAGCAAGACCGGCTGGAGGTGATGGGCAAATTCCGCGACGGCACGCTCAAAGTGCTGATTGCCACCGATGTAACTTCCCGCGGCATTGACATTCCCAACGTGGATTATGTGATCAATTACGACCTGCCGGATGTCGCCGAGAACTACGTCCACCGCGTGGGGCGCACTGGCCGGGGTGTCCAAAAAGGCGAAGCCGTGTCTTTTTGCAGTCCCGAAGAAAGACCCATGCTGGCCGAAATCGAGCAATACCTCACTAAGCCCATCGCCGTGTTGGGCATCGCCAAAAAAGACTACGCCGACACCGTGAACCTGACCGAAGATGTGCCGGACAAATGGAAAGATGTGATGCGCGAGATAGAAGAGGCGGAAAAATGGCAGAAAGGGAAAAAGAAGAAGTGAGGTTGCTCAGAAACGATACCCCGCTTTCAAAGTAGGGATGCAAGCCACCTCCGCTTTGCGGTTTTCCGACCGGAACCAAGTATCCATATTCAAGTCGAAACCGAGGGCGAATTCGAGAAAAAAATGCTCGGCCAGCATAAATTTATAGCCCGATAAAATTCCAAGGCCATTGCGAAGATGCCGTTCTCCTTGCTCTTCCGGCTTGCCAGTGGTGTTATATTCATATTCGGGCACAACCAATGTCTCATGAAAATCAATCTTGCGAGTTGTCAAGATATCGTTTCGCAAATAAGCGCCCGCATATAGCCCATTCCCATCGTGCTCGTTCAAAAAGTAGTATTTTATGGCGAATGTCAAGGTCAATGCCTGCTGGTCGGCATCAATAAAATAGGTATGGTAATCAATCAACGGGTTGGTTGAATTTGGGGGCCCTATTCTATACTCGCCACGCACATCCCACCGATATCGCGCCTCAAGCTCGAAGCCGAATTGGCCAGTTGGGATACACTCGTAAGAAAGATGTGCGCCTTTGATGAAAGGCATCAGCACGTCGGTTTTTACTTCGTGTACTTTCTGTGCGACAGAGGTGAAAAAGGCAAATAAGCAAAAGCAAAGTAGCAGGGATTTCATATCAACTGGATTGCTGCCAAGATACACGAGGTTGGTCGGATGCTGCATCCTCAAAAAGAAAATCGTCCTGCGGCTCGAAAGCAGCAGGACGATTTTTCTATTAAAAAGAACCTGTGAATCGCACAAAAACCCTGTCCCAAAAACTAAGCATTTTTCCCAATACAGTTCAAATCCTCGAATGCCTGTTTGAGCCGCATCACGAACGTTTTTTCCCCCTCGCGGAGCCACACACGCGGGTCGTAGTATTTTTTGTTGGGTTTGTCCGCGCCGTCGGGATTGCCGATTTGGCTTTGCAAGTAGCCCTTTTTCCCTTCATAATAGTTTCGGATTCCTTCCCAAAATGCCCACTGCATATCGGTGTCAATATTCATCTTGACCGCGCCGTATTCGATGGCCTCGCGGATTTCAGACTGCGCCGAGCCGGAGCCGCCGTGAAACACAAAATTGACGGGTGTTTTGCTGCCGTTCAGTCCAAATTTTTCTCGGATATAGTCTTGCGAGTTTTTCAAAATCACGGGTTCCAGTTTGACATTGCCGGGTTTGTACACGCCGTGCACATTGCCAAAAGCGGCGGCAATCGTGAAGTTGGGGCTGATTTTTTTCAAGTTTTCATAAGAATACGCCACCTCGTGCGGTTGGGTGTAAAGGCGCGACGAATCCACGCCCGTGTTGTCCACGCCGTCCTCTTCGCCGCCCGTCACGCCGAGTTCGATTTCGAGCGTCATGCCCATTTTCGACATCCGGGAGAAGTATTTTGCCGAAATCTCGATGTTCTCGTGGAGCGGCTCTTCCGATAGGTCGAGCATGTGGCTGCTGTACAGCGGGTAGCCATTTTTTTCAAAAAAACGTTCGCCCGCGTCGAGCAGACCGTCCACCCACGAAATGATGTTCAGTGCGCAATGGTCGGTGTGCAGAATGACCGGCACGCCATAAGCCTCTGCCATCGCGTGGACGTGTTGCGCGCCAGAAACACCGCCGAGAATGGAGGCTTTTTGGCCATCGTTGGTAAGTCCCTTTCCGGCAAAAAAGGCTGCGCCGCCGTGCGAAAACTGAATAATGACCGGGCTGTTGACGGCGGCGGCTGTTTCCAAAACGGCATTCACCGAATTGGTGCCGATGACGTTTACGGCGGGCAGGGCGAAATTGTGCTCGTTGGCGTAGTTGAAAAGGTCGGTGACTTCCTGTCCGTGCAGGACACCGGGGCGAAAACGGCTCATACTGAATGTTGAATTTTGAACGATAAATGATGAATGCCTGCGCGGGCGCAGTGCATGGTGTGGTCGGAGTGGCGCGGGCAGGAAATTTTGGTGGGGTGAAGGTAATCGCTTCACTGAAAAACCAAAAATAAACCGCAGTAGCACGAAGGCGCGGGAAAGCGGCTGGCCAAGACCGACAGGCACTCTGGCACTATTCTTGAAAATTTTTACAGACCCTCCTGATTTTAGGAACGGTGCTGGAATAAAGTATGAAATTCAGGCAACAGATTTTGGTGTCAGATTTTCTGTTTTTGAGCGAGCATAGCAGTGCTATTTGAGCGAAAAAAGAGGAAATATGGCAGCAAAAGATAAGCATCAATTTGGTACTTTATTTCGGCACCGTTCCTTAGGCTTTCGCCCCCACCTTTATTTCGCTCAAATTGAATCCGAGCGTACTTCATTTGCGAATATTCATTAGGCTTTTTGCGAAAGTTGTTTTTCAAACACAGAGTTCACCGAGTCAAATCACAGAGAATTGTTTTTGACAAAAATCACACTTTGTGTACTCCGTGCTTTTACTCCTTCACTCTGTGGTAAATGCACTTTCACGAAAACTCTATTTTGTTGCTCACACACATCAAACAACTATGCTAAAAAATGCTACACGAACATTTGTCGCACTGACAATGGTGTTCTTTTCTTGCCTGTTGCCCAACCCAGTCGCTGCTCAAAATGGGGAATCTGCGGCGATTGTGGTCACTCAAAAAAATCAAGGTGCTAAAAACGGACTGAACAATTTGGGACAGCAGCCCCGTTTCCCAGGTTGCGAATTTGCGTCGTCAACTACAGAGGAAAAGATAAAATGCGCAGAAGAGGAACTGCAAAAGTTCATCGAGGCAAATCTCAAATACCCAGAATTGGCCAAAGCGCCGGATTTCAAACCCGTGATAGTGCGGGTGCGCGTCACGGTGGATGCGGACGGCAGGATCCATTCCCCACGAATACTTGAACTCGGCATCAAAGAGTACGACGCGAACGCGCTCGCCGTTTTCACAAAAATGGAACAAAATGGCATGAAATGGATGCCGGGTATTTTTGAAGGGCAGGCGGTGCGCGCTCCGGTGATGGTGACGGTGCATTACAGTTGGGAGGGCAGGAACAAGGCATTCCCGACCATTTTTGCCTCCGACGGCAGCGACGATGTGCACGAACTGCCAGACGACGTGCCGGCTTTTGCTTCTTGTCGGCAAAAGGGCAAAAGAGACGACCAGATAAGAGATTGCTCGCTGGATTTTCTGGACGATTTTTTCAACCGCAATATGGTGTATCCCGAAGATGCGCTCCGGGTGGGGTTGGAAGGAGATATTCACGTTGAGTTCGTGGTGGGCAAAGACGGGCAAATCCGAAATGTGCTGCTCAAAAACGACCTCGGTTTGGGCTGTGGTGAAGAAACCAGGCGTCTTTTCAACTTGGCAAACGAAAAAAATATCGGCTGGCTGCCGGGCGAAGAAAAAGGCCAAAAGGTGAATGTGCTGCTCAAAACGACGCTGCGTTTCAGGATAAAAAGCAACGCCCGCTCTGTGACCAAATTGGCATCGGCAGATCCAAGGCCTTTTTTCATCACCGGGAAATTAGGGTACGAGGATTTTCAGAGCAGCTACCTCAAATTGCCGAAAGGCAAAGACGGCAGCACCTGTTCTTTTGGTGTGGTTGACGCAAAGTTCAGAATCAACCGGCAAACGGGTGGGGTCGCCGGGATTGAGATAATTGACTACAACAACCTCGGCAAAGAATTTAAAACTGCCGTCAGCACCTTCCTCCAAGAGACCAACGGGCAATGGCGCGTTCAATATCCGGGCTTGGGCGACGAAACCCAATATTATCTTTCTTTCCCGTTTGCGACAAACGGCGCTGTCTGCCCCGACGCGCTCAAAGAATATAAAGAGCAGATTTACAAATCGCTGGAAAACACTGTCCTCACCGATAAAAACACCACATTCAATGCCGGTTTGGAGGCACTCGACAAAGCGGTGCGGCTTTATCCGGCTGACCACAAAATCCGGCATCTCCGGGGCATGGCACTTTACAAAAACGGGCGCACGGTGGAAGGTTGTGTGGATTTGTTTTTCGTGAGCAAACAAAACCGGGAAATCCCAGTGCCTTCAAGTTGCAAATAATAGACGACCCGTTTAGAGTGGTTTAGGAAGGTTTAGAGGGGTTTAGAATGGTTTAGGTTTGAAACTCAAATTATTGACTTTCAGAGCCAATTGTTTTTTCTAAACCATTCTAAACCCTTCTAAACCATCTTACGGCAACAGCACCCTGTCAATCAAATGCACAACCCCTTTGGTTGCCTGAATATCGGGGATGACTGGACCCCGTAAGTAGCGTAGAGCGATACGCTATTTACCACCATTTTGTTGAAAATCGGCACCACGTCGGCATCTGCGGGCACGAGAAATGCCTCGCCTACCGTTCAGCGGTGTATGAAACCGCTATGGCTCTCAAGCCTTTGCCGTTCATAAAATCGCCCAAAAGACTTTGTGCTTGCGACACAAATGGCAGACAAAAAAGCATGGTTGTGTTTAGGATGGAAAAAACTTTCATGTGCGTTGGTGTTCGTTAAAAAATGTGGAAAAACCAAAATGGCCGTTCGGGACGTATGAGATACGACCTACCTTTCGCGTCAGTTTTCAAATTCCGTCATCCATGCTGAAATACTGCCTTATTGTCATCCTGCTTACATTTCTCTGCCTTTCGGCTCACGCCGCACACATCACCGGCACTTTCAAAAATGCCCAGCCCGGTGCCCGTGTCGAGCTGTTTGTGCCGCATTATTATGTGGATGGCCACAGCGACACTTACTGGGTGCTGCTGGACGACCAATTGTCGTTTTCGCTCGAAGCCATTTTGCCAGAACCGCAGTTGGCTTTCCTCGTTTTTAACTACAACAGTCTGCCCGTTTTTCTTGAACCCAACGACACTTTGACCGTTCAGGCCGATGCCTTCCGGTTTTCGCTCCCGGTCGAATTTGGCGGTCGCGCCGGCGCGAACAACCGTTTGTTGCTTCAATATTTTAAGGAAAACCCGCCCGATTACGACGAGATGAACAATCTCCGTTTTAAAATCGGGCATTGGTGGGCAGTGGTCGAACCCATCATGCACGAACGGATGGAAAATCTTGACCCGGCAGCGTTCAAGGGTTTTCTCGACGACCGGAAAGCCTTCAATCTGACGCTGCTGCGTAATTTTTCAAAACAAAACGCTGGTGCGCTGACCCCCGCTTTTTCTACATGGCTTTCTGCCGACATCACTTATTCATGGGCGTACCACCTGTTGTTCTACGGCCATGTATTCGCCAAACGCCATTCGGTGCAGCCAACATTTTTCGATTTTTTGTACGAAGCGCCCAATTTTAGCGAGGCCATCAGCAACGATTGGTACCGACAATTTTTACAGGCGCTCATTGCTTGGCATTTGCTGAAAGACGAGCAAACGGACAATTACTACGCCGGACAATATGCGCTGGCGGGCGATATGCTGCGCGGCAAACCACTCGCATTTTTCCGCTCCGAGATGATTCGTCAGGCTTTCACCGGCGAGCGTTATCGCGAGATATTGCCTTATTACACGGATTTTATCAAAACCAACGAGCACCCTGCCTTTGAGGCGAAAGTGACAGATTTGTATGAAAAAGTCGCCCGTGTGTCGCCCGGAATACCCGCGCCATCGTTCACGGCCAATGATGAAAAAGGCAACGAGGTATCGCTGACACAGATGCGCGGTCACGTTGTCTATCTCAATTTTTGGGCGAGTTGGTGCGGCACGTGTTTGGAAAAAATGGCGGCCTTTGACAAGTATGCCGCCGAATTGGACAGATACGGCATCGAAATCGTCAATATTTCCATTGACGAAAGCCCTTCCAAATGGCGGTCGCTGCTGGCCGAGCGCAGCTTCAAAGGCCGCAATTTGCTCGCGTCGTCGGGTAGTGGCGTCAATGTCGCCGCCGCTTATGGCGTGGAGACGGTGCCGCAGTATTTTATCGTCGAGAAAAACGGCACATTTGCGGACAAGGCTGCCGCTAATAAGCCAAGCGCCATCAAAGACCGGTTGATTAGTTTGACCAAATCGTATTGAGCGATTGCCGGTTTTTCTTTGCTCAAAAAGAAGTCAGCACCTCCGTCAAGGCTGCCATGTCCGCCGCGTCGTTATAGACGTTCGGCGAGATGCGCACAAAATCGCCGCGCACCGAGACGGAGACGTTTTTTTCTCTCAATTTTTGTTGCAGAACACTTGCTTCGATGTGCGCAGGCAGTTGAATGCCAAACAGGTGCGCCGCTCGCCATGCCGGGTCTTCCGTCCAAAAACCGTGTTGACTCCAAGTCTGAATCGCATCCGAAATCAAGTTCTGGCAGTAAACCTGAATATTTTCCACGCCCCAAGCCAGCAATTGTTCCAACGCCGCGATGCACATCGGGACGATGATAAAATTGCTGCGCTCGCCCACGTCGAAACGCCGCGCACCGGGCTGGTATGCTGCTTGGTAATCCACCAACCGCGCGAAATCCTCGCTGTGGAGGCGGTTTATCCAGTTTTCCTCCACAGGTCGCCCGCCCAGAAACGCTGGGCCAAACCACGCATAACCCGACGAATACGGCCCCATCAGCCATTTGTATCCCGCGCAGATGAGCGCGTCGAGTTGGAATTTCTGCACGTCCATCGGCAATGCGCCCACGCTCTGGGTGCCGTCCACTACCACGAGGCCGCCGTGCCGGTGCGTTGTTTCGGCAATTTTTTCCAAATCAAAAACAGTCCCGTTCGCCCAATGGATATGCCCCAAAGCCACCAATGCCGTGCGGTCGTCAATGGCGGCGAGCAGGTGCTCGTTCCAACGCTGGCCGCGGCGTTCCGGCTCGTCTGGCATCTCAATCAATTGAATTTCAAGACCTTTTTCTTGCGCCAAAGTCAGCCACGGGTAGATGTTGCTGGGAAATTGCGCTTCCGCGACGATGATTTTTTGGCCGCGCTCGGCTTTCAAGTTTTTGGCAATAACGGCCATGCCATAAGAGACCGATGGGATGAGTGCCACTTCCTCTGCCGACGGCGCATGCACCAATCGGGCAAACAACTCGCGCAACTGCTCCGGCGCTCTGAAAAAGTCCTGCGGCGCGATGCGGTTGGGCGAGCGTTTGTTCAGGAGGCCGCGAATGCCCGCCTCCTCCACCGAACGCATCATGGGCGACATATATGCGCCGTTGATGTAGTGCATTTGCGGGTCGAGGCTGAAAAGGTGTTTTTGACAGGAAAGGGACATGAGATAGGCCGTAATTTTTGGGGAAAGGTAGCAAAGGCGGTTATTTTTGTGGGGCCATAACGATATCATTTTTGGTTCTTCTGCCATGAAAACATTTTTGTTTCTCCTGCTGTGCGGCATGACTTTTTGTTTTCCGTTTAAAAACAAACCCGTTTCTGCGGACGAAGCTACCGGTGCTGTCGCAAATGCACCCGCCGAGCCAGCCGCCGACACCGTCAGTTTTTCCGCACAAATCCAGCCCATGCTGCAAGATCGCTGCTCGCCATGCCATTTCCCCGGCGGAAAAATGTACGAAAAAATGCCTTTTGACCAGCTGAAAACCCTCTTGGAACACTCGGAGGGAATATTGAAACGCTTCAAGGACGAGAACGAAAACAAATTGCTGAAGCAGTTTGTGGAAGCAGCGCGGGGGTGAGCGATGGTCAGTCTCGCAAGATTTTAGGTTTCCGTTTTCACAGATTTCTCTAAAACTGTCCCACTCTGTTTGCCGCAGCAAAACAGCAAGTCCAGCACCGACAGGTTGGGCAAAAACCCAGTTCGTTCCTCGAACACCTGCGAATAGCGAGCCGGGTCAAACCATGCAGGCCATTCGCCCGGTTCGCCCGGAATCGCGTCGCGCAAATCTGTGGCAGGTTCCCATTTTCGGGTCGGCCACCATTCGTGTGTCATGACAAAGTAGCCTTCCCAATCGAGTTTTTTTTGCAAGATAAACACAAGAAAATCAAGGTTGTAGTCAAATAAAAACTCGTACCGTTTTTCATAAAAAGGAGCAATCTCGTCGGCATAATGTTCAAAAAACGGCGCATTGCCGTAAGCCGTTTTGATAGTCCGCCAATGCTGCCGCTGCCAGGGTTCGTCGTAGGCGATTCGGACTTCGCGGATAGGGGTTTGCTGGTGTTTGCCTTTCGCGAGCGGGATGCTCAGGCGTTGGATGCCGTTCGGCCCGGCGATGTAGCACCGGTTGCGCAGGGAGCCTTTTTGGTAGTTTTCGCAGGCTTCCAGATGGGCATTCTCGCTGTTCCATGCGGCAGCGCACCACGAGACGGGCGGGAGGTAGGGCAGCGAGAGGATAGGGAGCATTGCCATTCGTCAAAAATTGCCATTCTATTGCCTACTCGTCCGACGACTTAAAGTCGTCGGACGAGTTATTGAGTTTGACGGGGCTCACTTTGAACCCCGTTTTTTTCAACAACCGAAGCATTCCTTTCCCGCCAGCCAGATGTCCCGCGCCGACGGCGCAAAACAGTGAGTGTTCGCGGGCGATTTCTTCAAAACGTTTGGCCATCAATACGTTGCGCTCGTATAGCAGGACGCGGCGCATTCCTTTTGCGTCCTTTTTTGCGGCTTGGTAAAGTTGCTGGATTTCGCCGGCAGCATACCACTTCATCATTTTATGGAGGCGGCGTTTTTGGCGGCCATAGTTTTTTAGGAGCCAAGTAAGGCTTTTCAGGTGTTGCTCAAATGGGATTTTGTGCAGCGTGGCAAGTTGGTCGGCGAAGGTCTCCACGCCGGTGGTGATTTTGCCCAACGAGCGGGCGTGGTGCCACAGCGTTTCGTCCAGCGAGTGCGCCGATTCGTCCAGCAAGGAGGCCGTGGAGAGGACGGTCATCACCGTCATCGGGTGCTGATGGCGCAGGTTTGCTGACGGGATGCGGAGTTTTTTGCTGCTGTATGCATCGAGTTTTTTCCAAACTCCGGGTCTCAAGAGCGTGTCCAAAGTAGCGCCGTTGGGCAGTTGCAACACGGTCGCCAACGCGGTTTCGTCGGCATCGGAAAAGTCAAATTCGGTCGCAAATACCTCACATTCAGCCAGATGCTTTTTTGCCGTGTCTAACCAGCCGAACGCCCGCAGGTCGCGGACGTGCATAGTGCCGAACAGATAAGAAGCCGGGCCGCCGGGCGGTGTTATTTTCCAAAGCAGGGAGTTTTTTGTCATGGTGGAAATTGTCATTCGTCATTTCGCCAATAATTCGCGGCAGTGGATTTTCTCCATTTTTTCCGCCGATTTGTTCCAATGATGCACCGTCAGGATGTAAAGCCCGGTGCTGTCATTGACAAAATGGGGGCAAAGGTATTTCCCAACTTGGCGAAATGTGCGCACGGTGGCAAACATCGGCACTTTCAATTCGTCGGTTGCCCAGTCGTCGAGCAAAATCTTGGTACCGTCATCGAAAGCATATTTTCCCCACATCTGTTCCGATTCAACACTGGCGTACCCTGCGCCTTTTTCGGCAAAAAACGTCGCCTCGGGCTGGGTGTTGGAGTAGAGTTGCCAAGAAAGCGTGTGTGGCCAAAGGTTGAAAAAGTAGAGCATGGGGGCGAGCCAAGCCAACCCCACCCCCGACCCCTCCCCTAAAAGGGAGGGGAGTTGCGACATCTCTATGTCTCCCCTCCCTTTTAGGGGAGGGGTCGGGGGTGGGGTTAACGGAGAGGGGTGGAGATTCAGTACCCACACCATCGCCGCCATCGCCAGATTCCACGGAATCACCACCCAGTTCCAATCCAATTTTAGCAAAAACAAAATGATAACTCCGTGAAAGCCAACAACTGTCCATCGGAAATAAAGCCTCGTTTTTTCCCAAAGCAAACCTGCCGCGAACGACATTTCAATCAGAGCGACGGCGTAACCCAGCGCGGGATATTGGCCAAATGGTTTTGTAAAAGCGAATGCCCCGCAAAACCACGAGAAGTTGTCCTCGGCGAAATAGGGTGTGAGTTTGTTGAAGCCGCTCCAAAAATAAACGCCCGCGAGCAGCCATTTGAACGCATGGGCGGTCGAGATCTCGGTTTCTTTTTTCCCAAAAAACATGGCGACAAAAACTAACAAGTAGAACCACACCCAAGGTTGCAAACGATTGATATCGAGGCAACAAAGCACGGTTGTCCAAACTATGAGCGCCGCGAGCAGCCATTTTTTCTCGGAAAAGAAAAAGTTGAGCAACAGCAAAATGACCAGCCCAACGGGCTTCGCATGATGGACAAAACTGCCCAAAAGCGGCGGTTTGGTCGCCTCGCCCCAAACCGGAACCAGCGGAAACCCCAATCGGGCGGCCTCGTTCCACAACGGCCACGACAACAACATCCCGCCCAAAAAGCCGAGTGCGGCGATGCTGACGACTTTTTCAGGAGCGGATTTTTTTTTAAAAAACACTGGTAGTCAGTTTGTTAGGCCAAATCAATTCACCTTCCGCAGAAACAATTTCCCTTTTTTCAAACCCGCGCTTTGCAAGGTTTTTTCCAATGCCGATGCGGTCGAACGGGCGGCGTCTTCCGTCGTTTGCACGTTGCCGAGCCAGACGACGTAACCGCTTTCGCCCGCCTCAAAACAACTGCGCGGCGTTGATTTGGCGCTGATGCCTTTTGCTTCGATAGCCGCCACCCGCGCTGCCGCATTTTCTTTGAAACTGAACACGTTGTCCTGAATCACCCAGCCTTTTTTGTTGCCTAATCTTGCGCAGGGGTCATTGGCCGGCGATGTGGCAGGTTTGGGCTTGGGTTTAGGTTTTGGTTTAGGTGCAGGCTTTGTGGGTTTGATGTCCGCCTCTTCCTCGTCGTCGCCCGAAAGGTTGATGGTTTGCACGTCATCGTCGCCATCGCCGCTCAAATCAATCGTTTGGATGTCGTTGTCAATGGGCGCGTCCATGAGCACCGGGTATTGTTTGGGGATAGCCGGTGGTTTGCCATCGTATGGGATTGGCGGCGCGTCGAGCACATAGCCGCGCTGGTCTTCGGGGTTTTCGCCGCCTTTCCAGTTTTGCAGTTTTTCCAGATCAGCCATGTCCACCTCGCTGAACGTCAGTATCTCGTAGCACATCGGGACGATGAGTGCCAGTGCCAGACCGAACACCCATTTTTGCACCGTTTGGCCGCTCATAAATCGGGAGTAAACCGACGCGGTTTGTCCGAATGGTTTGCTCGCGATGGCCCATGTATATTTTTTAATCGGCTGAAAAACATAGTATTGTATCGGGCGCACCAATTTGTTCAAAAATTCTCGCACGGCGTCGGGTGCACGGTAATTGGTCATGGTCGCCATGTTTTGCGACATCGTCTTGTACCATTGAGCGCGTGTCACCCAGCCCACCATTTTGCGGTCTTTGCCAAATACCCGGAGCCGCGAGGGGGCATTCAACACCCGCACCAACCCTTCCGCTGGCACCAGCGCCAAGCCAAAGCCATTGTACACGCACTGGCTTTTCAACTCCGTCAGATAGGGGTCGTGCGGCGCGGGGAACACATCTTCGGCTAGCGCGACCCATTGTTCGTCGGCCACATATTGCTTGAATTGTTCGATGGCGTAGATGTAGCGGTATTTGCGCCAAGACTGCATGAGAAAATACCAGCCAAAAAAGCCAATCATGAACACGCCGAGGATAAGGCCGAGATTGCCCGTCCACCCCAAATCGAGCAACCACTCAAGTTGGCTTCGATAAAAGATAGCGTATGCCACTGCTGCGCACACCGCGCCAAAAGCAGCAGAATCCCACAGAAAATAAACGAGGTTGAGCGCGTATTTCACCTCTTCAGATTTGTCGCGCGAGGTGGCTTCGTAGGTGCAAACAAAAGGCGAGCCGTCGCTTTTTCGGAATGTTATCATGCCGTCGGCCACCAAGCCACCTTCGCTCACATTGTCGAGATTGACCTGAATCGAATCGGGCAGCGGCTCGTACCGGTTTCGGTAAAAATCTTTCAGGAACGGTACAAACCGCTGCTTCACGAATTGTTCCGTGAGACCACTTTTTGCGTATTCAACCGCTTGATTTTGTGTATTTTCCATAATTTTTTTCAACGTTGGCTTTCGGGATGTTTGCTGTTTCTCAAACTCGTTTGCCCGGCATTTGGTATTCCAACTTGCGGACATCATTTTGGCGCTGCTTGATAGTATGAATGTAATTTCGCGCCTTTTTATTTCCATAATCGTTCCACGCCTTTTGCGCCCAATCGAGCGCGATATCGAGGTTGCCATTTTTTTCGGCGGCCACGGCCATATTAAAAGCGGCGCGACCGGCGGCCTTGCGGTTGTCGCCCGCCTTTGCCCGTGGCTCTATGTTTTTCCAAATATTGGCAGCCTTTTCCCAATCGCCACCCTGCGCATACCGGGTTGCCTGCTTCATTTGGGTTTTGTAACCTTTTGCTTTTGCGTAATACTGACGGCCCACGCGCACATACGTCGGGGCGATGCGGGCGCCATATTCCAGCCCCACATTGTAGGCCACATCGCGCGTCACCGACACCTGCGAGGGAAGCCTGCCCACCGCGTCCCGCTCGGTGCGGCCAGAGGCATTGCGTTCGAGGTAATCGTCGGTCACAAATTCGTCGAGGATGACCCGCGTTTTCGGGTCGTACAAACGCCAGCCCATGCGCACGCCTGTCCGTTGCCGCGAATCGAAGCGGGTTTCCGTGTATGGTTTGCCGTTTTTGTCCTTTTTTCGTTCGTCCACGCGGCGGGTATTGATGGCATTGTCGGAGTCGAAAGACTCGATGGTGGCCACCGCGTCGGCGTTGTACTCGCTGCAAATGCGCTCTATTTCTCGCCATTCCAGCGGCGGGGGCAGGTTTACGCCCGCTTTGCTGCCCGACATTTCGATGCCTGTGCGGACGACGGTGAAACGCGGGGTACGGGTGAGCGCGTTGGTGAGGCCGGCCACCGCTTCCTCGCGGCTGCGGCGGTCTTGCCCGATTGCTTCTCCCGTGAACAGCCCTTCGAGCGCGTTGAGCCAGCCGTTGGAAGGTTTGCTGCGGTCCACCACGGCGACTTTTGAGATGTGTTCCGGCACTTTGAACTGCGCTGGCTGCAGCACGGTGAGCGAGGTGGAGCGCATACAGCTGGCCAGCAAAAAGGCTGATGCCAAGAAAACAACGAGATGCCGCCCTATTTTCAAAAGGTTGTTTTTAAACATAAATTTTTGATTTTGAATTTTTTACAAAAGAGAAAAAAGCGGGCAAAAATCGAAAATTTCCTGCAACGACGATGCCGAACTTTTTGAAAGATGCCAAATTTTCCGAAAGTTTGTACGAGGCGGGCTGAACCATTTTTGGAAAAAGTCATTTTCCAAATCGCCATGTCGAACAAACAATGGGACATCATACTTGCCGGCTCTGGCCTTTCCGGCCTCACGTTGGCGCTCGAATGCGCCCGGCGCCCGTTTTTTCGGGACAAAAAAGTCCTGCTGATTGACCGCGACGAAAAGACGAAAAACGACCGAACTTGGTGCTTTTGGGCGACCGACGAGGAGGTGAAGACATTGCCGCCCGTCGTGTTCAAAAGTTGGGACAACTGCCTTTTTTTCGGAGAAAATCTTGAAGCCTCGCTCGCCATCGCGCCTTACCGCTACCGCATGGTGCGTGGTCTGGATTTTTACGATTGGGTAAAAAATGAATTGGGCAAAACCACTAATATTCAGCGTGTTACAGCCAATATTCTCGGCTTGGATACCCAAACCGGAACCGTCCAAACAGAGGCAGGTGATTTTGCGGGCGACTGGGTTTTCAATTCTGCATTCACGAAAATTCCCGTTTTGCCCAAGGCGAGCGACTTGTACCCGAATCCATCATTTACCCCAATCCCCAATCCCCAATCCCCAATCCCCAATTTTACTTTCCTGCTCCAACATTTCAAAGGTTATTTCATCGAAACGCCCGCTCCGGCTTTCGACCCCGAGGTGGTGACGTTCATGGATTATCGGCTCGGACAGAAGGGCGAAACCCGCTTCGTGTACGTCCTGCCATTCTCCGCGACCCGCGCTTTGGTCGAGTTCACCGTGTTCTCTCCGGGGCTTTGCCCGGCGGCGGAGTACGATGTCGAACTCGGGCGTTATATCCACGAGTTTCTGAAAATCAAGGAATTCCGTGTGCTTGAAGAAGAGTTTGGCGTGATACCGATGAGCGATTATCCGTTCACGCCGACCGCCGAGGGCAGGGTCATTCACATTGGCACGGCGGGCGGGTTTGTGAAAGCATCGAGCGGCTACGCCTTCAAGCGGACGCAACGCAAACTCCGCGCATTCGCCGCCGATTGGGAAAAAAACGGCCAACCTGACCCCGCGCTCCTCCGTTCGGATTGGCGCTACCGATTCTACGACTCGGTCATGCTGCGGGTTTTGAGAGAAAATGCCGTCAGCGGCAAGGATTTTTTCACCGGCTTGTTTCAAAAATTGCCCGCCCCGCTCGTGTTCCGTTTTTTGGACGAAGACTCTACCTTCGCCGATGATATTCAATTACTTAGCGCCCCGCCGACTTGGCCTTTTTTCAAAACGGCCTTGAAGCAAGTTTCAATGTTTCCGAAGATTTGAACAACGAACAACAAACAACGAACAACCATCAACGAACCTGCCCTCGCGTCGGCATCACTGGCGGCATCGGGAGCGGGAAAACGACCGTATGCCAGATTTTTGAAGCACTCGGCATCCCGGTGTATTACGCCGACCACTGGGCCAAATGGCTGATAAACAACGAGGATGCTCTCAAAAAAGGAATTGTGGAAATTTTTGGCCAAGAAGCCTACACGTCGGATGGGGTGTACAACCGCCCGTTTGTCGCCAAAGTCGTTTTTGAAAACAAGCAAAAATTGGCCGCTCTCAATGCTTTGGTTCACCCAGCCGTAGAGCGCCACAGCCGCAGTTGGCACGAGGCGCAATCGGCATTGGGAGTGCCATATACTTTGAAGGAAGCCGCGCTGATAATAGAAAGTGGCAGCCATCAGTTCCTTGATTTTCTGATAGTTGTGACTGCGCCGGAGACTTTGCGCATCCAGCGGGTGGTACAGCGCGATAGTGTGACGGAAGAGCAGGTGCGGGCTCGCATGGCAAGCCAAATATCGGAGACGGAAAAGGTGGTGTTGGCGGATTTTGTCATTGCGAACGACGGGACTCAAGCGTTGATTCCGCAGGTGTGGCGGATTCACCAAGCGATTTTGGCAAAGTGCCTGTAAGTATTTTTTCCAAAAAATGTTTTGAAAACAAGGCCGCATATTCCTACTTTTGCGCCTCGAATTCTGAAAGCACAGGTTTACAACAAATTTTTGAAAAAATAAAGGTCATGAAAAAAGATATCCATCCGTCCAACTACCGCATAGTAGTGTTCAAAGACATTTCGACGGACGATGCGTTCCTCGGAAAATCTTGCATCAACACAAAAGAAACCACGACTTGGGAAGACGGTAACGAATACCCGCTGGTGAAAATGGAGATTTCGGCATACAGCCATCCGTTCTTCACAGGCAAAATGAAATTTGTGGACACGGCTGGCCGTATTGACAAATTCAACAAGAAATTTGCAAAATTCGCAAAGTAATCGCCCCCTTAACGGTGCGATTTTTGAAAGTCCCGATACGCTTCCCGCACGTCGGGACTTTTTTTTATTCCGAGTTCTTAGTTGTCAAGATTTTTTCAAACAAACAACCAAGGGCCAACAACCATCAACGAAATGAATATCATCCTTTTCGACTCTGATGCCCGCAATCATCTTTTGCCCCTAACGGCCACCCGCCCAATGGGCGAACTGCGCGTGGGCATTCTTACGTTGCGCGAAAAATGGGAACACCTCCTGCGCGGCACGGCCTCGTATATCACGCAGGAGTATTTGCAGGAAAAATTCCCGATAAACATTGAAGATGAGAATGTTATCGTCAATGCGGGCATCCTTCCCAACGAACTGCTCTGCAATCGAATCAAGGAACTGAAACCCAGCGAAGCCCTGCTGCTCAACGGCGAACTCGTGGCTGCCCGCCTCAACGAAGTGCAGTTCGAACAACTCATTGAGGATGAGGAAGTGCACTCTTTGCAGGGTTTGGAATTGGAAGGAAACATCCCTATCGTGCAAGTGAAACACTTATGGGAATTGACCTTGCTGAACAAACAGGCCATCCCCGACGATTTTGCATTGATTACGAAAGGCCGCAAATCTCAACCCGTTTCGGCCACCAATCACGTGGTCGGCCCTGCGCAAAATTTGTTTCTCGAAGAGGGCGTGACGATGGAATGTTGTACGCTCAACGTGACCGCCGGTCCGATTTATATTGGCAAAAATACGGAAGTCATGGAAGGTGTAGGGTTGCGCGGGCCAGTCGCAATCGGTTCAGACACAATTATTAAAATGGGAGCGAAAATCTACGGCCCCACCACAATCGGCCCCGGCTGCCGGGTGGGCGGCGAAGTGACGCGCTCTATCATGTTTGCCAATTCCAACAAAGCGCACGATGGTTTTCTTGGCGACGCGGTGCTGGGTGAATGGTGCAATATCGGCGCAGACACCAACAATTCGAACCTGAAAAACAACTACGGCGAGGTGAAACTCTGGGATTACGAGAGCGAGAGTTTTGAAAAAACCGGCCAACAATTCGTCGGCCTCATCATGGGCGACCACGCCAAATGCGGCATCAACACGATGTTCAACACAGGCACGGTCGTGGGCGTTTTTGCCAATGTATTTGGGGCGGGTTTTTTGCGCAACTTTATCCCCGACTTTGCTTGGGGTGGCGACGGTGGCGGCTACCGCACCTACAAATTCGCCGATGCTTGCACCACCGCGGCTACCGTGATGGCGCGCCGCAACCAACAATTCACCGACCTCGATAAGGCCATTTTTTACCACGTTTACGACCGAACAATAAAACACCGTTCATGGGAGAAATAAAATCCATTGTTCGTTGACCGTTTTTGTCATGCTGCAAGAATTTGTATCCTCCACGAACGAACAACAATGAACGAACAACCAGCAACAAAATACGATTTGCGCGGCGTGTCCGCCTCCAAAGACGAAGTCCACGCCGCCATCAAGCACTTGGACAAAGGCTTGTATCCCAATGCTTTTTGCAAAATTCTCCCCGATTTGGCGGCTGGCAGCGCCAAACATTGCAACCTCCTCCACGCCGACACCGCCGGCACCAAGACCAGCCTTGCCTATCTCTATTGGCGCGAAACGGGCGACCTCTCTGTGTGGCCCGGCGTGGCGCAAGATGCCATCGTGATGAACCTCGACGACATGGCGTGTGTGGGCTGCACCGACCATATTTTGCTCAGCAGCACCATCGGTCGGAACAAAACTTTGATACCCGGCGAGGTCATCGCGGCGGTGATTCGCGGCACCTCGGATTTTATAGAAAAAATGCAGTCGCATGGCGTGAGCATCCATCTTGCGGGCGGCGAAACGGCGGATGTGGGCGACATCGTGCGCACGATTGACGTGGGTTTCACGGCCTTCGCCCGCATGAAACGCAGCGAAGTTTTGGTTAATGACATTCGCCCCGGCGATGTGGTTGTTGGCCTCGCATCTTTCGGTCAGGCCACTTATGAAGACGCGTACAATGGCGGCATGGGCAGCAATGGCCTCACCGCTGCCCGGCATGATGTTTTGTCAAAAATATATGCCGATAAATACCCGGAAAGTTTTGACCCCAAACTGCCGACAGAGGTAGTTTACACGGGAAACAAACTTTTGACAGAAAAAATAAAAATTGAAAATCAGGAAGTTAGCATCGGGAAAATGATTCTTTCTCCCACGCGGACTTACCTGCCCGTGTTGCAGGAAATCCTGAAAAACTATCGCAAAAAAATTCACGGCCTCATCCACGTCACCGGCGGCGGGCAGACGAAAGTGTTGAAATTCGTCAAAGACGTTCACATAGTAAAAGACAACCTTTTTGAGTTGCCACCGTTATTTCGCCTGATTCAGGAAAGCAGCGGCACAGCTTGGCGTGAGATGTACCAGGTGTTCAACATGGGGCACCGCATGGAAATTTATCTGCCAGCCCGACACGCAGATGCGGTCATGGCAATTGCTGAAAAATTCGGCATCGAAGCCCGCATTATTGGGAAAGTAAAACGGGCGACGGGGGAGCAGGTGACGGTGAAAAGCCAGTTTGGGAAATTCGAATATCATAATTGATAAAGGTTGATAGGGTTTATAGAAATTGATGAAGGTTTATAGAAATTTATTGACAAATTATATAAACCTTCATCAAATTTTATCAATCTGCATAATTTTTTTGAAACAATGAGAAAACTGTTCTTTTTTACCCTGTTTGCTACCGCGTTTTTTTCTTGCGCCGATAAAATTGGCAGTTTGGAAGACCGCCTCGCTACCCTCGACAAAGAAATGGGCGGCGCAACCGTGACCGACAAAAAGAAGGCGGAAGAATTCATCATGGCCGCTGAACAACTGGCGGGTTTGGTGGAAAAAACAGACTCCGCCAAATATGCCGACGTGCTTTTGAAAGCTGCAGGATTGGCAAAAACGATAGGGAATCCGCAGAAATCGGTCGAACTCTATGCGAAATTGGCCGACGGGATGCCGCAGCATCCCAAAGCGCCGACCGCCCTTTTCATGCTCGGCTTTGTGTATGAAAACGACCTCGCCGACCTTCCCAAAGCAAAATCTATCTATGAATCTTTCCTCCAAAAATATCCGAACGACCCCGACTTCGCAGACGACGCGCAGACTGCGCTGAAAATGCTCGGCAAGACACCGGAGGAAATCATCCGCGAGTTTGAGCAGCGGAACCGGGATAGTATTCAGGTGAATTAAAACCGGCGACGTTTACTACCTTTCAAAAATTTGGTAAACGTGCTTCTGCCGATGGCTTTGTCTTTTTGTTCAAACCGCCACTATGGAAAAATCCCTGTTGTCACTTTTTGTCTTGAGCGTCTTGTTGTTCGCTTGCGCCCGCACAGACATTGCCACTCAAATTGCAGGTTTAGAGCAATCGTTGGCGGCAGCGTACACCACCGAAAAGGCTGACTCGTTGATCGCGTTGTACCGAGCGGCAGAGCAGCAATACCCTGACCGGCACGCCGACAATCTGCACTACATGACGCGGGTGGCAGACTTGAAATTTACCCGCTACAAGGAGAATGTGACCGCCGTGCGTTTTCTGAACGAGGCCTTGAAAAACCACGGCAATGGGCAGGATATTTCTGAGCCAATCGGTGTGCTTGCTCGTATCTGGTTGGTTTACAGGTACAAAGCAACCTCCGACCTGTCGGCCAAACCCGATGATGTTGATCTCATGTACGCAAACTTGATGAAAAACATGGCTTGGATTGACTCCAATCTTGTGCGTTTGGAAAGGGAAATGCGCACCCAACCTGTGCTGGACAAAACGATGGCAGCATCCTATATTCAAATTGCCGAGGGCTATTCGACGCTCGTGGAAGGTGAGGGGCCAAACAAATACGCCGACCTGATGCTGCGAGCGGCGCGAATAGCAAAAAATGTCGGCGAACCGAACAAAGCAGTTCAGTTATACTATCGAATAGGCGAAAAAATCCCATGGCATCCGCAAGCCCCCGTAGCCTTTTTTGAGATGGCGCGCGTTTATGAGCATGACCTTAAAGATGCGGAAAAAGCCAAGTCCACTTATCAAGAAATACTGCGGCTGTATCCCAAAAATCCCGAATTTGCCGATGCCGCCAGAATGGCATTGAAAGCACTCGGCGATACAAAATGACTTCCTTTTCGCAACAATTCCGCTCATTTGCCCAGTCTGCCGGGGCGGGCTGCCGAATGCGGCTCGCGCCCACGCCTTCCGGATTTCTCCACATCGGCAATGCGCTGAATTTTACCCTCAACTGGCTCGTCGCCCGGCTCCAGGGCGGCAAAATCCTGCTTCGTATTGACGACCTCGATGCTGACCGAAAACGCTCGGAGTATGTAGCCGATATTTTTGAAAGCCTCGCATGGCTGGGGCTGGATTGGGATGAAGGGCCGGGTGTTTCCAGAAGTGACACTTTTTCAAAAAGTGTCACTTCTGGAATTGAAGATTTTGAAAAAAACTGGTCGCAGCACCGGCGTTTGTCGCTCTATTTCAATGCATTGGAAAAACTCCGCGCCGCGGGCTTGCTCTTCGCCTGCCGGAAATCGCGCCGCGATCTCGCGCCATTCGAGGGCAATTATCCACCAGCATTTCGGAATCAAAACCTGAGCCTCGACGACCCCGACGTGGCTTGGCGCATCAAAACACCGCCGGGTTTTCCGCTGCCAGACTTCGTGGTGCGCCGCCGCGACGGCATTCCGGCCTACCAAGTGGCGAGCTTCGCAGACGATGTGCATTTTGGCATTACGCACGTCATTCGAGGGGCTGACTTGGAGGCATCCACACAGGCACAACTTTACCTCGCCGAGTGTTTGGTAGAAACTAATTTTTTGAAAATCAATTTCTTGCACCACCCGCTTATCACGGACGAAAACGGAGAAAAACTCTCCAAATCGGCGGGGGCAACTTCTTTGAAAGAGATGCGAGAGAGTAGGGCAGGGGCGGAACACGTATTCCAACAGGTGGGAAATTTGCTGGGGTTTTCTGAAACGACCTCTGCTTCCTATTTGCTTGAACAACTGAAAATAAAATTGAAATGAAGCATCTGGACTCGGATTCAGATGCTTCACTTCGTTCAGCATGACATGTGTTTTTAATTATTATTGGCAAAATTCGTCTGCCAATCCTCCACTTTTTTCGTGCGTTTCCAGCCCTCGGCGGCGCAGAGGCCGGCTATTTCTTCGGCGGTTTTTGCCAATTCGGTGCCGGGGTATTTTTGCTGGATATAAGCCCACACCTTTTTATAATCTTCCGCAATCTCTTGTGTTTCATAATTATAGGTGGGCGTGTTGTCCGCGCCGTTCACCAGCACGAGGCGTGTCCATTGTTCAGATTGCGTAGTTTCTTCAGCCAACAAAAAGTAGGGGTTTTCTCGGTTGAATTTTTCCCAAAAAGCAGCGCGGTCGGCCAATTCTTCCAATGAAATAATGATGCCGCCATCGTCCCATGCCTGATTGTTTTGCTCGACAGTTTGCTGGTCAAGATATGTTTTCATAGCGGGCGTGACTTTTGGGCTGAAGAAGGATTTCAACTTGTTCCAAGCCACAGTGGGGAACACCATGCCCTCGCCTTGCGCCAATTCAAAGCCGTTTTCGGCCAGCGACTTCGACTCTGGGTATTTGTTCATGTCAAATGTGTGGTTGGCGATGGCTTCATAATCTTCCACAACCCATGTCACTTTTTCGGTCATTTTGTAAAATTCTCCCTCAATTTCCATGCGCCGCAGAAAACCCTCCAAAAGAACAAACGCAGCATCGGCGAGCGGGCCGCTGGCTCCTGAAAAATTGGTGTTCACAAAATCCCAGGCCTTTTTCCCGCTTTCCAACTTCTTGGCGTTGAGGGTTTTGAGAAAAGAAGAGAGCTGCGAAAGTTTGTCCAAATCAGGAATGTTGCTCCGCGCTCCGGCATACACCCGCCGCAATGCGCCGCCATAAGCCCAGCCCGTGTGCGGCTCTGGCGCGTTGGTGGCAACTTTGAGATAAGGCTCGTTCCAAGTGAGGCCGCGCAGGGTGGCCTCCTCCCGGTTGGCCGACACTTCGCCCGTGCCTTCGAGATATGCGTTTTCGGCCAATTGGGTGATGACTTTGCCGTTTTTGTTCGGCTCTTCACGCAGGTTCAATTTGTCCACAGTGGTGATATAAAGGACTGCCTCCGGCTTGGCTGGCGGCAAAGCAATGGCATTTTCAGGCGTGGGCGTAGTTGGCTTTTTTTGGTCTTGTTTGCAGGCAAAGAACATGGCCGCCGATGCCAACGCACTGATAGAGAAGATTTTGACCAATTTCATACTTCGATGTTTTATTTTGTAAACCTTAAAATTAGACAACACATTGCCCTTGTTATTTTAAAAAATTGCAGCTTCGCCTCACACCGTCGGAAAAGCATGGCACCCGCTCGCCTGCCTCATTTTTTCCAAACCTTCTTCCACCGTGCCATGCACCGCACTGCCGCATTTATGCTGGCAAAATGGGCAGACGTGCATATCGCCGTCGGTGTCCACATAGAGAAAGCGCTCGCCCGCGCCAGAGCAGCCCACCGCACGTTGGTATGTGCCGTAATAATCAATAATCGGATAGTCGCGATAGTGCGGGTCGCGTTGCATCGTGCGGGCAAAATCCTCAACCACAGCAAGTTCGAGCGGGGAAAGTTCCACCGGTTGGCCAGCATAATGCCCCACCGCCCGTGGCTCCACGATACGGATGAAATGTGCGCCCCAGTGTTTGGCCAGGTCGGCGTAGCGGAGCAAGTTTGCTGTTGTGCAAAAACGTTTCACCGGCGTGAGCGATAGACCCACCACCAAACCTGCGGCGCGGGCGTTGCGAACAGCCTGTTCCGCCCAGTCAAATGCGCCTTTCATGCCCCGGAATTGGTCGTGTTGCGCCGCGTCCCAATGGTCGAGGCTGACGGAAACGCCCGTGAGGCCGGCGGCTTTCAATGCCTCGGCGCGGTCGGCTGTGAGGCGATAGCCGGATGTCAGTATCCAAAAATCCGAGGCAATCGTGTCGCTTTCCCCGACGATGCGCAGCAGGTCGTCGAAACGATTGAGTGGCTCGCCGCCGGAGAGTTCCACTTGCGCCACGCCACGTTTTTGGAATTTTTGGATAATGCCCAACACATCGTTTGCTGTGAGTGTGTCGTACCCGTTCAGGGCATCCCACTCGAAACAATGTTCGCAGCGGAGCGGGCATTTTTTTGTCATCGCGACGATGAGCAATAATAAGCCGGGCGTATGGCTGGGAATGGGCCGGACGCGGTGCAACTCGTTCTTAATGAGTACATCTTGCGCTGCCGATGGCCCGCCGGGATAACTCATGATAGTAAAAAAACGCCCGCCGACCACCGCGCCTTTTGTGATGTGGCGGATACGGTCATTCTCCCGGATGACTGCCCGCAAACCGCGCAGGGCGGCGCGGGTTTCTCGCCAGCTGGGGTAGGCTCGGTGGGCAATTCGGACTGCTCGGGGGAGCAAAAGGAAAAGCCGTCGTTGCCAGAAACGCCAGCCAGAAAGGATTTCCGTTGTTGTAGGATTGTTTGTCATTTTGTTGTTGGTATGCCACGTTGGCCCCGAATTTCGGAGCCAACATGACATACACTTGGTTGGGCGATAGTTCTTCAAATTGCCTTTATTTGTTCGGCACGTTGTTCGGGTTCAACAAGTCGTAAAACTGGTCAATTTTTGGCAGGATGATAATACGGGTGCGGCGGTTCATGGCGCGACCGGCTTCGGTGTCGTTGGTAGCCAATGTGTTGTATTCCCCCCGGCCAGCGGCAATCAAGCGGTTGGGGTTGATTTTGAAATTCATCTGCAATGCGCGCACAACCGACGTGGCGCGTTTCACGCTCAAGTCCCAGTTGTCCTCTATGCAGGCTGTTTTGATGGGTTTGTTGTCGGTGTAGCCTTCCACCATGACTTCGAGGTCGGGGCGGGATTCGATGATGGTGGCGATTTTGCCCAATACCTCGTTGGCGCGAGAGGTAAGATTGGCGCTGCCGCTTTGGTAGAGCATTTTGTCCGACAGGTTGACGAACACCACCGTTTTGTCCACTTTCACTTCCACATCGTCGTCTTCAAGGCCGTCTTTCAGCACACTTTTAAGGTTGACGGCCAATGCCAAATTGATGGAGTCGGCTTTTGTTTTGGCGGCTTGCAGGAGGTGGATGTATTTGTCTTTGCGTTCCAATTGGGACAGCGTTTCTCTGATATTCTCGTTGGCAGATTGCGACAGCACGGTGAGGTTGCCCACTTGGTCGAGTTGTTTGTCGCGCTGCGCTTTGAAGTCGTCCACTTGTGTCCGCAAATCACGGATTTGCTCCTCGCGCAGTTGGAGTGCGCTGCGGGCGCTGCTGAGTTCACTTCTGAGGTTATCTTTATCTTTTTCGCAAGTGGAGAGTTTGGCGAGGGCGGCATTTAGGCTTTCGCCGCATTTGCCCAAGTCTTTGTTGGCTGTGTCAAGTTCTGATTGCAGCGACGTGAATTTCTTTTTGGTCACGCAGGATGTCATCGTCAGTCCGATGCACAGAAAAATGATGAATTTTGTCGTGTTACTCATGGAAAGTATTGATTGAAGTGATAAAAAAACGTTCGGTTTGGAATGCAAAACTCGTGATTCAATCTTGTTATTTTGGAACTTGCGCACCTTTTTAAGGGCTTTTAATGGTATTTTAAGGCTGGTTTAAGAAGCGGTGTTTTTTTCAGAGGGCAGGATATTCGTGGAGAGGCGAGTCAAGGCTGGGTGGCCGAGGTTTCCGGGTGCGGACACGGTTGGTTTTCTGATTTTTCGCATCAAATAGTTCACGCTCACCATCACGAACAAGCCGATGGCATAAGAGGCAATGAACATCAGCCATTCGTAGTCATCTTTCCTGACCGCTTCCCGTTTGGAGGCCAGCCCCCAGAGATTGACCAATCCTTTTTTGACAAAAAATTTGGAGACCAGGGTGGATGCCGTCAGCCCGGCCAAGTACCCCACGGACAGGTTGAGCGCTTCGCCGGCGATGAAGTTGATAAATTTTGACATAAAACAATGCGCTGGATTTTGAGCGCCGAAGGTAGGCACATCCTGCCAAATGGGCCGCAGCAGATGTGCTTGGTGGGGTGGGAAAGTGATTATTTGAATGTCCGCAGGTACAATTCTTCTACCTTTTTTCGAGCCCACGGCGTTTTGCGCAAAAAAGTCAAGCTGGACTTGATGCTGGGGTCGTTCTTGAAACAGTTGATGTCAATATACAAGGCCAAACCCTCCCAGCGGTAGGTTTCCACCAATTCCTCCAATATCGTTTGGAGCGTTTTGCCATGCAGGGGATTGTTGGGTTGTTCCATAGGTGGTGTTTTTGGGGCAAAGATAAAAGGGCGCGGCGTTTACGGAACATCCGTGTTTCGTAAATCCAGTACGTTATAGGTCTATCTGAAAACTCAATACCGGTGTCAGCCCCGACTGCTCGCGATACACCCACTCGTTGAGGTCGGGGTCGTAGCTGCGGTTGATTGGATCCACGTTGCGGCGGCTGATAATGTTCTGAATGTCAAGTGCAACCCACCAAGCCGCGCGCGGGTTGTTTTTCCGAAAAGCAATGCGCAAATCGGGGCGGAAATACGCCTCCACCCGCTCTTCAAAAGCGCGGTTTTCGTCCAAAATCGGATCGGGTGAATAACGATTGACCGGCTGGCTGGGCAGCAAGGGCGTGAGCCGCTGGCCGCCGTTGTAAATGACGCGCAGGCCGAGTTGCAACACCGAGGCATTTTGAAAAGCCCACTCCTTGCCGCCCGTGAATGTGGCCGATATGCCGCTGTCGAAAGCCGTCGGGTGTTCGCGCCCGTTCACATCTTTGTATCGCGAGCGCGACACGGAAGTGCTGACAATAAAGAATGTACCGCCGGCGAACGATTTTTCCACGCTCAGGTCGAGGCCGATATTTTGCCCCTCGCCTTCGTTCACCAGTTCGTATTTTGCAAAACCGTCTATCGTGTTCAGGATACTCCAACTGCTCGCCGGATTTTTCGCCACTGGCACGTCGCGGAATTTCTGGTAATATGCCTCCGCATGGAAACGCAGCGATTTGCCCGCCAGCAAATCGTAGCCCAAAATCAGGTGCTCGGCTTTCACGAAACCCGCCTCGCGGTTCACTTCTCGCCCGTTGATGCGGGTGAAATAATTGCCGAGCGGCAGCGCCCGGCTGTGGTTGCCGTTGGCGAGACTGATGGATTGATTTTCAGCGATTTGATATTTCAAAGCCAAACGCGGCTCCATGCTGACATCGTTGTTGAGCGTGAAAAACATAGCGTGCAGCCCGGTAGTCAAAGTCCAGCGTTCGCCGAAACGGAAACGAAAATTGGCGTAGGGCTGAATGAGTTGGGTGCTGCCTTTGGCATTGATAGAAGTGGAGTCGCCGAGGGTTTCGCGGAAAAAATTGTACGGAATGTGATTGAGAAAAAAGCCCGTTTTGAGCGACAGGCGCGGGCTGAATTTTTTGCTCAAAAAAGAGGACAACACATAGCGGCCTTCTTTGTACCGCTCGGAGTTGACGGCGAACGGGCGGCGTTCCGAATCGAGCGTATCGTTGCGCCAATTTATGTCTTGCCCGGTGGCGACGATGCTCGATTTCAAATAAGCGTCGTCGTTGATAAGGGCGGTGTGTGTGGCGCCGATTGCCCCCGTGTTCGTATCGAAATCGCGGGTGTAATAGTCTGAATACGAGTCCCAATCTGCCACGTTTTCCACTGCGTTTTCGGTTTCTTGGCTGAGGCCGCCGATACCCCAGAGTGTGAAAAGATGTTTTTTGTTTTTGGTGGGCAGGTACAGGTTGAAAGACAAATCTTGAAAAGTATTGTCAATGCGCTCGCCCACAAGATGCAGCCCCATTTTGTTCAAAATGCCGAGCGTGGAGTAGCGGTAGTTGACCAAATACGTCGCATCGCTGCCTTTTTTGAACGGGCCTTCCGTGCTGAAATCGAGGCCGAGCATCCCGGCGCGGAAAGTGTATTCGCGTTTGTCGGGGTTGCCTTTTCTGAAATGAATGTCGAACACGCCGCTGTACGCATTGCCGTATTCCGCCGGGAACGCGCCGGTGCTAAAATCGGAATTGGCGAGCATACTGACGGAAAAAATCGTGATGCCGCCGCCCGACGAGCCGCGCCGGGCGAAGTGGTTGGGATTGGGGATATCCACACCTTCGAGCCGCCAGAGCAGGCCGATGCCGGAGTTGCCGCGCACCACGATGTCGGAGCGGCTGTCGCGGCTGGGCTGCACACCGGGGAGGGCTTGCGCCATGCGGCCAGGGTCGTTGGCACTGGCAGCATAGCGTTGGGTTTCTTCTGCCGAAAAAGAGCGGGTGCTGAGCATGGCGAGTTCATTAATCGGCTCATTGCCACGGCGTTTTGCGGTGACGACGACCTCCTGCGTTTTCAAAACTGCCTCTGTGAGCAAAATGGAGAGATAGGTTTCGCGCGCGCTGTTGACGATGAGCGGGTCGCTCAGCCAGGGTTCGTAGCCGAAGTAGGTGCATTGGATTTGTTGGCGACCGACGGGGACGTTTTTCAGGGAAAACTTGCCGTCGGCATCTGTCACCGCGCCGATGGCGGGCTCTGTGCTCAGCACCTGCACCGTCGCGCCGACGAGCGGCTGGCGGGAGTCTTTGTCTAGCACGAGGCCAGAGATGGTTTGCGTTTGGGAGAAAAGAAGAAAGGGTGAAAGGAGCAGGGAAAGTAGGAGGCGGGTGTTTTTCATGTTCAAAGCATATTAGGCCTTGCGTGTAAGGTACGGCAAAATTCACTTGGCAAATTGTTTCAGTTGTAATGACTTTAACTTCTCAAACGATATTTTTTTCTCTCATATCAAGTTTCTTTGCAGCCACTTTCAGTGTTCTTCATCTTTCAAAACTAATCAATGAAATTTGCCTTCTTGCCCGCCTGTGCCTTTTTAACGGCGAGCCTCCTCGCCCCCATCGGCCGTCTCGCCGCCCAATGCTCCGAAATCGAACTCAGCACCCTCCAAGTCATCGAAAAAGCCGCCCCTGTTGACAAGGAGGCCAAAATTCTCGACCTCGGTTTTGACCTTATCAACGAGTCTGGCACCGGCGCCACCAATACCCGGAAATACTACAAATGCTGGCACACTACCGACAAAGGCATTGCCATTTACGAGCAGGTCATTTATTGGCGCACGAATGTGAACGACATCACATTCCTGACCTTGAACGAGCGCAGTTTCGACACGTTGAAAAAATCGGTGGATGAGCGCCACAGCACCGGCGGCGGCAAGCAGACAGTGGTAGGCAAAATGTTCCGCTACTCATTCGACAAACAGAGCGTGAACGGTTATGAATATTTTGCCTTGACGGTGGCGATGAAAGGGTAGGGCAATGCGCTAATTCAGCAATTTACTGATGTGGTATTTTCTATGCTTTATAGAAAATTTCTATCGTTTTGATAGAAAAATGAATGGCGTTTGCTGAGCTTTCAAAATGTTCGGCATCAATCAATGGCCAACCGCGTCTTTTCCAAAAACGCTGCATCCACTGTTATCAAAAGGCTTTGGAACAGGTATTTCAATTCCACTTGGAATTTTCGTTTGCCTTCCACTTTCACGATGCGGCCTTTCAGCCCAGCGAGGCTGCCCGCCGATATTTCCACCGGGTCGCCCGCTTCAAAACTGCCCTGCACGGCCTCCACGTCGAGCCCATCTTCGAGCGTTATTCTTTTCAATAAATCTATTTCCGATTCGGGGATAGCTATCAGGTTTTTGCTGAATTTCACGAAGCCCGCCACGTTCTCTGTTTCCAATACGGCCACATATTGCGCCTTCGTGATTTTTACAAAAACATAAGAATTAATGAGCGGCTTTTCGACCCAGCGGATGCTGCGGGTATAGCGGCGCATGAGTTTTTGCAGCGGCAGCCAAGCGTGGATGCCTTTTTTGGTGAGCATCCGTTGTGCGAATTTTTCGCTTTTTGAGCGGGTGTTCACGGCAAACCAGCGCGGCTCGGTGTCGTGCAGGTGGTTAATGGCAGATGAAGGTTGCCCGCCTTCATTCTTTCGGCGGGTAGAAACGGTGGAAGGCATGGGGCAAATTTGAGGAAATTCGCCGAAATCAACTTGCGCTCAAAAGGCCGGCCACGTCATTGCTGGTCAATAGATGGAGATTGCGCGTGATTTTTTCCAAATCCCAGTCCCACCATTTCGTTTCCAGCAGTGCCCGGATGTGTTCCTCGGAGAATCTTTTGCGGATTTCGCGGGCGGGGTTGCCGCCGACAATGGCGTAAGGTTCCACGTCTTTCGCCACCACCGAGCAGGAGCCGATGATGGCCCCGTCGCCGATTTTCACGCCCGGCATGATGACCGAGTTGTAACCAATCCACACATCGTTGCCCACGATGGTGTCGCCTTTTGTGGGGTAGGTTTTTCCCGCCATAGAGCCTTCCCAGCCGTGGCCAAAAATTTCAAAAGGATAGGTGGAGACGGCGTCCACGAGATGGTTGCCGCCGTTCATGAGGAAGGTAACGCTGGAAGCGATGGCGCAGAATTTTCCGATAAAAAGTTTGTCGCCCGTGAAGTCGAATAGGTACTTCACGTTTTTTTCAAAATTGGCAACATCCTCAAAATCATCGTAGTAGGTGAAGTCGCCCACAATGATGTTGGGGTTTTTGACGACGTTTTTCAGGAAACAAAGTCGCTCATAGTTGGCGAGCGGGAATGCAGTGTTCGGGTTTGGACCTGTCATAAGATGGAGCATTTGATGCAGATAGACAAGGCTGAATTTCAAAAAGTTTCACGCAGGCATCAACAGTACCCGCCCTTTTTCCAATTTGTACCGCTCGCCGCTTTCCGAGCAAACAGCCTCAGCGTTTTCGCCGAAATGCAGCCGGATGCCCCGTCGGCTCACCCAGCCCAAATGTTTGGCCGGATTTCCGACCACGAGGGCAAAATCGGGCACGTCTTTCGTCACCACCGCACCCGCGCCGATGAGGCAGTATTCGCCCAATGTGACCCCGCAAATCACCGTGGCATTCGCCCCGATGCTCGCGCCTTTTTTGACGAGCGTGACGCGGAATTCTTCTTTTCGCTCCAAAAAACTGCGCGGGTTGATGACGTTGGTGAACACCATGCTTGGCCCGAGGAATGTGTCGTCCTCGCAAACGACCCCAGTGTAAATGGAGACGTTGTTTTGCACCTTCACATTGTTGCCGAGTTTCACGCGGGGCGCCACCATCACGTTTTGGCCGAGGATGCATTTTTCGCCCATTTCGCTATTGGGCATGACATGGCAGAAATGCCAGATTTTGGAACCTGCACCGATGACACAGCCTTCGTCAATGATGGCGGTAGGGTGGGCGTAATAGGGTTTCGGGTTGCTGGTTTCGGGTTGCTGGTTTCGGGTTGCTGGTTGTTGGTTCATTATTTAAGTTTTTAAAAATCAAGGTTTTGATTCCAAATATTCATGCGCAGGCCGAGGCCAAAAAGGTTGGTTTTCAAATCGAGGGCATTGTCGGCGCTGTCTTTATTGCGCAGCAAATATTTCAAATCAACGTACAGGTTGTGGTAGAGCATCCACGAAATATCAAGCCCAAAAATGTCAATCGTGGCCGCTACACCTTGCCCGGTCTCATTGCCATAATCCTGCACCCTGTTGCCGTTGGGGAGCAGCGGATTGGCGCCCCAGTTTTCGGTCGGAGTATTTTCGCCGAGATTTGAACGGATGTACCGCGCTGTCAGGTGGAGTCGGGGCGTGGGCTGATACCGCGCTATGCAGACGACTTCCTTGAAATTGGACAACAAAGGATGCGCCAAAGGCTGGTTGTAGTGCGTGTAGGCATTGAGCGAATCGCCGTGCGAGTAGGTGTATGGCCGCACCATATTATACTCCACTTGCAGGTCAAGATGATCCACGCCGAGGGCGTTGATGTATTTCACACCCGTCTGAAAACTGTGTTTGTTGCCCCACCAACCTTTTTCTTCGGGCTGCACGACGGCGGAAAATAGAAACTCGTCGAGCAAAAATTGGCTGTACAATTGGAAGCGGTCGAGGAAATTCCAGCGGGCATCAAAACCCACCAATACATTATCGGGGCTGCCAATCATGCCTTCCACCGTTCGGTAAAGTATGAGCGGGTTAAGATATTGCAATTCAAACTGTTGGCTCCGGTTGAACACCGTCGCCTCAAACAATCCGACGGAAAGTTTTGGGGTGATTCGATAGTTGAGATAGTGCGCGGCGATATATTTTTTCGGGATGCGGATGTTGTTGCCGAAATCATTGGCACCAATCGGGCTGAGTTCCAGAAACAGATTTTGGTAGTGAAATTTCCAAACGCGGGTGTTCAGTTTGAGGTAAAAAGCATAATTGTTGGCATCGGAAAGGAACATGGAGCGGTAGCCGTTGCCGATGAAATGTTTGCCGTGGCCCAACTGTACCCCGACGTGTTTGGTGGCTTGGAACGAAAGGTAGGCCGTCGCCTGATTGAAGTCGTAGGCATCGGTCACGTCGAGCACGCGCGGGTTGTATCGTTTGAAATTTCCGGCGTAAGGAATCGCCTTAAATTCCTCCACGCGCTCCGTCACATAGTCGGCAAAACGCACTTGAGATTCCACTAAGTTGGTGTAAAAGAACAACTTGTCGTCCACCGAGCCGCGCACTTCGAGGCCGCGCTGGTTCATGAACATCAATTCCGGGTCGTCTTTTTGTTGGCCAATGTGGAAATTGAATATTGGGTTGGCCCGCAACTTAAAATCCTTCGTATTCACCTCAAAAAAGTTCGCGGGTGTTTTGTAAAACACCTTGAACAACCCTTTTTGATTGCGCTGGCAGAGGCCGGTATCGGCCACGCAGTCGTTGTTGTCGTCAAAAATATACTGCAAATCGGCGTGGTCGCGCCAAGTCAGTTCGCCCCGCAGGGAATCCAGCGCGAGCGCGTAGTCTGCGGCATCCTGTCGGGGAAAAAATTTGAGTTCTGGGTGAATCGGGCTTGCCACGCCGCTCAGAATTTCCAACCTGTCGAGGAGGTGGTAAGTTGGCGCGTGCAGCGGGATGCCGGAAGATTGAGCAGAAAGGAGATACGGAAAAAGTAGCAGCGGAAAAAGGGGAAAGAGGCGGACGTTTACGAAACTTTCAAAGTTTCGTAAACGTGTCGGAGATGTACGGCGGAATATCGTTCTGCTGTACAAAAAATGGTATAAATATCTGGACATGAATACTTTACTGTGAAACAAAAGCGCGAAACACCTCGCGCCAGTCGGCCCAAAAGTAGGTGTTCCATGAAGAATTGTGCCAAAGCAAAACAAACTCCCCGCCGTGCCGCTCCACCTGTCGCCGCAGTTGATGGAGTTTTTCAAACGCCGTTTCAGGCGAATATTTCTGGTAGAGCGCCAGCGTCACGTCCATCGCGAGGAGCGGTTTTTCTCTCAGATTCAGCATTTTACGCGTCAAAAAATTGAACACCGGAAAATCCTGACAAATACCGCAGCGAAATCCCTCGGCCTCCGGGTAGCCCAGCGTGGAATCCCAATCCATGCCCGCATCCTCCCAAACCTGCCAAGTGTGCGGCGCAGCAAAACGCAGATAATGTTGTCGCCCCGTGACGATTGGGGTAGGGGAGAGCGCTCGCAGCGAGGCGAGTTCTTGTTCAAAAACTTCCTGATTATCAAAGGCTTCGTAAGAAGGGTGAAAGCCAACGTTATGGCCGAGCGCGGCAATTTTTTCTATCAAATTTTTGACAAACGGATGTTCCAGCAGATACCAGCAATCGCTCGAAGGCGGGCGTTTCCCCAAAAAATTGAAATATCCCTGGAGGCCGTTTTTTTCAAATATACCCAGCCACTCGTCGAACACGTCGTATGGGTCTTGCTTTTGAAAAATATGATTTTTCAGCCAAAAACCGGCCTCTCTAAAATCGCCGCGTTTGAAAATGCTTCCTCCCAAAGTTTTCAACCTATCTGTCCCCGACCACCACAAGCGCGGGTGGTCCACGTCGCAAGTAACCGTCAGTTTGAAGTTCCGTTTTGGTTTTGGCGGCGCCCAGCCCAGCCGAGCAAACATCTGCCAGAGCAGTTCGGCATATTCGTTCACCACCGGGCGGTCGAGGAATCCGGCGCGGTAAGCCAAAGATTTGTCTGCCGGAAAACGCCCGTGTTGGTCGCGGGCTTCTTGACCGCCGCAAGAATCAAGGCGGGTTGACACAAATTCCTCCCAGCGCGTGAGCATAAAGAAGGAGGAAGCAAAAACATCGAGGCCGCAACGGATTTCTTTTTCATTGAAAACGAAGTAGTTGTGACCGAAAATGGAGGTCAGGAGGCTGTCGTCGAAGGGTGAGGGAAAGGTCGCCGCATCGGTCGGCAAGTTTTCCGGGCGGAGAAAATCGCCGTGTTTTTGATGCGAAAAAAAATGGTCTTCGACAATAATTTCCGCCCCGTTCGGCAGTCGCAGCCGGTAGTTTTTTTCATGTTCCGAAACAACGACGCGATACTCCAGTCCCAGCAACTCGCGCAAGAGAACGTGGAAGCAATATGCTTTTTCGGGTTGAAAAGCAAAAGAAGTCTCAATGACTACCTGACTCATAACGCATGGCTCATAACTAAAACTTTCTCCGTCACCGTCTCGCCCACAGCCAGCGAAGCAGTGGCCGCCGGGCTGGGCGCGTTGCAGACATTGACGATGCGGGGCCGGGTGAGGATGAGAAAATCGTCGAGCAGGTTGCCCACGCGGTCGCAGGCCATGGCGCGTACGCCCGCTCGACCGGGCGTCAGATCCTCAGCCAAAATTTCCGGCACAAGACGCTGCAAAGCAAGTACAAAATGGTGCTTTGAGTAGGAGCGCTGCATCTCCTTCCAGCCGTCGCGCCAATATTTTCGGGCTATTTTTCGGAAGCCGGGGAAGGCCAGTGTTTCGGCTAATTCTTTGATATTCACATCCCAACGCGAATATCCTTCGCGGCGAAACGCCAACACGGCGTTCGGCCCGGCTTCGATGCCACCCTGAATCATGCGGGTAAAATGTACACCGAGAAAAGGGAAGTTGGGATTTGGCACGGGGTAAATCAGGTTGCGGACGAGGTGCTGGCGTTCATGTTTCAACTCGTAGTATTCGCCGCGAAAAGGAAGGATTTGCAGGTCAGGTTTTTCGCCCGTCAGTTGGGCGATTTTATCGGAATAAAGACCCGCGCAATTGACAAATATTTTGCCCTTAAATTCTTGATTTTCACTTTGAACGATAACTTCCCCGCCTTGCGTTCGAACGGTTTTTACTTTTTGCCCCAAGTGAATCTCGCCTCCGTTTTTTTGAATCAACTCCGCGTATTTCCGTGCGACCTCGCCATAATCCACGATGCCAGCCTGTGGCACCCAAACGGCCTCGACGGTGCGGACGTGCGGCTCAACGTCGCGGGCTTCGGCGGGGCTGATTTTTCGGATGCCGGTCAGGCCATTTTCGAGGCCACGCTGGTAAATTTTGTCCAATTGGCCGCGCTCGCTCTCTTCCGCCGCGACGATGATTTTTCCGCAAATGTCAAACGGCACCTCATTTTCCCGGCAAAATTGGAGCATTAAGTCGTAGCCGCGTTTGCAGTTCGTGGCGCGCAGGCTGCCGGGTTTGTAATAAATCCCGCTGTGGATGACACCGCTGTTGTGGCTGCTTTGGTGGACGGCCACTTGGTTTTCTTTTTCCAAAATGGCAATGCGCAGACGTGGGTTGCGGCGCTGAAGTTGGAGGGCGGTGGCGAGTCCGACGATGCCGCCCCCGGCGATGAGGATGTCGTAGGGCATCAAGGCAAGTTCTTGTTTTTCAACCAATTCAGACAATCCTCGAAGTTCGTGAAAATGTTTTCCTCCGGCACCAGATCGGGGATAACGCGCACGCGCTCGAGCAGATCGCGTGGCTGTGTCTGCAAGCCACTGAGCAAAACATGGATGCCGCGTTGTTCCATCGCGAGGATGGCTTCTTCGAGCGCGTACAGGCCGCTTTGGTCTATGTAAGGAACCCGCTTCATTCGGATGATGAGGTAGCGCACTTTTGGCAATCGGTTGGCCAATTCCTGAAATCTTGCGGCAAAACCAAAAAACAACGGCCCGTCGAGGTGTTTGATTAAAATGTTGTCTTTCAAGTTCTCAGGAATTTTTTCGTCTTCCCAAAATGCCTCAGGCACAATTTCATGCACGCTCTCGTCTGTGAATTTTTCCTCCACCACCTCACTCATTTTTTTCATAAAAAACACAGAGGCGACCAACATGCCTACCCCAACGGCCGTCAGCAAATCTACAAAAACCGTTAGCACCAGCACGGTTATCATCACCACTACATCTGATTTTGGCACTTTCGCGATATGTCGGAATCCGCGATAATCCAATATGCCCATGCCCACTGTGATGAGGATGCCGGCTAATACCGATTTGGGAATCAGTGCCGCGTAACTGCCCGCACCCAGCAACACGACCACTAAAGTAAGGGAATGCACCGCCCCAGAAAGCCGCCCCGAGCCGCCCGCGCGGATATTGACGAGGGTGCGCATGGTGGCTCCTGCGCCGGGCAAGCCACCAAAAAGGCCGCCGATAGAATTGCCGATACCCTGCCCAATAAGTTCTTTATTGCTGTTGTGGCGGGTTTTCGTCACATTGTCGGCCACCACGGAAGTAAGCAGCGAGTCAATGCTGCCGAGTGCTGCCAAGGTGAGCGCGGCGGCGAGAATGGTCTGGATTTGGCCAGCGGAGATATTGAACATTCCTATACCTAGGAATGGCGGCAAGCCGGTGGGGATATCGCCGATGCGCGGCACTTCCAAACCTGCCACCACAGAAATTATCGTGGCAATGATGAGTGCCACCAACGTGCTGGGGATTTTGGAGGTGATTTTTGGAAAAAGGTATATGGTTGCGATGGACAGCAGCGATAGTGCCAAGGCGGCCACGTTCATCTCGGCGAACAATTGGCGGATGTTGCTCAACACCTCATAAGTAGAAGCCGGTGAGATCAGCCCCATCGCAGGGAACAATTGTAACAGAATGATAATGAACCCGATGCCGCTCATAAAACCCGAAATGACAGGGTAGGGAATGAAGCGGATGTAACTGCCGAGTTGCAATACGCCAAACAACACCTGGAACGCGCCGCCCAGAAAAAAAGCCATCACGATGGCTCCCATTGATTGTTCCAAACCGCCACTTTGGGCTACCAGTCCAGCCACCAAAGTAGCTGTCACCACCGTCATTGGTCCAGTAGGGCCGCTGATTTGAGAAGGCGTGCCGCCAAATATGGCTGCGAAAAAACCTAAGATAATGGCCCCATAAAGCCCGGCAGCAGCACCCATGCCTGACTGTACGCCAAATGCCAGAGCCAATGGCAGCGCCACGATGCCTGCGGTGAGACCGCCAAAAAGGTCGCCTGTTTTAATTTTCATAAATAAATTCGCCTGAGTTGTTTTGCCTTCAAAGTGGCAGCAAAAGTAGCGAAAGAGGGTACAGCAACGCGGAATCAAAGAGATTGTCAACAACTATCTTTTTCTTCCAGAGCGAAATACCAAGGTACAGCTATCTTTGCCGCCGCCAAACACAATAAATATTCGATGAGAAATCTACTTTGCTTAGCTATTTTAATCCTTTCCAGTGTCTTGCTTTCTGCGCAAAAAACCGACTTGGGCACCGTTCGCGGCAACATTTTCGACAAAGAATCCACCCAATCGGTCGGGTTCGCCACCGTGCGCATAGAAGGTGCCAACTTAGGCACGATTGCGGACGTGAACGGATTTTTTTCCATCCCGCAGGTGCCTCCAGGCGAACACAGGATAGTGGTGTCGCTCACGGGCTACGACACTTACACGGGTGATATTACCGTCAAACGCGGCGAGATTTTGTTCCAAAATATCTACATGACGGAGAGCGGCCAAAAAATTGACGAAATCACCATTAGCGGGAAAAAAGAACAGGCAAAAGCCGATGTGCAAATCTCAAAACTTTCGGTGACGCCCAAACAAATTCGCTCCCTGCCCTCAGCGGGCGGCCAATCGGACATCGCGCAGTACCTCACCGTGCTGCCGGGCGTGATTTTCACCGGCGACCAAGGTGGGCAACTCTATATCCGGGGCGGCTCGCCCGTGCAAAACCGCATCCTGCTCGACGGGATGACGATTTACAACCCCTTTCACAGCATCGGCTTTTTCTCGGTATTTGAAACCGAACTCATCCGCAACGTGGACGTGCTCACCGGCGGTTTCAATGCCGACTACGGCGGGCGCATATCGGCCATCGTGGACGTGAAAACCCGCGAAGGCAACCGCAAACGACTGTCGGGCTTGGTATCGGCCAGCCCTTTTCAGGCAAAAGCCATCATCGAAGGCCCGCTCGTCCCGCTGAGGGAAAGCGGCGGCAGCAGTATCTCGTTTGTGCTGACGGGCAAAAAGGCGCTCATCAACCAATTTGACGACAAGCTGTACAGCTATGCCAACGATTCGGTGGGCATTCCTTTTGACTACGAAGATTTCTACGGTAAAATTTCGCTCCTGACCGGCAACGGCAGCAAACTCAACTTTTTTGGGTTCAACTACGACGACCGCGTTAATTTTCCCATTGCCGATTTCAGCTGGAGCAGCAGTGGCGGCGGTACCGACTTCACGCTCATTCCTGCCAACTCCAGCACAATCATCAACGGCATTTTTACTTTTTCGAAATACGATTCGCGCATTGAAGAATCGGATCGCCGCCCGCGCCGGAGCGGTATTTCGGGGTTCTACGGAGGTTTGAACTTTACCAATTTCGGCAGAAACAGCGAACTCGAATATGGTATCGAGTTGACAGGGTTCCGCACGGAATTTGAATTTATCAACTTCTTGGGCCTTACTATTGACCAAACAGAAAACACGACCGAAATCAGCGGTTACATGCGCTGGAAACGCAAAATCGGCTCATTGGTGATAGAGCCCGGACTTAGAATGCAATATTACCAATCGCTCGGCGAGGCAGTGGCAGAGCCGCGCCTCGGAATGAAATACAATATCACCGACAACCTTCGATTCAAGGCGGCGGGCGGCATTTATTCCCAAAACCTGCTCTCTACGGTGAATGAGCGCGATGTCGTGAACCTGTTTGTGGGATTCCTTTCCGGGCCGGAGGAAACGATCTACGAACCAAACTCTACCGTGCGTGCGGACAGCCGTTTGCAAAAAGCACTACATGGCGTGGCGGGTTTTGAAGTGGACGTGACACGGAATGTTGACATAAACGTCGAGGGCTACTACAAGAAATTCAATCAATTGATCGCGCTGAACCGCAACAAGGAATTGCCGCAAGACCCGGATTTTGTCACCGAAACAGGTGATGCCTACGGCCTCGATTTTTCGATGAAAGTAGAACTGAAACGCGCTTATGTCTGGACTGCCTATTCGCTCGGTTTTGTGACTCGGAATGACGGTCTGCAAGAATACCCGCCAGTGTTTGACCGCCGCCACAACCTGAACCTCGTGACCTCCTATCAGGCTGGCAAAAAACGCGAATGGGAATTTGGTGCGCGCTGGAATTTTGGCTCCGGCTTTCCCTTCACGCAGACGCAAGGTTTTTATACTAGTTTCGGCTATCAGGATGGAATCGGCACAGATGTATTGGGCGGCAACCCCGACCTCGGAATTGTTTATGCCGACAAACGTGGCGGCGGGCGGTTGCCCTACTACCACCGTCTTGACGTGTCTGTGAAACGGATGTTCCGATTCTCGAAATATACCAACCTCGAAGTGACGGCCTCTGCCACCAATGTGTACGACCGACCCAACATTTTTTACTTCGACCGGGTGCGGTATTCGCGGGTCAACCAATTGCCGATTCTGCCGAGTTTGAGTGCCACCTTCCAGTTTTGAGTTGGCAGAAACTGGAATTTTCGAGGTATTCAATTCAAAATACAATGCGCCATTCTGCAGTCAGAATGGCGCATTGTATTGAAAACCGGCGAGAAAAGCATTTTTATAACGGCAGTTCAACCGTGTCTACTTGCACTGAGTAGCCGGAAAAATTCCCATAACCATTTAGCACATTATTGTACACCGCGTCGGGGTCGCTCAAAGGGAGCGTGCTGCCTTGCCGGTCGAGCGAAAGGTGATATTTGTAAAACTCTTCGGAGAGCGTGCGCCATTCCACATAAATCCTGCGCGGCTTTTCGTGTTCGGCAGGATTGTAGGCGATCCGGGCATCCAGAATGATGGAATCGCGATTGTCGCTCCAAAATTTTTCATTCACCATTACCAACGGCTCTGCTTCCAAATCGTGCCAGAGCGCGAGCGAGCGCCCGTCGGCGGCGTAATTGGTCGCCAGTCCTTCATAGGTGAAATCCGTGACCCACTCGCCGTCCACAAATTCGCCCACATCCAAATCGTGTTTGAGGTAAAATGCAAAAAATCGCTTTTCGGGGGGCAAGTTCTTCAGTTTCAACGTGAGCGGGATGCTCAGCAGTCGCCGCCCGTCGCCCAAAGGCGTTTCCTTGATGCCCGATTCGACGATGCGTATGGGCTCCAAAGGAGAAAAAACGGGGATAGAACTGGCAGCCTCGGCAGCAGGGAATTCCGTGTATCGCACTGTGATTGAATAAGGTACGCCTTGTTCGGCAAGGTCGCGGCTCTCCCAGTAGAGATTGCCGTTGTCGTCAGTGGCCTCAAACAATTTATCTAAAAAAGCGCCCTCTTTCGCCACCGTGACATCCACTTTTGCAGGCACTATGGGGGCGCGGGTGTCGTACACAGGTTGGCTCAGCGAAACGCGCACTTTGAAAGGTTGCCCAGCAGTGAAATGACATATAGTCACAATCTTGGCCTCTTCTTCCGGCCAATCAATGATCACTTCGCGGGCACACCGGACAAAGGACAGGCAAACAGCCAAAACAGTAATCAGGATGGGTACAGTGCGGTGGTTCAAGGTGTACAGTTTTGCGGCTCAAAGGTGCGGATTTTTAAAGAATTCGCGCGGTTTGTGGTGTCTGGCTATTCAAAGAGTTTGGTATAATCATTCTCGTCTTTCAAAATTTCCTTCGGCGGCTTGTTCAGGTCGAGCGGTTTCTCCGCTGGTTTCTTGTCTTTTGTGTGCGGGGCGAGCAGCGGGCTTTCTTTTTCCCACTGCTCCAACAACCTCAAGCCCTCCTCCTCAAAAACACCATTTTGCAAATCAATGGAAGCCATCAGGTTCTTACTGGTGTCCATAAATCGTTCCATTTCGCCCACTTTGCTGCTCACATCATCGGCCAGCGCTTCCAATGCCCGGTCGAACAGGGCGCGTTGGTCCGGGTCGCCGCTGATGATGCTCATGGCCGAGCGGATGGCCGAATGGCTGGCGTGGATGGCTTTGTACTCCTGCTCTTTGATGGTCACTTGGTCTTTGGTGTCGTCCAGCACGATTTCTGCATTTTCGTACATTTTGGACAGGATGCGGTACAGCACCTCCATGCGGGTGTAAAGCACATCGTACTTGGCATTGGCATCTTGCAGGCGGCCTGCCTTGCGGGCTGCGAGCGCCATGTTTTTTTCGTCGCTCTTTTTTTTGGCCTGCTCGGCTACGGCCATATTTTTTTGAATCTCCACTTTGTTGCCGTCCATGATGCCCTTGAGTTGGCGCATCTGGCCGCGCAGGGCACCGATTTGGCGGCTCATTTTTTTCAAAGTGTCTTCCAAATCCTCCATATAGGACTTCAGAACCGAAATCGGGTCTATTTTTACAAAAATGCCCGTTATCCAGCGCATCACGGATTTGTAGAAATACCATACCAGATTGCGTGCTTTTGGGTCGAGCACTACATAAATGATGGCTGCCAACGCGGCCAGCATACCCGCGAGGTACAAAGTATTGGATGCCAGTGCGATGAGTGTCGGCAGCATTTGGCTCAACAACATACCGCCGCCCACAAGCATCCCAATCAGAAATATTGCGCCCGCGATTCCTTCGGGGCGTTGCCAGAATGATTTATTTTCCATGAGTGTTTCGTTCGTAGTTGCTCGTTGCTTATTGTTCGTTCCTCGTTATTCGTTTGTAGAGGACACCATCAAGATGACAAAAAAGTCAACTCTGCGAACGAACAACTATCAACTATCAACCAACAACTTTTTTACAAGTTCTTGTGCATACCTTCAATGTCTTTGTCAATCTGCAAGACGACGGATTTGTGCGTTTTTTCAAAAGCGGCTTTCGCCTTTTCGAGTTTTTCGCCTTCAAGTTTCACGGCGGCTTCGGCCTGTTCGATTTGGCTGAGATACCCGGCGATTTCATCTTGCAGCCGGACGATGTCGGCCTTGTGGCGTTCTATCTGGTCGTGCAGCCGTTTGATTTCCTCCCGGCGGGCGGTGATTTTTGTAGCGTTCTGGTTTTCGAGGGCATTGTCGAATTGCTCCTTTTCTTTTTCCACCACATTTTTATAATAGGCAGCCGTCTCGATGAGTTTTTCTTTCGTGACGCCCACAGTAGCAGCGGTGGCAAAGGCGCTTTTATGGGCGGTGGGTTCGTCGAGTTTCATTTGCATAAGACTGACGATGGCGCGTTTGAATTCAAAATAATCAAAGCCGGGCAAGTTGTTTTTTTCGATAGCGCCAGCCAGAAATTCGAGACTGCGCTCATCCAGCCCATCGGCGGCAAAAAGAGATTTGGTGGTGACCATGTTTTACGGTTTACGGTTTACAATGCACGGCGCGTGGCGCATTGTGCATTTTTAAAATGGCTTAAATGACAAAACGATTTCAATGGCAATTTTGAGGGGCGAAAAAGCGGGTATTCCCATTGCTAACCTCAAAAATGCGACGAACGGGCAAAATTAGCCGAATACTGGCCGAAGAAAAGCACAGGACTTGCGTTGTGTTAAAAAAAGTGCTTTTATTTGTCTGACTAAAACTGATACCGCGATGACCCCCGTCAAATTGAACGTGTATATTTCTTACGCTCCCGACGACCGGAAAGCTGTGCTGACCTTGCGCGACTGGCTCTATCCCATGCGCGACGAGGTGAACATTTGGTTCAACGACCCACCCAAAGCACCAGCGCCCCTGTCGCTCCCGTGGGAGTTGATTTCCTATGTTCTGCCCTTTTTTCGCCCACACGATTGGCGAAAAGAATACGCAAAAGTGGACAAGCGCCGCAAAGAAAGGGCGCACATCTATCTGTTCATGACGAGTTACAAATCGCTCATTGACAACCGTATAGATGACGATATCACTTTGGCAGCCGAACGCCGTATAGAAGGAGACTGGCTCAGCCCGCGCATTTATCCGGTGGTAGTGTCGCCGTCTCTTTGGAAAGAAAAATCCCGGCTGGCGCGTTACAAGCCCATCGGCCCCAAAAAGTCTTTGGCCGAAATCAAGCCCGCGGAAGAGGGCTATTTGGAAATCACGCAGCAACTTTCCAAAGTCATCAAAGAAATGCAGCGCGATTTGGACGAAGCCAAATTTGCCAAGTCAAGGTTATCGTCACCCGGGGCAAATGCATTACCCACATCTTCAAAAACCGCACAGCCGTATCTCGGCGACGACGACGACCTGCTCGAATTTCGTGCCCCGGCGCAATCCAACCCGCCAGAATGGCTGGGCTGGTCTATTATTTTTCTGTTGATTATTTTCACTGCACAGGGGCTTCGCAATGAGATGCCGCGCGTGTCTGTTGGCAAGTATGAAAATGCTAGGCCAGCCAATGCTTGGCAACCGGAATATCGGCGGGAGCATCCGCTGATGCCGCCCAAAGTTGACAAACCATTTCCACCGCCGGAGTAAACTTCCGGTCGAGCATCCGCATTTCAACATCCTAAAAATAAGATAGTTATGAAAAAAATATTTCTCTCCCTCCTGCTCGTCGCGCTCTGTTTCGCAGCTTGCCAAAACGAACATCCCGTCATTTCTACCGCTGCCAAAAGTGGTCTCCAATTGCTTGCTCAAAACACCCTCGAGTGGCAATATGAAAACCTGCGGATTTTCCCCATCGTGGCCGATGCTTCCCTTCTTGAAAAGCAGGCTGCAGTGCAAAAACTAAAAACCCTCGCGGAGGGCATGAAAACGCCCGGCTTTCGCATCACGGAACTCAAACAATTTGGTCGCACCCGCGAACACAGCGTGAACGCACTCACCGTCCAGAACAAAAGTCAAGACGCTATTTTCCTGATGTCGGGCGATGTGGTGACGGGCGGTAATCAGGATCGAGTCATTTCGCAAGACCAAGTCGTGATGCCCGGCACCGTCAAAAATATCGAAGTTTTTTGTGTGGAAAAAGGCCGCTGGCGATACGACGATCCCACCGCGACCGAGAACGAAAAGAAAATATTTGCCTTCAAAGGATACTACAACGTGGCAAGCCCGCAGGTGCGCCAAGCCGTGCAACGCACTGGCAATCAAGAGGCCGTGTGGAACGCTGTTGCCAAAGTGACCTCCGCCAACAATGCCGAATCGGGGACCCAAACTTATGCCGCGCTCGAAACGACCAACGAAGCCAAAGCCAAACGTGATGCTTATCTCCGCTATTTCGATGGCAAAATTTCGAGCCTGCCCAACATGGTCGGTATGGTGGTCGTGTGCGGCGACCGGGTGCTGGGCGTGGATATTTTCGGTCATTCCGATTTGTTCCGCCGCCAGTACGACGCGCTGCTGCACGGGTATGTGGCGGAGGCGGCTACGGAAGTTTGCACTTCAAAGTTTGCTGACAATGAGGTGGAAAAAGTTTTCGGTCAAGTCGCTCAGTTGGCAAAACCCAGCGCGACATCCGATGATGAGGTGGGGAAATTTGCTGTAAATGAAGGGTGGGTGCATTTGTACAGGAAGTGACACCGATTAAACCTCAATTAAAAGCTGGTTAATCAAAAGACTGGACTGGATTGTAGTGATAACTTTGTTTTAAAGAAGCCCATGAAATCGTGACAATTACAACCTTAAACCTAAAAACAAAATGAAAAGCGCCTATTGTCATTTCAAATTTTTGTCGCTCGGCCTTGGAACGCTATCTCTGACTATATTCCACTGTAGCTGCCCGACACAGCCAGATTATTCAATTGATGTTGAAGGTGTACGAATTGCGAGCAGGACTGGCGACCGAGAAGATAGTGTTTTGGATTTTGTCACAGATTTAGAAAATCCTAGTATTAGGGGTGTAGTAACTGTAGGAGATTTGGAATTCACCAGAGATAGGTATGATATCTTGACGTGCTGTACAAGAAGTTTCATTGAAACCGATGAGCCTTGGTTTTTGCCTTTAAGCAACAATGCCTTTCTTAGTATCACAAATGAAACTATTGTCCTGCCAACAAGCAGTGGTCTCTACGGCTATACGACCCAGCCCATTGCCTTGCCTGATAATGGCAGTTCTGTGCAGTTGAGATTAAACGTTGATGGAAGAGTGGTAGCTTGGGGGAACGTCCGCTTATCAGAAGATGTCATTGTGATTCCAGTCAATGTCCATATTTTCAAAGCAGCTGGTGACGGAGCTGCCATTCCTTCCTACTTGAATGAAAGAAACGTCCGAAGTTGGTTTGACTTGCCCAATATCCAAACGCGAGCAGAAACTGTCACGCGACCTGTAAGGACAACAGTAATTACAGAGCGAAATGATTGGTCGCCACCAACATACTCATCGGTTGACCCAGTCTGGAGGCAAGCAAAAATACAGTTTAAGCTGGCCTCTTATGAGGTGATTGAACAAAATGACCGCTTAGAATTGGATTTGTACAACGCTACCGAAGTAAGCTATAGTTGTCGATTTCCACAATTGACAAGATTGTTTAGGTATCATGAAGATCGAATGAATACTCCCGGTATTCATATATATCTTGGAGCGCTTATTGCCTCCCAATCCTTGTCAATTGATGATGTGCCAGGGTTTACATGCGGAGCTTCGGGTACTTGCAGGTCAAGCGGTAATCAAGCAGATTTCATTGGTCTCAGCCATTTACAAGCAACCAGTTTGCCATTAACTTTAGCCCATGAATTAGGCCATTATCTTGGCTTGGATCACCCATACAGTGATTTTTCTTGCGGAGCGCACTTGTTCGAAGAGAGTGATTCTAAAGAAGAAAACCTCATGAACCCAGTACCAACACATATCAATCTCACGGAACGTCAGATTGTACGAGCAAGAGAACTTGCTTGTGCCCATCTTAGACGGTGGGGTATTACAAGTGCAGGATGCTCCTCTGACCCTTAATTTTGGATTCGAATACTTTTTGACGAACCTAACCTTCATTTTCTCTGTCACAGGTGAAGCTAACCCGGCTTCGCCTGTTTCATTTTTCCAAAAACACCTACTTTTGCCCACCACCTAAAAAATCTCACCCCTCTCACATTCTCACCTTCTCACTCATGGGAGACATACAACTTGACGACTGGAAATCCGAACAGGAGGAATGGCTCGAAGCCGTCGAAGAAGTCCTTGAAAGTCAGGGCAAAGGCCGAACGGAAGAACTTTTCCAACGCCTCCGCTATCTCATCGCCCGAAAAGGCGTGGGCAACGGCGGCCCGGCTTTGAACACGCCATACCTGAACACCATCGCGCCAGAAGACCAGCCGGCTTACCCTGGCGACCTCGCGCTCGAACAACGCATCGAAAACATCATCCGCTGGAACGCCCAAGCAATGGTGCTGCAAGCGCAGGATAAAGACCTCGCGCTCGGTGGCCACATCGCCACCTACGCGGCTTCGGCGACGATGACGGAGGTGCTTTTCCACCACTTCTTGCGCAAACGTTCGGCAGACTACGGCGGCGATTTGTTCATGTTCCAAGGCCACGCCTCGCCGGGCATTTATGCCCGCGCCGTGTGGGAAGGCCGTTTGCCAATGCAAGCGATTGCTGACTTCCGACAAGAGACATTGGGCGGCGTGTCGAGTTATCCGCACCCGCGCCGGATGCCAAAGTTTTGGCAAGCGCCAACCGTCAGCATGGGGCTTGGCCCGATGACCGCTTTGTATCAGGCGCGTTTTTACAAATATTTGGAAACCAGAGGCTTGAAACCTGAAAACGGCGGCAAAGTCTGGCATTTCATCGGCGACGGGGAAATTGATGAACCGGAAATTTACGGAACGATTGGCCTCGCCAGCCGGGAGAACTTGAACAATGTGGTGTTCGTCGTTCATTGCAATTTGCAGCGTCTCGACGGCCCTGTGCGCGGCAATGGCAAAATCATCCAAGAAGTGGAACGCCACTTTTTCGGCGCGGGCTGGGAAGTCATCAAAGTGATTTGGAGCAGCGACTGGGACGAAATTTTGGCAAAAGACGAAGAGGGCGTTTTGCTCTCGCGTTTTGAACGGCTCGTAGATGGTCAATTTCAGGAAATGGCCTCCGCCAACGACGGTGCTGTGACCCGTAAACTGCTGATTGGCAGTGATGAATTGAGCGAGCAAATCACGGTGCTGTTGTCCGATATTTCTGACGAACAACTCGCCAAAATGCGGCGCGGCGGCCACGATGCAGAGAAAATATTTGCTGCTTATGCTCGTGCCGTGAAATCCAACAAACCCGTCGCAGTCATCGTAAAAACGGTGAAAGGCTACGGCATGGGCAAAGCCGCCGAAGGCAAAAACAAAGCCCACCAGACCAAAGACCTCAGCGACGACAGCCGCGTGGAAACCAAAAACCGCTACGGCATTCCGCTCTCCGATGAGGAAGCAAAGGCTGCCAAATTCTGGTTTCCAGCCCCCGACGCCCCGGAGACGAAATACCTGCTCGAACGCCGTAAAACACTTGGCGGCTTTTTACCAGAACGCTCGGATGTGTACGAGAAATTCAACTTGCCAGGTCTTGATATTTTTGAAAAACAACTGAAAGGCAGCGAAGCCGGAAAGACGGTTTCCACCACTGGAGCGATGGTGGACATCATGACCCAATTGGTACGGAATCAAGAAGTTGGAAAATATATTGTGCCGATTGTCCCTGATGAGGCGCAGACTTTCGGCATGGAACCAATGTTCAACTCGGTGCAGATTTGGAACCAAAAAGGCCAACTCTACACCCCGCTCGAAATCGGCATTTCGGTTATCAAATACAAAGAATCCAAGACAGGCCAGGTGCTGCAAGAAGGCATCAACGAGGACGGCGCGACAGCCAGTTTCACGGCGGCTGGCACGGCTTACGCTTTGCACGGCCTGCCGATGGTGCCGTTTTACATCTACTATTCCATGTTTGGCTTCCAGCGTGTGGGCGACCTCGTGTGGGCAGCTGCCGACATGATGGCAAAGGGCTTTTTGCTCGGCGGCACGGCTGGCCGCACCACGCTCAACGGCGAGGGCCTGCAACACGAGGACGGCCATTCGATTATTATCGCGCAGACGGTTCCTTCGGTCATCACCTACGACCCGGCGTTTGCTTACGAACTGGCGGTCATCGTACACGATGGCCTGCGGCGGATGTATGTAGAGAACGAGTACAAGATTTTCTACATCACACTTTACAATGAAAACCTGCTGATGCCCGAAATGCCGAAAGGAGTCGAGGAGGGCATCAAACGCGGCTTGTACCGTTACAAAAAATCTGAGAAAAAACCAGCCAAAGACGGCGCTAAGGCGCACCTTTTTGGCTCTGGTGTCATTATGGAACAGGTGTTGAAAGCCGCTGAAATCCTTGAAAAAGAAGGCGTTAGCACCGACGTTTGGAGCGCGACTTCATGGACGGAACTCTACCGCGATGCTGTTTCTTGCGACCGCTGGAACCTGCTCCACCCCGGCAAAGAAGAAAAAACGCCGTACGTCCAACAGGCTCTGAAAGATGAAGAAGGCGTGTTTGTCAGTGCCAACGACTGGATAAAACTCACGGCTGGACAACTCGCCCCGTGGATGCCGCAGGATTTCATCGCGCTCGGCACCGACGGTTTTGGCCTTTCCGATAGCCGCGAGAATCTGCGCGATTACTTCGAGATTTCGCCGAAATACATCGCTTTCGCGGCAGTTCGCCTTTTGCAAAAACAAGGCAAGGTGACGGAGAAAGCGGTTTTGGAATTTATGAAAAATTATGGCGTGGAGAGCGAGAAGGTGGAGCCGATGAGTGTGTAAATGATTGATTGTAAATAAAAAAAGCCGTCCGAAGTTCTGGGAAGAGTCGGGCGGCTTTTTTTATGCACAATTACTATCCTCCCCATTTCACCCGCGCCAACTGCCCCCCGACCCAAGCCAAAAAAATACATCCTGCGCAGGCAGAGTACGTTACCCAAGCAGGATTGGCGAAGCCCATATACTGTACAATCCCGAAGAAAAGGATGATGAAACCAGATAGTAGTGGGGGGTAATTGTTGGGCGGCGCAATTTTGTTTGTCACAAAACCGCTCACGAACGCGCCCGCCAGCAAAGAGACCAAAATATACATCCAGGCCGCAGTTGGCATATTGCGCACCCATTCCAAATAAGTCGCGTCGCCGCTCGTATAATCAACACCTTGGGGCGGCTGGTAAGGTGAAATTGTTTGGATGCCGTTCATCACGAGGACACCAGCGACGACTCCCGCTAAGATGCCAAGAATGGCGCGAACAAATGGGCTCATATTTTTGCAGTTTGCACAAAGTGAAAAAATAACACAAACGCAAAGTTGCTGAAAAAGATGAGCGGCTGCACCTGTATGAGTGCAGCCGCTCGCAATATGTACGGGTTTTAAATTTTTATTCAAACACAACCCATTTGCGGGTCACCGATTTGTCGCCGGTTCTCAAAGTTACAAAATACACCCCGGCAGACAAGTTTGAATTCAGGTCAACCTGCTGTGTACCTGCATCAAAAAGTACCGATTGACAAACGGTCAGCATAGCCTTGCCGGAAATGCCTTGCACCACAATCGTCACGTTTTCAGGTTTTTCCAACGAAAAAACAAGTGTCGAAGCCCCGTCACTGGGATTTGGGAATACCTCCAATGCCATACCGGAAGGCAGATATGTTTGGACAGCGGAAGAACGGCTTCCAATGCCGCTTCCTGTGCCATCCAACCAGCCGCATCCCTCTATGTATGCGTGGACATTGCTGCCCGGTCGCGCCCAAAAGCCAGGCGTGAAACGGACGTAACTGCCTGCATCAAATTTGATGAACGTGCCGGGATTGACCGTGCTGTTCGACTCGACCGAATTGGAGGCTTCATACTTCACCAATTCGGGCGGAACCAGCGCACCGATGACGGCAGGTATGTCCGCCGTAGTCAGGTCAGTCGGACAATCACAAGCCCCCAAGCAAGGTCGGCTATCAATGTGGTTGATAATAGCGGTAGCCGGTTCAGTCCCAAATCCGCCGCCATTGGAAGTGACAAAACTGATACCTACTCCAGCAATGAGGTGGCAATAACTCATGATAGTGCCTACCGTCGGCGTGGGGCCATCAGCACAGCCGCCTTCTGTGGGGAAACCACCGTCGGGCCCGCAGTCGTCAATGGCGCCGACGCTCCACCCGCACCAGTGGGTGTGCGGCGAGCCGAGCGCGTGCCCCAGTTCATGCGCCGTGACGAAAATGTCCCAAGAATATGTGGACAAGTCATTGCTAAAACTACCGTTGATATCGTTGTAGCCATGCCGTGCGTTGTCGGAATCGCAAACGAAACCCACCACGGCGCGGCCACCGTTGCCGCCATCAATAGCCATGAGCAAAGCGACATCGCCGTTAAAATTCGATGCGATTTCGGTCTCGAACGAGCCAAGCGCATTGGCGCTGTCCGTTTCATCGTAAGGGTCGGGAGTCGTCCACACCCGCACTCCTGATAGGCGAATGTCAATGTTTTCATTGCTGTAAATGGTAGCCACCATATTGAACAAACCGGTCAAGTAGTTCATGGTCAGCCAAGCATCAGAAGCATTGAAGTTGAAAAGGTCGTTGTCGCTGACCAAGAAAACATCCACGCAGTTTGTGCTTTTCTGGCTGCTTTTGTGGAGATTGATTTGTTGTTCCACTTTCTCAAAATCTTCATCGGTGACACCGCATTTGAAAGATTTTGGAAGGTCTTGGTCGCGGTCGTTGAACAGTGCGTATTCTTGGCGCGAGAAATCGTTGCCCTTTGGCGCGATATTCCAGTTGCCTGTTTCTGTGGCGATTACGCCCATCAGGCCGTTTTCAAAAATAGATACCGCAACCCATGACGCGCCTTCTTTTGTGTTTTTTGTAAAACCCCTGTAATGCACACCGGGTTGGTAGTCGAAGTCTGCGATACCTGCCGTGCTGGCGGTGCTGAACGATGCGTTGTGCTTCACCAAATCAATGCGCACCAGTTCCAACTCAAAGGTTTCGCCGCCTTCTTTGGGTATGCCCAGACGGAGCGCCTGTGGGTGTTTGTCGTATAGGATTTCCAACTGACCGGCATCGAGCCGGAGGTTTTGAGCCTTGCTGTGATTGGCCCTATCTTGTTGCCCGGCGGCAAAAAGCGCATCGGTAGCATACAGTTCGCCGGTGTTTTTGTAGCCGTCGAACATGGTGCGCAACTCTTTGGCCGACTGCCCCATGCACAGCGAAATGCAGCAGCAAAAGCAGAGCGTTGTGAGCGATGATTTTTTCATAACAATGGATTTAAAAGGTTTTGAAATGAGTTGATTGTTTCTGTTGAAACTGGTTCAACGCTTTTCTATTCCATTGTCAGATTTCACTTTCAACGCCGCATTTTCTTCCAACAACTGCTTGTTTTGGGCTTCGAGCGTATTCACCCGTTTTTCCAAATCAATCAGGTGCAGGAAAATTTCCTCAATCTTTTCCATCTGGGCATTTTGCATTTCGCCCAGATTGAGACCGTTGGTTTCCACTTCTTTGGCGGTCGCGATACCCGGCAGGTGTTTTTCTGTTTGCACAAATTTTTCCACCTCTGCGAGCGGCATCAAGGGGTAGTTTTTTTCAAAAACATAGTCTGCCCATGGCTGGAGCTGCACCCGCACTTCTTCGGCCATCACGCCGCCACCTACGCTCAGCAAATAGCTAGTAGCAAAATTGTTGGCACCGATTTTCACGCGCTGGCTGAAGTTCGATTCGCCGTTCACGTCGAGGCGGAAAGACGAAGCCGCCGTGCCTACGCCGAGGTTGCCATCAACGGTGGCATTACCATCTACCTGTGCGTTTCCGCCGACGGTTGCATTGCCACCCACTACGGAATTGCCGGCCAAGTCGAGATTGCCTGTGCCGCGAATCGAGCCGTTGATGCGCGTATCGCCGCCGACAGTGAGCAAAAATGCAGGATCTGGCGTGTCGGTACCGATACCCACATCCGTGCCGTCGTCGAACAATTGGCTGTCGCCCAGCGAGTTGGACACCGGCCCTGGCGGTAGGAATCGAGCGACGCGGTTCGGCGTGCCATTGATTTGTTCGCCAGTCAGCACTTTATACCAATTGGCACCTGCCCAGTTGGCGGCGTTGCCAGTCGTGCGGCGCGTCCAGATACCGTCGTCACCAAAATACAGCTGATGGTCAAGACTGGAGCCACCGGGAGCGAGCGAAAGCACACCACCTTGAATACCTGCGGCAACTGGCAGCACCGAACCGCCCGTGAGTACTGCGCGGTTTTTCAGTTCAAAATATGCCTCGTCAATATAGGTGTTGGGCGCGTCGTTCGTGCCTGTGTTCGCATCAAAGTGGATGCGGCCGTAAAAATCGCCCGTCGTGTGCGTGTTGCCCACCACATGGAGGTTGAAAGCAGGATTGTCCAGGCCGATGCCCACGAGGCCATCTTCCGTGATAATCATGCGATTCGTCAATCCGCCAAGGTCGCTGGTGCGGAAAATCATGTTGGCCTGAAAACCAGGGCCGACCGGGTCGGTGATGAAAGACTGGATGGCCGCGCCAGTGCGGATGTCGCCGTAATTGACGAGGCCGTTCCATTTCAGGGTGCCGAGCAGGTCGCCGTTCAAAACCGGAATGGGAGAGCCGGTGGAGGAGCTGTTGTAGCGATACATGGTGAGGCCGGGATTGGTGCCGGAGCCTTGACCAAACGATTGTTGGGTCAAAAGTGTCAGAACTGACAACAGGAGCATGGGGATGACAAGTTTTCTTTTCATTTTTAGAGTGTTTTTAAAATGACTTTTGGAAAAGGATGAAAAATTGATTGACAAAGGTTTGCTCAACCCGACTATTAAATTTGGAAATGGGTTGGAAATCTCTTGGAATTCAAATTGAAGCCCCCCATTTTTGTACTCTCAAAAAAACTTTTATCCATAAACCAAACCGATACCAAAATGGAAGCAAAAGAATTTACCGTTTTTCGTGCCCTCTTAGCCGATGTCCACTCCAAAGCATTCGGCGAACAAATCTCCAAACTCTCTTACGGCAAAGCCCAAACCCTCAGCTGGCTCATCCATGAAGCCACTGGCGAACTTTTGTGCTACAAAACACTTAGCAATTATGTGTCTGCGGCCTTGGAAAGCAAGCCCAACTCGGTGAACCCTACCGACGCGACGCTGACCATTCTTGCACAATTTGTCGCCGGTGTTGAACCGCAAGTGGGTCGGCAAACGATGCGCATGGGCACCTATGCCCCGTGGTACAAATACCGCAGTAGCGTGCTGGCGCGACCAATGGCGGCGTGAATTGAACGCAGATCATGCCCCGCGCTCCGAGAACTTTCCGAAAGTTGTCAACTTTCGGAAAGTTCTGTACTGCCTGCTTTTTGAAATGGAACCGTATTTTTGCCAAAAGCAAATGCTGCGGCAACATGAAAAAAACGCTCCTTATTTTCCTTTTCCCTCTTGCATCTTTTTTCCAAGTACAAGCTCAATGTGCCGATTGCACCGGCACTGGCCGCTATGCCGACAGTGTGTTCACCTGCGCCACCGTGACGCCCAATATTCAATACGGCACGGGGCTGCGGGATTGGAGTTGGACGCAGCTCTTGTGCCTGAATTTACAATTGCCGCCTTACCAAACTCAACTGCCGCTCCTCGCCGATTTTTACGAACCCTGTGGCGACACTGCCACTTGCCGCCCGCTCGTGATTGCGATACACGGCGGCGCGTGGGCGGGTGGAAATAAGTCTGAACTGGCTGCTTTTTGCGACTTTTTGGCAAAAAAAGGATACGCGGTGGCGAGCATCAACTATCGGCTCTCGCTCCCGTCCAACATCCTTTGTTGGGATGTTGATTCGGATTCCATCCGATTGGTGCGCGCCGCCTTCCGCGCCGTGCAGGATGCCAAAGCCGCCGTGCGTTTCTTTCGCGCCCATGCCGCCGAGTACCGCATTGATACCAGCCATATTTTCGTGGCGGGAGCCAGCGCGGGGGCTTTCACGGCATTGGGTGTGGGGTATATGGATTCCGAGGATGAGCGCCCCGGTGCTTGCGGCGCACAGCCTCAATTGGGCGAATGGTTTGGCAGTCTTTATTTTCCAGATATGGGCAGCATAGAAGGCCCCGGCGGCAATCTCGGATTTTCGTCGGCGGTGCGCGGCGTGCTCAACATGAGCGGCGCACTCTTCGACTTGACCTTGATGGATGGCTCCGACGACCCGCCACTTGTGTCGTTCCATGGCACGGCGGACGACGTGGTGCCGTTCGGCGACGACTGCGTTTTGCGGGGTGTCATCAATGCCAATATTTTCCATCATTGCATTCCCGTGCATGGCTCTGCCACCGTGCATCAACGTGCCGACACGCTCGGTATGGACGCGCAATTGTTCACATTCCAAAACGGCGGGCATGGATACACCTCTGCCGAGGTCGCCGTTGTTTTGGAAGAAACAACCAATTTTTTGTGCAAAAACTTGAAAAAAACCTCAGGTCTGGGTGAGCCGGAAATGAACTCCCGAACCCGAGTGTACCCGAATCCCGCAGCCGATATTATTTTTCTGGAAACGCTGGCAAAAAGCGGTGTTTGGCGCTTGCTCGATATGCAAGGTCGAGTGGTGCGAACAGTTGATATTCAGAACAAAAAGACTTCAATTCAGAGAAAAAACCTCCCAGCGGGCATATATGTTTGGCATTGGCAGGGCGGAAAATCGGCGGCATCGGGCAAGCTCATTTTGGAATGAAAGGTTGCTTTTCCTGTAACAGCAAGACCGAAAAATTCAACATATTAAACCGAAAGCCAGGTTTTGTGTTTCAACACTAAAATTTAAAACAATCAATCATGCCTATCCGAATCATTCCGAAAGAGCAGCAAGGCCACGGCGCGTTCAACGGCGGCGAAATCGTGGAAAACAAACCCATCGGCTTCCCGCAAGACCATTCGAGTGTGCGGCCATATTCCAATCTATTTTATTGGGCGCACGCCCGCGCCGTCACCGACAGCACCATCGGGCTGCACCCGCACCAGGGTTTTGAAATCTGCTCCTTTGTGCTCAACGGCGAAATCCGCCACTACGACACCAAACTCAAAGAATGGCGGCCGCTTCAGGCCGGCGATGTGCAAATCATCCGCGCGGGCAACGGCATCAGCCATTCCGAATTCATCGCTAAAGACGGTGAAATATTCCAAATCTGGTTTGACCCGGATTTGACCAAAACGCTCGACAAACCTGCCAGTTACGATGATTACAAGGCCGCCGATTTTCCTGAAAAGACGGAAAACGGTGTGCGGGTGAAAACGCTCGTCGGCTCCGGCAGCCCCTTCCAGATGGACACGCCGGGCGTAGAGGTTTTTCAAATTGAAATGGGAAATGGCAAACATTCGGTACCAGCCGAAAAGGGGAAAATTTACTCGGCCTACGTCTTGGGAGGCGAAGTGCAATTCAATGGCGAATTGGCCAAACAATCTGATTTTGTGCAGATTACGGAGGTTTCAACTATCGAATTGGAGTCGTTGGTTGGTGCAAAAGTCTTTATCATCGCCTCACCAGAGCAGCCCGGCTACCGGACTTATGGGCAGTTGAGAAGAGTGGGATAATGGAGGTAATGGGATAATGTAATTAACCCAAGTTGTCACCTATGAAAGTCCCCTCCCCAAACTTGTCATCCTTCTCCGCCAGCCGGCGGATCAGGATGACAGGCATCGGGCTGGGTCACAACTTACGTTAATTAGAACCTAGTTTCGGGATGATACAAAAATTTACATTTTAAAATTTTTGACACAAATTCTTGACTTGAACGGCCACTTATTATCCTACTACCTCCATTATCCCATTAACTCCATTATCCCATTAACTTTTATCACATCCCCATCGCTTTCAAAAACTCCTCGCTGCTGGGCTTCACTTTGGAAGCAAAAAAGTGGGTGAGTGTCCCGTTTTCGTCGAGCACGTATTTGCAAAAATTCCACGAGGGCTCTTGGCTGTTCCAGCCGTTCTGCGTCGGGTCGGTGAGCCACTGATATACGGGCGATTTGGTCGAGCCTTTCACGGCGACCTTTTCAAAAAGCGGGAACGTGACCCCGTAATTTTTCTGACAAAAACTCTGGATGTCGTCCGCCGAGCCGGGTTCTTGCCCGCCAAAGTCGTTGCAGGGAAAACCCAGCACCACCACATCGTCCTTGTTTTCAGCATAAAATTTTTCCCAATCGGCATATTGTGGGGTGTAGCCACATTCGGAGGCCGTGTTGAGCACGATGATTTTTTTGCCGCGAAACTGCTCAAGCGACACGGGCTGACCGCCCAAAGAATTGACGGCGAGTTGGAAAAAAGAGGTTTTGGAGGAGTCAACCGGCATAGTTTGCATCGGGCGAACGAGTATTTTATTTGTTTGAAAAGAGTAAAAAGCAAAACTCACGCCGCCGAAAATGACGAGCAATATGAGCGAGAGCATCCATAGTTGTTTTTTGTTCATGGAAAGAAAAAGTTGAATAAACGTTGGCTGTCAAACAGCAATCGTGAAAAAGTGTTTGCCTACTGCCCACTGCTATAGTCGGTTTAGAATGGTTTAGAAATTTTAGATGGTTTAGGTACGGCGACAAAATGATTCATCCATTCCACACAACGACACGACGACACAAAGAACTGTTTTTCAAAAAAATAAAATCGTAGTGCCGTTGTGTGAAATAAAAATAAATCAGCCCGCCCACTGAAAACTACACGTCTTCCAGCACCACAAACCCCGCATCGAACGGTGCCAAATTCGCCTTCAATTCCTCGATAAAAGCATCTCCGTATTTCAGCAGATAGGGCATAAAATTGTCGTGCCGCTCCTGCAACCCACCGCCGGGAAAGTATTTTTCCTTGCCTGCCCGGATTTGGTTCAGCACTACCTCGTGTTTCTGTTTTTCGGCGCGGATGAGGCGGCCTTGCCACTGCTCCAAACCGCCGACGGCTTTCACTTCTTCGGCCCGCACGGCCTTTTCCAGCGTCGGGTCAATGGTGGTTGCCTTGGCGGCAAGGCTGTCGAATATTTTGCGCAAGTCATTGATTTCCTGTTCCAAACTCACCTCTCCGGCGGCGTGCTGTTCCACATAAAACCGCACGAGGCTGTCCGTGTCGTCAAAAAACTGTGCCGCAGAGAAGCCAAACTTTTGCAACTTTTTCACTGCGTCGCGGTCGAGCCACAGCACAGAATGGCGGCGCACCAACACAGGCAGCGGCACCCCGAAATGTTGGAACAAAGCCTTGCGCTCCAGCCAGTACGCCAATTCGCCGCCGCCGCCGACGTAGGCCAAGTTGGGCAAAATCATTTCCTGAAACAATGGGCGCAGCACTACGTTGGGGCTGAATCTTTCAGGGTGCTCGTCCACCTCAGCGAGCATTTCATTTTCCGAAAAAACGAGGTCGGTGTTCAGCACTTGGAAACGGGGCGTATTGGCATCTCCCCCCCCTTGGGGGGACGGAAGGGGGGCTATTCTTTCCCGCAATCCGGGCATCATGTAAAAGAGGTTGATTTCGCGTGGCGTGGCTTGCGTCTTGAAACCCAATTCGTTGAGCCGCGCGGTGGCTTCGTTCACGAGCCGGAAACACGGCTGCTCCGTCAATTCGGTTTTTAGCACTGGGGCAAAATGCCGTTTTAGCCGCGCATCGTTCATGTTCAGCACCACAAGGCCGTAGCGCCCGAACAAGTCGTGCAGCATGGCTTGCGTGGCATCGGCGATGGTCGGGCTGTCGGTGTAGGCGCGTTCCACCCGCGCAAAAAGCGCCGTAGCCGCCTCGCTTTCGCCCAAAATCGTTTTCAATTCTGCCAGCACAGGCGCGAGCGAGGCCGTACTCATGCTGCCTACCGCGCCTTTTTCATCGGTGTGCCACACGATTTTTTTCCCAAAAAGATGAATGAAATTCAACTCCTCCAAATCGTGGTCTTCGCTGCCGAGCACAAACACCGGTACGATACGATGCCCCGTCTTTGCCTCCACGGCTTCAGCCAAATTGATGGTAGTCAGTGATTTGTAGAGAAAATAGAGCGGGCCGAGCAACAGGCTGGGCTGGTGGGCGGTAGTGACGGTGAAGGTGTTTTCGTCGCGCAGGGCCTTGATGTTTGTAGCAGCTTTGGCCTGTTCGGGCAGCTGGGCGTATTGTTCAAGAAGCACCTCCACAAGTGTCTCGCGCGGGAAAGTCGATTGCTTTTTGTTTTTCAAAACTTCTCCAAACGAATCGAGGCGCGGCTCATATTGATAAAATGGCTGAAGAGTAGGGTCGCCAGTGGCATAGGCTATATCTGACTTAGATAATTGGGGGGCTTTATGAAAAGGGAGGAGAGACTTGTGCATTCGTGGAGAAACAGCAAAATGAAGAAAGGAAAACAGCAAAATTTAAAACCGAAAAATGTAGAATGAAAAAGGGAGAAGAGAAAAGGTAAACAGCAAAATTTAGAACCGAAAAATGCAAAACCGAAAAATGAAAAAGGGGCAAGGGTAACAATGCTGGGTGGAGAATGTTGCCTTCACAATCCACATCCAAAAGGGAAGAGGTAAAAAACACGAGACTCGCCCAGCATCACGCCGGGCGGGTCTCGCATTTTATCAGGCTATCCGTGCAATTTGGGAAATTCCGAAATTCCGAAAACTCTGATACTGACAAAAAACACCCTCATCGCAGCAACGCCACATCGCCCCACACCGCCTCCGGCTTGCCGTCGCAGATAATATCAATGCGATAAACGTACACATCCGAAGGCCCCGGCTTGCCGTTGATGCTGCCGTCCCAAAATACATTCCCTTGATTCTCATACACTTTCTCGCCCCAGCGGTCATATATCGTCAGGCTGCCGATGATTTCCAGCCCCTCGAACGGCACCACGCGGAACACATCGTTGATGGCATCGCCGTTCGGCGTGAAAGCGTTGGGGATGCGGAGGCGCTGCGCGTCGCAGGGCGGAAAAGTCAGGATACGGAAAGTCACCAGCCCGCCGCAGCCATTTCCATCCGTCACAAAAAGTTGATATTCAGTATATGCGCTGTCCGGCGTTATGGTCACATTCGGGCAATTTGGGCAGTTTGGCACGGCGGGAATCCAAGTATAAGTGACGTAGCCACCCGGCCCGGTCAGTGCCACGGGCTGGCCTGTGTTGGCGAAAATCGTGTCTGGGTCGCTCACCGGCGGCAGCGCAAA
>CAYZVM010000003.1:29026-66978 GCA_964481485.1 uncultured Saprospiraceae bacterium | reverse complement strand
AAGTTGTTATCAAATATTATCGAATCTGATTAAAGTCAGAAATTTAATTTTCACAAAAAAGAGAGAGTTCTTTCATATCGGATTTAATATAGACACTTTCGCTACATTTTCCGATTTTTATGGTGCCTTGGCGATCTATCGCTCCGATTGCAATGGTGACTTGGCGACCTATCGGCACCCATATCTTTTTGGTATAGGCATTGATATTCTCAATGACATTTGCTTGTTGCCTGCCTACCATGATTACCTCATCTTTTTGTACGGCACGATTTAAATGGATAATTACCGAAACACTCTTTAAGGTTTCAACGGCGGCCTGTTTCCCAGAGCCAGACTCTTGTTTTGAGGGTGTAGAGGGAGGTTTTGGAGAAGGCTTATCCCTTATCGTTGTTATATCAGACTTCTTTCCTGTATCAATAATAATTGGTTTCGAGGTATCGATTGGAGGTTGGGTATATAGTGGCTCTACATTTGGAGGTAATCTGTAGTGTTGTATCATAAAATACCCTGCAACAAGTAATATGGGAATAAATAACAGAATAATTTTTTTGTATGAAAATAGATATTTTTTGTTATTTGCAGTATAATGCTTCAATTGCTCTGCTTCGTTCAGTAGTGAAAGTGCAGCGGCATTAATATTCGAAAATTGAATACTGTACTCTTGATAACTAATTCGGCATAGCTGATAAAATCTTTCATTATTTTGATACTGCGTTTTCAAAGAAATAACCCCATCACGCAGGGTTTTATCCCTACCTTCCAAATATTTTTTAAGCGTCGCAAAAAATTCCTCAAACCTATTGTCATTAAGATAATTTCTTGCTTCTTCTAATGGGTTCATGGTCGGAATATAAATTTTAGTCGACAAGTTAAACAAATTCCCAAAGTTTGTCGGATTTCAAAAATGGCCTATTTCCCAAACCCAATCCCCCGCCGCACAAACAAATTCAACTTGTCTTTGTCGAACGTAAATGTCGCCACATCGTCGAGCGTAATGGTGTGGACACCCGGCTCTTCTTTGATTTTGGCAGCCGCGATTCGGAGGTTCTGATTTTTGATGGCTTCGAGCACGATTTGACGCACGGCGCGGGCATTGCCAAAGTATTTGTCGCGGAATTGATGCAGGAAAGTCATGTATTTGCCCAGATGCTCGCGGGCATCTTCCTCCACGCGGTAATTTTCCTGTTGGAACATAAAGAGCGCGATTTCGAGCAACTCTTCCGGCGCGTAATCCTCAAAACGGAGGATTTTGTCGAAACGGCTGGCGAGGCCGGGGTTGGCCTTGAGGAAATTGTCCATGTTCTCCGGGTAGCCGGCCACGAACACGAAGAATTCGCCGCGTTTGTCCTCCATCCTTTTGAGCAAAGTCTGGATGGCCTCGTCGCCGAAGTCGCCGCCCTGTGCGTTGCGACCGGGCGAGGTGAGCGCGTACGCTTCGTCAATAAACAACACGCCGCCCATGGCTTCGTCCACGCGCTCGGCGGTTTTGATGGCCGTTTGACCCACGAACCCCGCCACAAGTCCTTGACGGTCAGTCTCTGTCATGTGGCCGCGCTCGAGCACGCCGAGGGCTTTGTATATTTTGGTGAGGATGCGGGCCACGGTGGTTTTGCCAGTGCCGGGGTTGCCGACGAACACGGTGTGCAGGAAAAAACGCCCCAGCACGTCGCGCCCGGTCTCGCGGTTGTAGCGCACGAGGTGGACGAGTTCGCGGATGTCTTTTTTGACATTTTGCATCCCGATGAGGCTGTCGAGTTCGTGCAATGCCTGCGTGAGCAGTTTTTCGTCCACGGGGATGTTCGGCAGGATGCGCTTGCGGGCGACCTTGACTTTTTCCACGTCCTCGCGGAGGATGACTTTGAGCGCTTCGGGCGGCCAATTGCGCACCTCGGGGTGCGCCATAAGGCGGAGGCCGAGTTGGATTTTTGCTTTGTCAATCAAATCGTGGACAAAACGGGCGTTGCCAAAAGCGCGGTCGCGGCTGCGGAAAGCATCGGTAATCGCTTCATCTACCAATTCTTTGGCCTCCAATGCGAGCATGACTTCTTTTTCGCGGCAGGCGTACTCGGCTATTTGGCTGAGTTCCTGCGGCAGGTAGTCGGGGAAATCATAGGTCATTTTGAATCGGCTGCGCAGGCCGGGGTTGCTGTCCAAAAAGGTTTTCATTTCTTTTGGATAGCCAGCCACGATGACGGCCAAATCGCCGGGGCCGTTGGAGAGTTCTTTTACCAAAATCTCGATGACCTCGCGGCCAAAATCTTTGGAATCCTCGGTGCTACGGGCGAGTGCGTAGGCTTCGTCTATGAACAACACGCCGCCGCGCGCCATCTCGATAGCATCTTTTACTTTGGGGGCGGTCTGGCCGATGTACTCGCCCACCAAATCGGTGCGGTCCACCTCATGGACGTGGCCTTTGCTGAGCAGGCCCATTTTTTTGTAAAGGCGGCCCATCATTTTGGCGACGGTGGTTTTGCCGGTGCCGGGGTTGCCGCTGAAAACGGAATGGACGTTGATGCCTTCCTTTTCCAAAAAACCTTTTTCTTTTCTAAGTTGCAGGAATTGAATGTATTGCGCGTGTTCGCGGACTTTGGCTTTGATGTCCGAAAGACCGATGAGCGCGTCCAGTTTTACCAAAACCTCCTCGAAAGTTTCGGTGTCTTCTTCTTCTGGCTGGAGGAAAATCTGCTGGCCTTTGTCGGGCAGCCACACGCCGTTGACCCCTTCTTCCCAATCCATGCCGACTTCGAAGGGCATGATGGCGAGCAGTTGGTCCATGAATACGATTTCGGCAGTGTAGCGGTCGTTGCGCCAAGAGCCTTTTACGTTACTGCCCCACCCTGCCGTTATTTTCACGCCGTCGTCGCTTTTTTCCACGCGGTGCAGCCGCACGACTTGGCCTTTGAGTTCGCGGGCGTCGTTGTAGAATTTGATGAACAACTCGCACTGCCACTGTTTGCTGAGCAGCAAGTTTTTGAGCGTGACCTCGGCGTAGATGTAGCGGGTTTCTTCGCTGTGAAAACGCCGCATATATGCTCGCTCGAACTCCGGCGTGTCGTCGTAAGGGCCTTCGTACATCCGCAGCGAGGTGATTTGGCAGTATGGGTTGTCGGTTTTGGTGAGCGGGCGCGTGGCATCCTCGACGTAGAAATATTTGGTCGCCACTTTTTCGCCCTCTATCCATGCCTCCCAGTAGTACGCGCCTTTTTTCCAAAAAACGCCTTCTTGTTTGTTGCCCCAGCCCTCGCGGATGTACCCGACAGGGTCGTATTTGCTCACTTTGCGGCGGAATGGCAGGTTGCAAATTTCTTTGCGCTGTTTTTTGACAGCGTAGCAGCGCAGTTCCACATTCACTTCCCAATCCTCGACGTCAAAATGTTTGTTGTAAAAAGAGAGTTCGGCGTAGATGTACGTCGTTTCGTGGCGGTCAAACACCTGCCGGTATTTCTTCTTGTTGTCGGCCAGCCACTCTGTGGAGGCATAAATTTTCACGTCGCGGAATTTCCAGTGTTTGGATTCCGGATTCTCTTGCGGCGGTTGTGATTGATGGGTTCCAAACTGCATGACTGATAGTTGCTCGGTGGTAAACGTTTTTCGGAAGGGTGGTCAAAATTTCTTTTAGGAATGCGTAAAAAGCAACCTCCTATTTTCCAACTTCCCACTGTCATTCTGAACGAAGTGAAGAAACTACACAAGTCAAATATGCGCAAAAGCGCTCGGTTTGTGTAGTTTCTTCACTTCGTTCAGAATGACAGCCGGGGAGAGAGCTAGAAATCGCGAACTTGCTTTTTGAGTGCTGCTTAGGGACGTGTATCCTTATTTTCAGTTGGCGAAAAGTAGGCATTTTTCCCAAAATGAAAGTTTGGTTTGGACAAAATTAAGGGGTTTGAAAAAATAATGCTGGGTCTCTGAGAAAAACAAACGGGGAACAATCGCTGGTTTTTGCCCGCACTGCAAAATCGGGAAAGGAGAAATTCCTGACATTGCCGATAAAAAAATGTTTTTTTGGCAAAATTCAATACAACCAAGAGCGGCATATTTTGAACCTTTACACAAAATATTTTTGGCTGCTTCGTCTGCCAATTGACGCATTTTATTGTAGGTTTTGTTTTTCAAACCCTTCTTTTTCAAACGTATGCGCACTCGTTTTTATCGTATCGGCTTATTGCTCCCATTTTTTTGCTTCGGGTCGTTTTGCTCGTCCGCTCAAGATATCGAAGACCCATCGGCTCGAATCCCCTACCGGATTGTCGTCCAAACGGGCATCGCGCTCCAATGGTTCGACGAGCAGTTCAAGTGCTTCACGCTCTCGGCAGAAAAACCGCTCAATCTTTACAACCATGTGGGGATGCAGGCCAATTTCTTTTTCCCAAACGACAACTACAACTACCGGAATGTCACCGGAAAGTCTTATGAAGTTGGTGTTTTTGCCAAATGTTTTCTGCACGGGCGACTGACGGGGCGGCGCTCCAAAACCTACCTCGGCCCCGATATGCGCTGGGGCAGCCGGGTGTATCAATCTGTCGGTGGCGCATTTAGCAACGAAATAATCGAGACAAGGGCATCTACCTTCAAGTTCATGTGCCGTATCGGCTGGCAATATCATTTTGGCCCAGCTGTGCTTGAGTTGGCGTTGCCCTTCGGGATTGAAAAGGAGAGTTTCAAAGATGAAAATGTCAATACAGGCAGTTTTTATTATTATTATTCTGACAGCTCCCGATTCGTGGCATCGCCCCTATTTTCGCTCGGCATCGGATTCTGAAAAATTCTAACCACCTAAACCATTCTAAACCTCATCTAAACCATCTAAATCTTTCCCGACCATGAAAATGCTCCGCCCACACCACCAGCCGCTCGCGTGGTTGCTGCTTATCTTGTTCCTCAGTTTTCAGGCCAGTTGTATTTATTACCAGCGCTACCAGATGTCGAAGGCGCGGCTGCCTAAAATTGACGCCCGGAATCTCAGTTTATACATTTTGGATGCCTCTCGGCCAGCGTCGCGAGCCTGGTATGTGTCGGATTTTAAACTCGGCCAGCAGTCCATGAGCGGTTTTTTGGCAAAAATATCGGAGACGGAAGCCCTCGATGTCAACACGGTGCGCAACAACAACGATGCCCGCCAAAGCAGAAATCAGGTGTTGCTGTACATGAAGCCACAATACGCCATGGCGCTCGGCGACACAGCCACGCTTACCATTCCTTATGACCAGTTGGAAAAAATAGAAGTGTATGAAGTGAATCACGGCAAAACGGTGGCGGTCAATCTGTTGGTGCCGATACTCACCATGGCAGCGATAGGTTTGCTGGCATTGTTGCTCAAAAGTTCTTGCCCTTTTGTGTATGCCGAAAATCCCGGCGGCACAAAGTTTCAGGGCGAACTTTACTCCGGCTCGGTCTATCCCCAACTCGAGCGCCACGACTGGCTGCCGATGCCCGACTTGGAGCCAAATGGCGGCGAGTACCACGTTCGCCTTGCCAACCGCGCCAAAGAAATCCAGCATACCAATCTGCTCGAATTAGTGGCCATAGACCATCCCATCGGCACGGAAGTTTTATTCGATAAAAACGGCCAATTGTACAGCCTCTCCAATCCGCAAGAACCAACGCAAGCCATTGATTTTGAAGGAAAAAACGTACTTGAAGCCATTCGCTGCACCGACGAAACTTCTTGGCAGGGCAACCCCGAAAGTCAGCGCCCCCGCGCCGATGCGGGCGTGATTTTGACTTTCAAAAAACCGGCTGATGCCCGCTCCGCAAAATTGGTCGTCAACGCCAAAAACACTTTTTGGATGGATTTTATGTACGGCCTTTTTCTCGACGAATTTGGCGACTACGCGGGCCAGGTGCGGGAAAAATATGCGCAAAAAAGCGGCGAAGAAATCCGCCAGTGGATGCACGAGCAAAACGTGCCGCTCTCCGTCTCCGTGGAAACTGCGCCCGGTCGGTGGCAAAAAGCGGATTTTTTCCACCTCTCCGGGCCGATGGCGCTGAAAAAAGATGTGGTGTCGCTCGACCTTTCTGCCGTGCAGGGCGAGCAAGTTCGCATCAAACTCGAATCGGGTTTCCTTTTTTGGGAAATAGACTATGCCGCGCTGGATTTTTCTGAAAATGAGGAAGTTGTGGTGCAAACGGTGAAACCAGCGTCGGCGATTTCCCAAACTGGCGAGGACATGAGTGCCGCACTTGCCAGCGACGACGCGCTCTATTATTCTCAACCAAATGTGGGCGACGAGGCCACTGTGAAATACCCGATGCCGGCTCAAACAAAAGGCACAAAACGTTCTCTGCTCCTCCACGCCAAAGGCCATTACCAAATCTTGCGCGACCCCGTGCCGGGCAAACCGAGCCTGTTGTACCTGCGCCAATTTTTGAAACCCGACGCGCTGCCCGTGTATTCGCGGGAGCGGTGGAGGGAATTGGAAAATGCAGATTCTCTGACCGATTCTTGAAAATTTGTTGCCGCCAAAAACGGGCTCAATGCTCTGTGAATTAAGTTTTTAAACACAGAGGCACGGAGCCACAGAGGTGTTAATTTATTGAAAATCAAAATGTTGAGCCTCCGTGCCTCTGCGCCTCTGTGTTGGAAAATTTACAACACAATGTACCCAATAATTTGTTGCACAATCTGTTATCGCAACAACGTGACGTTCCCTTTTTGCACCAATTCCTCACCGCCAACGCAAAGCACCCGGAGATAATATCCGTAGGCTTCGGCGGGTTGCGGTTGGCCGCGAAAAGTGCCGTCCCAGGCATCTCCGAGCGCATTGGCCTCAAACAGCTTTTCGCCCCAGCGGTTGTAGATTGCCCAATACAGTTCCTCCACCATAATGCTGCTTTCTAATTTCAGCACATCATTTTCGCCGTCGCCATTGGGAGAAAAACCGGTTGGGAAAAACACAAACGGCTCTTCGCAGAGAATGGAGCGCACTATCACCGTCACCGTGTCGCGCATTTCGCAGCCGCTTAAAAGTGTCGACGTCACGATGTATTGGGTTGAACTGATGGGGGTCGCCACCGGATTTGCAATGTTTGGATTGGACAAACTCCCCGACGGCGTCCAATTGAAGTCGTCAAAACCGGGCAGCACGGCCTCCAATTGCGAACTCCCTCCCGGAAAAATAGTCTCCGGCGTGGCCGTCGCCGTGAGCGAATTGGGGTCTATCACGACCACGTCCACCTGCTTTTCCACGATGCAGGGGCCATTGCCAGTTACCGTCACTGTGTAAGTCGTTGTGTTTAACGGGAATGCAAACGGGTTTGCGGCAGCGGTATCAGAAAGCGTTTCGGCGGGCGACCACACATAATCAAATGAGTCATCCGCGCCCGGCCACAATGGCATGGTGTCGCCCGGGCAAATAAAAAGACTATCGAAGAAAAAAGTATAGGGCGGGATGGGAGCGAAAAATTGGAAAGTAATCATGTCCGAACAGCCATTGCCGGAAGTTGCCACCAATTTCAAAAAATATTCGCCTGGCTCTGTCACTGTGAAATCGGGGTTCGCCTCCGCAGATTCATTCTTGAATCCCCCCGGCCCGCTCAAAGTCCATTGCCAGCCCGCAATGCCAAAAACCGGGTCGTCGCTCAAATCGGTAGCGGATACAATCAGGCCGTTTTCATCGCAATTTGGAAATTCAAAATCAATCCAAGCATCCACATAGCTGCGCGTGACGCGGATAGTTTTTAAAAATGTGTCGCGACAAGTCGGCTTTGATTCAGCAATCAACATGACTGTATAAGTGCCCGTGTCGGGGAAAGAATGGGTCGGAGAATACGCCGTAGAAGTTTGGCTCGTGTCGCCGCCTACGTCAAAAAACCATTGATAATCATGCGATTGTAAACCCTGATTATTGAATTTGATTGTCAATGTATCGCACACCACCTCCGGCACAAAAAACGCCGCGAGCGGCTGACCGCAGTCCGACACGTTGTATTGGAAGTCGCGCCGGGTGGTAGAAATCAGGCTGCCGTCGCGGTATTCGTCCACACAAACGCCCACCACAAAATTGCCAATCAAGTTAGGCACCCCGGTCATGAAACCCGTCGCCGGGTCAATGGTGAGCGGGTCACCGCCGAGCATATCGGATTGGCTGTAAGGCGGGTTGCGCCAAATCACATCGTCATAAGGGCCTTTGTTCGGCGGTTGGGGCACCGGCGCCAAGGAATCGGCGCCATGCAGCGGTGTGCAAAGGCGGTAGACAAGCGAATCGCCGTCCGCGTCGGAGGCCGCATGGTCGAAATCAATCGGCTGATGGATGCAAATAGCCACCGGCGGCCATTGCTTAAAAACCGCACTGGTGTTGCACCCTTCCAAAGCATCTTCTGAAATGTAAGTGATAATCGTGATGCCCGTCCGAAGCGGGCGTACGATGTTGCGAATCAGTTGGTTGCGGCAACAACGCTGGTACACGAGGGAATACCCGCCGGGTATTTGGGGCAATTCCACGATGCCTTTGTATTCCGTCCCGTGCGCGCACACATCGGGCGGCACGGTCAGGCAGGGGTCGTTGAGTATGATGGGCAGGGTGTCGTTGGATGTCGGATTCCACGGAATCAGCAGTTCTTTTACCAAATTCCATTGCGCGTCAAAAACGCCGATAGATGCGGGAGAGTCGAACCACGGCACCCCCGTGTAGCAGTCGCGAAAAACGGTGAGTGTGATTTCGTACTGGTTGTTGCCCAGACACTTATAGGTGATTTCTCCGCCGACGATGTGCGTGGCGGAGAGCGGGGCAAGGCAACCAAAAGAGAAAAGTAGAAAAAAAACGAAACGATTCATCATACAGAAAACGGGCGAACGAGAGCGAAAGTAGGTAGAAATCCTGCATGGTCGTTAGCCCGTCTTGTCCAATGACACAATTAAAGCCTCGGCTGCTGCTCCAAAAAGGCCAACACCTGCTTTTCCAATTCCTTCCCGCCAAACCGCCAAATATTGCTGTGCCCACCGCCCGGCACGGTAATCCATTGTTTTTCAGGCGACTGCACCGCCTCAAAATTGCGGCGGTTGAACTCGATGGGGATTTTGTCGTCCCGGTCGCCGTGTAGAAAAAGCACCGGGCGCTCAATCTTTGCCGCCGACTCCACAGGCTTCACGGCCTTCGGGTCGAAATGGGCGATTTGAGCCGATTTGTTGAGTACCCGTTCGACAACCCACTCGCTGCGCAGGCCGAACATCCAATCGGCGCCGTATTCCTTCGCCACTTTTTCAAACTCGTCGAAGGTGCTTTCAATGACACCAAAGGCAATTCGTTTGTCCAATTCCATTGCTTGCAGCGCAATCGCCCCGCCCAACGACGCGCCCCAAACTCCGACGGGTTTTCCGCCGAGTTGCAGCGCGGAATCCACCGTCGTCTGGATGTCGTATTTTTCGTAAAAACCAAATGTGCAATAGTCGCCGTCACTTTCCCCGTGCGCCCGCAGGTCGAGCGCGATAGCGTTGAAACCATTGTCCGTCAATATTTTAGCACGGCCAAATTGAGTTTCTTTGCAAGTGCTGATGCCGTGCAGGATGATGACTGTTGCCTTCGCCGTATCTAAGTTGGCGGGAAAAAACCACGCTTTCAGCGTCAGGCTGTCCTTTGTTTCGATAGAAATTTCCTGCCCGCTCAGGCCGTAGTTTTCGGGCAAAACACCTTTCGGGAAACGCCAAGTATTTTCCGTTGGCACCATCCGGTAGGGTTTGATGCCGGCATACGGAAGCACGTTTTCCACCACAAAAAAGCCAGTGGCGGCGAAAAGGCCGAAGAGGACGGCAGAGACTTTGACGAGTTTTTTGTATCGCATTTTTGGCAAATGAAAATTTGAAAACATGACAACCTTTGCGCCCATAAGGTTGTCAGTTTTCTGCAAACGGCCTGCAAATGTCGGCAGATGTGTTTTTCCCGGCCATTCTATTTTTCTAAAAACAGTTTTACATGAAACATCATTTGCCCACCCTGCTCGCCATATTGGCGGTGTTCCAATTTCACTGCAAAACCCCGTTGGGTTTGTTCACCGCCAAAGATTTCACTGCCGAAAATTTGTTTTCCGAAAACATAGAAGGCCCTGCGTTTGACGCGGCGGGAAATCTCTACGTCGTGAATTTCCAGCGCGATGGTACTGTCGGAAAAGTCAATGCGGATGGCACCTGCGAACTGTTTGTCGAACTGCCCAACGGCAGCATCGCCAATAGCATCCAATTCAACAGCAAAGGCGAGATGCTGCTCGCAGATTTTCCAAAACACAACATTTTGAAAGTGGATATGCAGACAAAAAAGGTCAGCGTTTTTTGCCACGACGAGCGGTTCAATCAACCCAACGACTTGTGTATCAATGCTAAAAACCAAATTTTCGCCTCCGACCCAAAATGGGCGGACGGCACGGGCCAACTCTGGCGCATCCAACCCAATGGCCAGCCGGTGCTGCTCGAGTCGGGCATGGGCACCACCAACGGCATCGAACTCAGCCCCGACGAAAAACGGCTGTATGTGAACGAGAGCGTGCAGCGCCGGGTGTGGCAATACGACGTGGACGCGGCAGGCAATGTGTCCAATAAACGGCTGCTCATCGAATTTCCCGACCACGGGTTCGACGGCATGAAATGTGACCGGGCGGGCAATCTCTACATCACCCGTTGGGGCAAAGGCACGGTGGTGGTGGTGTCGCCGGAAGGAAAATTGCTGCGCGAAGTGGTGCTGAAAGGCAAAAAATGCAGCAACCTCGTGTTTGGTGGGCCGGACGGGCGCACGGTGTTTGTGACCTTGCAGGACAGAAAAGGTATGGAAATGTTTCGCAGCGATACGCCGGGCAAAAGGTATTGAAACACACTATGCAAATAGGACGCATAGATTTTGTGTCGAAATAAAAGAAACTTATGTGTCCGATATGCCTATGTGTTTACAACCCAAACTCCGCAAAGTACCGCCACAACGCCGCTGCGTGGAGTGCCTGCGATACCCCACCGGAGCGCAGCATTTCCAGTACGTCTTTCATCGGGAGCAGCCGGACTGCGATTTCTTCCGTTGCGTCTAATTCCTGATTGCCAACCTTTTGTACCCCCCTTGCCAGAAAAATATGGCAGTGGTTGGTGTGCGTGGCTGGGTTGGGCGAGAGCGTCACCCAATGTACCCATTCGCCACCAGCAAAGCCCGTTTCTTCCAATAGTTCGCGTTGGGCGCCTTCCAAAAACGGCTCGCCCGGGTCGGCCACGCCGCCCGCCAATTCGTAGTGTACCTGTTCATTGCCATGCCGGTACTGGCGCACGAGCACAAATTCCTGTTCGGCGGTAATGGCCACCACATTCACCCAATCGGGGTATTCAAAAATAAAATAGTCCTCGATGCGCGCGCCGTTCGGCAGCAGCACGGTGTCCTCTCGGAGGGTCATATATGGCTGGCGGTCAAGGACGTAGCGGCGGTCGAGGACACGCCAAGGTTGTGGGTCTTTCACGAGCATACGGTATTAAAAGAATGAGCAGTTGAACTCCAAATTGAGGCAATGTAGCACAGAAATGACAGCATTGTTGATTGGGGGTAAAATTATTACGACCGCGTAAATCTTCCTGATTCTTGAGCAAAGCATTGCAGTACTTTCGCCGCCCTAAAATCATTCCCGTTTTATGAAAGCGAACAGAACCGTTTGGTTCGTCCTATTTAGCATAGCTGCAGTGGCGGCTCTTCACCTATCGCCGAACATCGGCATTTCCATAGAGCCGCAAGTCCTTTTTTGGGCGCGGTGGTGGGCAATCGGCGCGTTGTGCATTTATGGTTATCAAAGCAAATCGTTGACAACCTGGATTTTAATCAGCATGGTCATTGGTTTTGAGGTGGGCCTCGACATGGGCAAAGCCGCCAAAGACTTTGATGTGCTGAGTACTGTTTTCATCAAGTTGATAAAAACGGTTGTCGGGCCGCTCCTTTTTTCCACATTGGTGGTGGGCATCGCGGGACAGGGCAGCGCCAAACAAATGGGGCGCATCGCGGTCAAGTCATTCACATATTTTCTCATCGCTACCTCTATTGCGCTCGTGATTGGGTTGGTTGCCATCAATATCACGCAGGCGGGGGCAGGCATTCAACGCGAAGATGCTGGCGACAAAATCACCGTTCCAGCTACTGAATTATTCGCCAAAGTGGACACGAAGAAGAACGAGACGCAGTTGATTTACAACGAAAAACAGCAGACCATCAAACCGCCCGATTTCAGGCTTGACTGGAAATACACGGTGCTGCACACATTCCCGGAAAACGTGGCCAAAATGGTGTATGAAGGAGCGGTGCTGCAAATCGTGGTGTTCAGTTTGTTGTTTGCACTGGGCTTGCGGCAAGTGAACGACCACCACCGAAAAATCATGCTCGATTGGTGCGAATCGTTGTCGGAGGTGATGTTCAAATTTGTGAAGATCATCATGTACTTCGTGCCATTCGCGGTGGGCGGGGCATTGGCCTCTACCATCGGCGACAAGGGGCTGGGGGTGATGGTGAATCTCGCCAAATTGCTCGGCACGCTCTATCTGGCGTTGTTCTTTTTTATACTATTGGTATTCGTGCCGGTGCTATTGCTTTTCAAAATCCCGATTAGAAATTTTATACGCGCCGTGTTTGAGCCCGCATCGGTGGCGTTTGCCACCGCCAGTTCGGAAGCCGCGCTACCCCAAGCCATGACGAACATGGAAAAATTCGGTGTGCCTCGCCCCATCGTTTCTTTTGTGCTGCCAACGGGTTACAGTTTCAACCTCGACGGCTCCACTTTGTACCTCTCGCTGGCGGCCATGTTTTGCATTCAAGCCGCTGGCCTCACGGAGCAATTCACCTGGGACAAACAATTGGTACTCATGGCGACTCTGCTGCTCACCTCGAAAGGGGTGGCTGCTGTGCCGCGTGCTTCGCTCGTCATCCTGACCGCCACCGTGCTGCAATTTGGCATTCCCGAATGGCCCATCGCCATCATCCTCGGCGTGGACGCGCTCATGGACATGGGGCGCACTTGCACCAATTTGATTGGCAACTGTTTGGCATCGGCGGTGGTGGCTCGGTGGGAGGGAGAATTTGACGATGAAAAAGCGGCGCAGATGTGATGATGCCCCATCATTGGTTCAATATCGTATTTTGGCCGCTCAAACAATGATTTTGTCAAAACGGTCAAAAAAGATAGCGTATGAGAAATCTTGCATTGCATTGGAAAATCATCATCGGCATGGTGCTGGGAGTTGTTTTTGGTGTCGTTGCCGCCTGGGCTGGCTGGAATGATTTTGTTCGGGATTGGATAAAACCATTTGGCGCTGTTTTCCTCAATTTGTTGAAACTCATTGCCGTACCGCTCATTATCGGCTCCCTAATAAAAGGCGTGACCGATTTGAAAGACATTTCCAAGCTGTCCACCATGGGGGTGCGCACATTGGCACTTTATATCGCCACGACTGCTATCGCGGTGTCAATCGGACTTATGGCTGTGAACATTACGCAGCCGGGTCGTTTTTTAGGGAAAGAAACCCAAGAACGGCTCAACAGTGCTTATGCGGGCGATGCTACGGCCAAAATCTCTGCTGCCGAATCCCAAAAGAGCAGACCGCCATTGCAGCCTTTGGTGGATATGGTGCCGGAAAATATTTTCAATGCGGCCTCGTCCAATGGCAATATGCTGCAAGTGATATTTTTTGTCCTCTTTTTTGGGGTAGGATTGATACTCATCCCCGAGGAAAGTGCCCGACCTGTGATTGGTTTTTTCAATGGCTTGAACGATGTGGTGATGAAAATGGTGGATCTCATCATGTTGGCCGCTCCTTATGGGGTGTTTGCGTTGTTGGCTGCTTTAATAGTTGAGTCGCCCTCGTCCGATATTTTTATCGCGTTGTTGGGCTACATGGGGACAGTGGTGTTGGGTCTTGCATTTTTGGTTTTTGTGTTTTACCCCACATTGGTGCGTGTTTTTGCTGGCAAAAACCCCGGCTTTTTTCTGAAAGGTTTTGCACCTGCGCAATTGCTGGCTTTTTCCACCAGCTCGAGCGCGGCCACTTTGCCGGTGAGCATGGAGCGCGCAAAAGAACACCTCGGCGTGCATGAGGATGTAGCTAGTTTTGTGATGCCCATCGGCGCTACGGTCAATATGGACGGTACAGCACTCTATCAAGCCGTCGCGGCGGTTTTTATCGCACAGACTTATGGCATGGATTTGTCGCTCGGTGCCCAACTAGGCATCATCCTGACAGCGACGCTGGCTTCTATCGGGTCGGCTGCTGTGCCAGGCGCGGGCATGGTCATGTTGGTCATCGTGTTGACGCAAGCGGGCATCCCGGAGGCGGGTTTGGCACTGATACTCGCCGTAGATAGGCCGCTGGATATGTGCCGCACGGTAGCAAATGTGACGAGCGATGCTACCGTCGCGATGCTCATTGCGAAGAAACTCGGCAAATTGGGCGACCCAAAAGTCCAGAATTGGGATGACAACTATAAAGGCGGGAGCGCAGCGATTTGATTTCGTTTTTTTGAAAAAAACTTGACAGACCAGAATGGCCATTTCTGACAGCTTGCATACTACTCCAACTACCAAACTCCTCAACGCCGCCGTCATCGTCGCTGCGCTCGGCTACTTCGTGGACATTTACGACCTCCTCCTATTCGGCTTCGTTCGGGTAAAAAGCCTCACCGACTTGGGCTTTTCAGGCCAAGATTTGACAGACAAAGGTTTGTCTCTGCAAAATTGGCAAATGGGTGGGATGCTCATCGGCGGCATTTTGTGGGGTGTGTTGGGCGACAAATTGGGTCGGGTACGGGTACTCTATTTTTCCATCGCCATGTACTCCATTGCCAATATTTTCAATGGATTCGCGACGGGTTACGGCGATTATGCTTTTTACCGGCTCATCGCGGGCATCGGTTTGGCGGGCGAGTTGGGCGCGGGCATCACACTCGTATCGGAGGTGCTGCCCAAAAACAAACGCGGCATCGGCACTATGATAGTAGCGAGCATCGGCCTTTCCGGGGCGCTGCTGGCTTGGGTCATTGAGTATTTTTTCGAGTGGCGCACTTGCTACTTCATCGGCGGTGGGTTGGGGATTTTGCTGTTTGTCATTCGCGTAAGCGTCGCAGAATCAGGCATTTTCCGAAATGTACAGGCACAATCGCACATCAGCCGGGGCAACTTTTTCGCCCTGTTCAATAATTGGGAAAGGTTCACCCGCTTTCTGCGTTGCATTTTTATTGGCACCTCCACTTGGTTTGTGGTCGGCATTTTGGTGATGCTGGCCCCGGAATTTGGCAGAGCCAAAGGACTGGAAGGCATTTCTGCGCCAAACGCCATCGCTATTTGTTATTCCGGCCTTATTTTGGGCGATTTGGTATCAGGGACGTTGAGCCAACTTATGCGCAGCCGGGTGAAAGTAATGGCTTTGTTCCTTGCGCTCGATGTGGTGGCGGTGACGGCTTATTTGGCTTTGCCGTTTTCCAGCCCTGCGATGTTTTACGCCAGCCATTTTTTGCTCGGTTTTTCGGTTGGCTTTTGGGTGATCTTTGTGACGATTGGTGCAGAGCAGTTTGGCACAAACCTCCGCTCTACGGTCGCCACGTCTGTCCCAAATTTTGCGCGTGGAATGCAAGTGCCTATCAACGAGTCTTTTAAATACTTGAAAAGCGCGGCGGTGACGGGGAGCGTTATCACGGCGGGCTATATCGTGGGAGCAGTTTGCCTCGGCGTGGCACTCATCGCGCTGTGGGGGATGAAGGAGACTTTTGATAGGGACTTGGATTATGTGGAAGAAATTTGACCGCCTATCTTTGCCCGCCTTACGAACAACTAACAACCATCAACAGACAACTATACCATGAGCTTCGATGTAATTGTCATAGGCAGCGGCCCCGGCGGGTATGTGGCTGCCATACGCGCCTCCCAATTGGGCATGAATGTAGCCATCATTGAGCGCGAAAGCCTCGGCGGCATCTGCCTCAACTGGGGCTGCATCCCCACCAAAGCCCTGCTCAAAAGCGCACAAGTATTTGATTATCTGAACCATGCGGAAGACTTCGGCATCAAAGTCGGCAAATCTTCAGTGGACTTTCCGGCAGTCATCAAACGCAGCCGCGATGTGGCCGACAGCAACAGCAAGGGTGTGCAGTTCTTGATGAAAAAGAACAAAATCACGGTCATCATGGGCAATGCAAAACTTGCCAAAGGCCCAAAAGTAATCGTGACCGATGCCGAGGAAAAAACCATCGAGTACACCGCTAAACATATCATCGTCGCTACCGGAGGCCGGGCGAAAGAACTGCCCAACTTGAAAATTGACGGCAAAAAAATCATTGAATACCGCAAAGCCATGAGCCTTGAAAACCAGCCCAAACGCATGGTCGTGGTGGGCGCGGGCGCCATCGGCGTGGAGTTCGGTTATTTTTATCACGCACTCGGCTCAGAGGTGAGCATTGTTGAATTTATGGAACAAGGCCTCGTACCACGCGAAGATGCCGACGTTTCCAAAGAATTGGGAAAAGTATTTACTAAAAAAGGGATAAAAACCTACGCAGGTTGGGCGGTAGAAACGGTGGACACGAGCGGCAAGGAAATCAAAGTCAACATGAAAAGCCGCAAAGATGGCAAGACCGAAACCATCCTTTGCGACGTGGTGCTGAGCGCCGCCGGTGTCACACCCAACACGGAAAACATTGGTTTAGAAGAACTTGGCATCGCTGTCGAAAAAGGCTACATCAAAGTGGATGAATACTACCAAACCAATGTGCAGGGCATTTATGCCATCGGCGACGTGCTGGCCACTCAGGCGCTGGCGCACGTGGCGAGCGCAGAAGGCATCACTTGTGTGGAGAAAATCGCCGGCCATCATCCGGAGCCAATTGACTATAACAATATTCCGGGCTGTACTTACTGCTCGCCTGAAGTCGCCTCTGTCGGCTACACCGAAGCACAGGCCAAAGAGGCCGGTTATGAGGTTTTGGTGGGCAAATTCCCCTATTCCGCGAGCGGCAAGGCCAAAGCCGCAGGCCACACGGAGGGTTTTGTAAAAGTTATTTTTGACAAAAAATACGGCGAATGGCTCGGTGCGCACATGATCGGCTACAACGTGACGGAACTCATCGCCGAGGTCGTCGTCGCCCGGAAATTAGAAACCACCGGCCACGAAATTATCAAGTCCATCCACCCGCACCCCACCATGAGCGAAGCCATCATGGAAGCGGCGGCGGCGGCGTATGGGGAGGTGATACATTTGTGAGAGGGTGAGAGAAAGTGGGGGTAAGGAACACGCTCCCGTTCGGATTATTCCGGGCGGGAGCGTTTTTTTCAACTGCCTACTACTGCGCACCTATGCCTAGCGCCGCCCGCATTTTCCCGTAAATCTCGGTATTGTCGTACAAACCGGAAAACAACTCGGATTTAGGCCCATAGGCAAATACCGGCACCAATGCAGCCGTGTGGAGGCGGGCAGCGAAAACAGGGGTGAACGTGTTTTTTGAACTGCCCTGCGTCAGTGCCAAACCACCGCACTCGTGGTCGCCGGTCACGATGACCAGCGTCTCGCCATTGGAGGCAGCGAACTCAAGCGCCTGTTTGATAGTGTTGTCAAAATCAACCATTTCAGCGCGGAGCCAGTTGGCGTCGTTGGCATGGCAGGCCCAGTCAATCTGGCTGCCTTCCACCATCAGGAAAAAACCTTTTTCACTGCGTTTTTGTAAAAAATTGGATGCGACGCGAGTAGCACCCGGCAGATAACGCCGAGTAGCAGAAGCAGTGGGTGGCTCGCGGTCGGCGGTGAACAACATAAAAGGCGCTGAGCCGTCCAAGGGGAGCCTGTTGAAAGAGGTGCCGCGCCGGATGACGTAGCCGCGTTGTTGCAGCGTGTCTTCCAAGTTGAGGCCATCGGGACGACTGTTGAAATAATGTTCTCCGCCGCCAATAAAACAATCAAGCGGTGTTTTCAAATAATCAAGTGCGATTTCCTCCGTGAACGCCCGGATTTCGCGGTGCGCAATGAATGACGCGGGCGTGGCGTGGGAGGCCGAACAAGAAACGACCATGCCCGTCGCATAGCCCCGGCTATCAAGGTCTTCGAGGATAGTGGTGCAAGGCCGGTTGTCGGGCGGCAACACCCCGATGGCGTTGTTCGTCGTTTTTTGCCCGCAAGAAAAAGCCGTCGCGCCGGCAGCCGAATCAGTCACCAAATCTTTGCACGAATGGCTCTTGTGGAAGCCCACCACCGGGAACTCCTCAAAGGCGTTTTTGCCCTCGCCAATCCAGTAGATGCCCGCCGACACTTGCGACAAAGCCATGCCGTCGCCAATGAGCAGGATGATATTTTTAGGGCGCTCAGCAAATTTAACAGACTGCAATTCAACACTTTGTTGGCGGGAAGAATTGCACCCAGCAAAAATCAAAAACAGAGGCAGCAGAATGAGGCGCATAATCGTTGAGAGGGTTACTTGGTTTTGTTTCTTGGTTGTCGGTTCTTGGTTAAGTTGGTGACAGTGAGGACAATAACCGACAACTAAGAACCAAGAACCAAAAGCCCGTCTTTCATTTCCAAACATCGGTCAGAAAGGTCGGCAAGTTCTTTATTATGTGTGACAATGACAAAAGCCTGTCCGTAGTCGTCGCGAAGTTGGCGGATGAGGCGGTGCAAATCTTGTGAAGCCATGCTGTCCAGATTGCCCGTCGGCTCGTCGGCAAAGATAATGTCGGGCTGATTCACGAGCGCCCGGGCAACCGCGACCCGTTGTTGTTCGCCACCGCTGAGTTCGGTTGGTTTGTGGGAAAGACGGTCGGAGAGGCCGAGATAGCGCAACAATTCTTCGGCGCGTTTTTTCACTTCGCCAGCAGGCCGGTTCTGAATAAAACCCGGGATGGAGACGTTTTCGAGCGCCGTGAATTCTGGCAAAAGATGATGAAACTGAAACACAAAACCGATGTGGCGGTTGCGGAAAGAGGCTAATTGTTTGGCTGTCAGCGATTTGATGCGCGTGTCGCGGATGTCCAAATCACCTTTGTCGGCGGCATCGAGCGTACCGAGGATGTGGAGCAGCGTACTTTTGCCGGCTCCCGATTTGCCGACGATACTCAAGATTTCGCCGCGCTGTATTTCAAGGTTCACACCTTTTAGTATTTCCAGCGAACCGTATGATTTGTGGATGTTATTTGCTTTAAGAACCATGCAGCAAAGGTCGAAAAATGTTGGTTATTTGTTGATTTGGGGATTTGGTTATTCGTAAAGAAGACTTCAACTCCCCAAATCAACAAATAACCAAATCAACAAACAACCAACTAAGATGCGAATCCTGCAACTCTGTAATAAATTTCCCTGGCCCTTGAAAGACGGGGCCGCCATCGCCAGCACCTACTTGGCAAAGGCATTCGCCGAACTCGGAAACGATGTCACCCTGCTTTCCATGAACACGAGCAAGCACTGGTTTGACACGAACGAATTGCCGCACGATTTCGACCATTACGCTGATATTCAGACAGTTTTTGTCAACAATCACATTCGCCCGCTGCCCGCATTGGTCAATTTGTTTTCCAAAAAATCCTACCACGTCGAGCGGTTCGACAATCCCGATTTTGCAAAAAAACTAAAAGCAATTTTGCAAAACGAGCACTTCGATGTGGTGCAACTCGAATCGCTCTACCTCACGCCGTACATCCCCGTCATCCGAAAATATTCGTCCGCACTCGTTGCCCTGCGGGCGCACAATGTGGAACACGAAATCTGGGAGCGCGTAGCCGAAAACTCTAATCCCCTGAAAAAGTGGTATTTGCAAAAAATCACCCCGCGCCTCCGCCAATACGAAATCGAACACTTGAACGATTACGACCTCGTGGTCGGCATCAGCGAACGCGATTTGGGGCAGTTCCGCCAATTGGGCTTGCACAAACCCGCCACCGTCACCCCTATCGGCCTCGACTGCCGCGATTATCAAGCCGACTACTCAAGTTTTTCTCGCCCGCTCAGCCTTTCGTTCATCGGTTCTTTGGATTGGATGCCCAACCAAGACGGGCTGCGGTGGTTTCTTGATGAAGTGTGGAAACCCGTGTTGGCACCCAATTTTCCCGAACTCACTTTTCACATCGCCGGGCGCACGGCACCGCGTTGGTTGCGCGAATTGGATATGGAGCGCGTTCGTTTTCACGGCGAGGTGCCGAGTTCGCCCGACTTTTTGAACCAACATTCCGTCATGGTGGTGCCGCTCCTCTCCGGCGGCGGCATGCGGGCAAAAATCCTTGAAGGCATGGCCGTCGGCAAAGTCGTGCTTTCTACCCAAGTCGGCATGGAAGGTATTGATGCTCAACACCGTAGCGAGTGCTTGCTGGCCGATACGCCGGAGGCATTTTTGAAAAAAATCCGTTGGTGCTACGCTCAAGGCGAAGATTTGGCGGACTTGGGTCGGCGGGCACAGGCTTTTTGCCGCGAGCATTATGACAATCTCGAAGTAGGGCGGCGGCTGTTGGGAACTTACGGAAGTTTGATGCCCAAGCAGACGGTGGCGGCTTGAGCGATTTTCATAAAAATGCGCTCGAACGCGAAGCGAATCAGCAACGAATATTGGAAAAAGGCAGTGTTGCGCTACTGCGTTGAGGCTCGGCGGCTTACTTTTGCCGGAAAACACAACTGACTATGACACGAACACGACAACTGCTCGCCCTCTTTTTCCTGTTTTTTTGTGCCGCCAATCTTTTCAGCCAAAATTTTTTCCAAAAAACATACAACCTCGATTTTAAGGATGAAGGACGGGGTTTGGAAGTGATGCCCAACGGCGACATCGTGACGGCAGGCGCAACAGGAGATGCCGGTGCCGAAAAAGTTTGGGTGCAACGCCTGAACAGCCAAGGCGAGGTGCTATGGTCAAAAACGTTTGAAGAAACTGACAATGTCATCGCCCGCGATGTGCAAAGAATGACGGACGGCAGCCTGTTGGTCGCCTACAATATCGGCCTTTTCGGGAAAGGAAAATGGATGAAGATTTCTGAAAATGGCGATTTGCTGTGGGCTAAAACTACTTCTGGCGATATCGTTCTGGACAAAATCCTGCCTATCTCCGGCGGCGGCTATTTACTGACAGGATTCGACGAACCCAGCTCATTTACCCATGCTATGGCATTGAAAATCAACGAAGACGGCGATGTGCTGTGGGGCAGGAGTTTTGGGGATGCTGGCGACGATGCCATCAAAAATTGCTGGGAGGACGGACAAGGTTTTATCTATTGCGCGGGATTTTCGGGCGACATCAATTTAGGGCAAGACGGCCTTTTGACAAAACTGACACCCACGGGCGACGTGCTGTGGGCACGCCGATATGGCACCGCCGGCCCCGACCAGTTTGGCAGCGTAAAGCCTTTTAGCGGCGACAGCACCCTGCTTTTGGCGGGCTACTCGTCGGGTTTTGGCACCCAAAACGAAGTTTGGCTGACCAAAGTGACATCGGAAGGGGCCATCAGGTGGTCGCGGACTTACGCATTGGTCGACCAAGCATTGGGCGCCATTGACATACTCACCCTGCCCGGTAGCCAGTTTTTGATATCAATCTCCAACCCAGCCTATCAGGTGGGCAGCCCGGCTATCTTGATAAAAATAGACGACGGGGGCGACTTGCTGTGGTCATACCGGTACAAAACCGGTGGCGAACGCGATATTTTCCGGGAAGTGCTGCCGGCAAATGCGGGTGGTTTTGTCGTGGGCGGCTCGTCCACCAAAAATGGTGATGAAAATATTTACGTCACCAAAATCACCGCCGACGGCCTTATCCCCGGCTCCGATTGCTGCCCCACTTTTGTCGAACTGACCGTGCGAGATGTAGTCTCGAAAAACGAGCCGTTCACGCCCACCTCCACAAGCAGTTTCTCCACCGCCGTCGCGCAATTGCTTTCTGCCGACGCCGTGCCCGAAACAATCAACATCTGCACCCCCATTGATGTCGAATTCACCCTCTCCGATAGCACCCTTTGCCCCAAAGAATGTGTGACGCTTACCATTGTGGGCAACACCCCCGGCGTGACATATACTCTTGATATTCAGAATGGTGAACTTGACCCGAATCAACTCGGCAGCATTTGCCACACCGACGGCCCCACGCTTTTTGTGACCCGAAAAGGCAACAACGGCGTGTGTGAAAAGGAACTGAGCAAAGCCCTCCCGGTTGGCAGCAAGGCCGATGCATTCGCCAATGCTTTTACCCCCAACGGCGACGGCATCAACGATGCCTACAAACCGCTGTTTTTCTGCCCGGTCGTCACCACCAATTTCAAAATATATAGCCGCTGGGGCGAAAAAGTGTTCGAAACCGAAGACCCCAACGAAGCATGGGACGGCAAAATAAATGGCCTCGACGCACCCTCCGATGTGTACGTCTGGCAAGTAGAATACGAAGCAGATCGGGAGGGGAGCAGACAGAAATTTATGGTGAAGGGGGATGTAGCGTTGCTGCGGTGAATTCGGAGCATACAGCCACATTTCCGTTCCAGAAATTCCTTTTCATATTTATGCAAAAGATAGTTTGTCAAACATCGTTTTCTTTGCTGTGTTAAATAACAACGACTAACCGCAGAGACGCGGCGAATACTTGCACCATGAAAAAACTACTTTTTGGCATCGCCATCTTTTTTGTCCTCCTCATCGGCGCACTTGTCGCGCTGCCTTATTTTTTCAAAGACGAAATCATCGCACAGGTCAAAACTGCTGCGAACGAAAGCCTGACCGCCACCGTGGATTTCAAAGACGTGGACATTTCGGTTTTCCGAAACTTTCCGAAACTCTCTGTCGGCCTCGAAGGATTAGAAGTGACCAATGGCCCCGGCCCGTTCGAGGGTGTGAAACTCGTCCAATGCGAGCGGCTCGATGTGGCCGTTGACCTCTGGTCGGCCATTTTTGGCAGCGAAGTCATTGTCAAAGGTTTATATTTTCAAAAACCCGACATCCGCGTGTTCGTGCTGAGCAACGGGGATGCCAACTACGACATCACTAAGCCTGAGCCGGCTGGCAGCACCACCCCCACTTCTGCCGAATCCAGCCCCATCAAACTCGAACGCTACGGCATCACGGACGGCAAAATCCTCTACGACGACCGGGGGCTCGATATGCGCGCCGAACTCGATGGCCTGGACCACACCGGCTCCGGCGAGTTCACTGCCGACCTCTACGATTTTGTGATGAAAACCGCCGTCGAACGGCTTTCTGTCAACTACGGCGGCATGCAATACCTCCGCAACGCCCGCGCCGATTGGGACGCCGTTTTGGCTGCCGATATGAAAAACATGAAGTTCACTTTTAAAAACAACGATTTGAAAGTGAATGCGTTGCAGTTGAATCTCGACGGTTGGGTGCAGATGCCGGAGAACAGCGAAGACATCCGAATGGACTTGACTTTCGGCACCCCTGCCAATACTTTTAAGAGCCTGCTCTCCATTATTCCCGGCGCGTACACAAAGGATTACGAAGACGTGCAGGCCAACGGCACGGTGCAGTTTTCGGGTTTTGCAAAAGGAACCTACAACGACAAAATCTACCCGGCGTTCAAACTCGATTTTAAAGTCGGAAACGCCGATTTCAAATACCCCAGCCTGCCGCTCGGCGTGAGCAGCATCAACGTGGACGCCAGCATCAACAGCCCCTCCGCGCGATTGAACGACATGACGGTGAAAATCCCGAAGTTCAGCCTGCGCATCGGTTCCAACCCGCTCGAAGGATATTTCAACCTGAAAACCCCCGAATCTGACCCGACGGTGGACACCAAAATCGTCGGCACGCTCAACCTCGGCGAACTCTCCAAAGCCTTCCCCGTGGAGGGCGTGCAGGAACTCGCCGGCATCATCAAAGCCAATGTGACCATGAAGGCCGCCATGAGCCAGATAGACCAGGCAAAATACGACCAGGTCAACATGGCAGGCAACTTCGCCATGAGCGGCATCAGTTACAAAGCCGCCGATATGCCACCCGTCAAAATCAACCAACTCACCGCGAGCCTCACGCCACAACGAGTTGATATTCAAAATTTTGACGCAAAACTCGGCAACAGCGACCTCAAGGCTTCGGGCAGCATTGACAACATCCTCGCCTATTTTTCCACCAACAAAACCATGACGGGCAGCCTCAATTTCTACTCCGGCCTGTTCAACGCCAACGAGTGGATGGAACCCACCCCCGCCGATGGCGGCAAGGTGCCGAGTGACGTGCCAAGCACCACGACGGCCAGCACAGAAAAGGTTTTCGACAGGTGGGATTTTACGGTGGACGGTAAAATCAACCGCCTGAAATACGAGACTTACGACCTGACCAATATGACGATGAAAGGGCATTTCATGCCAAACAAAATGACGGTGGACAACTTCGGCATGAACATCGGGACGAGCGATTTGCGCGGCAGCGGCAAAATCCTGAATGCCTGGAATTATATGTTCGACAACCAAACTGTGTCGGGCGTCATCAATTTGCAGTCCAATTATTTTGACCTCAACCAATTCATGGAAGACCCCGCCACGACCGCCGCCACCGCCAAAACTGCTGCCGCCCCGCCGCCCGTTGAGGAGGTAATGCTTGTGCCGGAAAATGTGGACATGACCATCAATGCCGATTTTGCAAAAATAAAATACACGACCTACGACCTCAATAATCTTGACGGACAGGTAGTTGTGAAAGATGGCTCGGCAAAATTGAAAGACGTGACCGCCAATGTAGTAGGCGGCCTCATTGGGTTGGAAGGCGAGTACAACACGCAAAATCCCGCCAAACCTACTTTCAACATGGACATGGCGCTGCAAAACATGGGCTTCCGCGATGCCTTCCAAACGTTCGCAACGGTGAAAGCCCTCGCGCCGGTGATGCAGTTGATTGACGGGAAATTCAACACCACACTTTCCATGAGCGGTGTTTTGGGCAAAGACATGATGCCCGATTTTACGACGCTCACGGCAGACGGTTTTTTGGAAACGCTGAATGCGGTGTTCAACAATTTCAAACCCATGAGCGACATCAGTTCTAAATTGGGTGTTGATTATTTGAGCAAATTAGAATTGAAAAACACGAAAAACTGGTTTGAAATAAAAGATGGCAAAGTGGTGGTCAAACCTTTCAATGTGCAAATGCGCGACGTGGCTATGCAGATTGGCGGCTCTCATGGCCTCAATCAAGAAATGAGCTACCAAATCACGACCAAAACGCCGCGCTCCGCTTTGCAAAAAAGCGCAGCGGGCGCCGCCGCCAATTCTGGCCTCAATTTCCTTTCCAAAGAAGCGGGAAAATACGGCGTGAACATCGCGCAGGGAGAATTCATCAATGTCCGTTTTGACCTTTCCGGCTCTTTGGCCAGTCCCAAAGTGGCCATGAAAATACTCGGCTCCGACGGCGAAAGCAGCATGAAAGAAGAAGCCGGCGCTGCCGTGCAGGCCACCGTGGACAAAGCCAAAGACTCGCTGAGAAATGTCGCCGACCGCGAACTCGACAAGGCCAAAGAAAAAGCCCAAGCTGCTGCCGACAAAGCCGCCGACAGCTTGAGAGCCATCGCCGACAAAAAATTGCAAGAGGCTAAAGACAAGGCTGCCAAAGAGTTAGGTGACAAAGCCGGTGAGGCTGCTGGAAAAAAAGCCGACGAGGTGCTCGGCGACAAAGGCAAAAAAGCGACAGACGAGGCCAAGAAAAAGTTGGAGCAGTGGGATCCGTTCAAGAAGAAAAAGAAGGATAATTAAGCGGGGAAAAAATTCGCGGGGAGATGAATTACCTCCCCGGTATCGCCTCCACCAATCGCCGGACGTATTCCCGTTCGGGTTTTTCAAAAATATCTTCCGGGAATCCGAGCGCCTCGATGCGTCCTTGGTTCATCACCATCAGGCGGTCGCACATTTGTTTGATGACACTCAAATCGTGTGAAATAAACAGGTAGGTCAGGCCGAATTTTTCCTGCAAGTCCATCAACAGGTTGAGCATCGTGGCCTGAATGGACACATCCAGCGACGACACAATTTCATCGCAAACCAACAATTTGGGTTCCAGCGCCAGCGCCCGCGCCACACAAACCCGTTGCCGTTGACCGCCTGAAAATTCGTGCGGGTATCGTTGGAAATAGTCGGCCTGTAAGCCGACGATTTCCAACAGTTCGACAGCTTTATCGTGGCGGCGGCGGTCGTTTTCGTGGATTTTGTGTGCTTGCATGGGTTCCACGATAGCGTCGCCGATGGTCATGCGCGGATTGAGCGAAGAATACGGGTCTTGAAAAACGACCTGAATATCGCGGCGATAGGGGCGGAATTCTTCCTCGTCGAGTTTCTGCAAATCGGTATTGTTGTAAAAAACCTCACCCGAATAAACCTCCGTCAATCGGGCAATCGCTCTTCCCAAAGTCGTCTTTCCACAGCCGGATTCACCGGCCAACCCAAATGTTTCGCCGGGATAAACGTCAAAATTTACATCATCCACGGCGTTCAGCCATTTTATTGGCTGGCCCAACCAGTTCTTTTTTGCCGGATAGCGAACGGTGAGGTTATTTACCTGTAAAACAGGATTTTGCGCATACAGCAACTTTCTACGCAACGATGTTTCGGCAGACGTGACTACCCGGGGTTCGTAGTTTTTGTTTTCCAAAAAATCCGACACTGTGGGCATTCTCCAAAGTTTGTGGTGCAAAGAAGGGCGGCACGCGACCAAGCCTTTGGTGTAAGGATGTTCGGGCGAACGCAGCACTTTTTCCACGCTGCCCTCTTCCACGATTTTTCCCTGAAACATGACGACGACGCGGTCGCAGATTTCGGAAATAACGCCCAAATCGTGGCTGATGAACAACATCGAAAGCCCGACCTCTTCTTTCAATTCACGCATCAAATCAAGGATTGTTTTTTGCACCGTCACGTCGAGCGCGGTCGTCGGCTCATCGGCAATAAGGATGCTGGGGCGGCAGCTCATCGCCATCGCAATCATCACCCGCTGCTTTTGACCGCCGCTGATTTGGTGTGGATATGCCTCAAAAATCCGCACCGGGTCTGGCAATTGCACGCGCTCGAAAAGTTTGATTGTCTGCGCTTTGGCTTCTTCAAAAGAAACCTTTTGGTGCAACTGAATCACCTCTGCTACCTGTTGCCCACAGCGAAACACGGGATTGAGCGAGGTCATCGGCTCTTGGAAAATCATGGCGATTTCTGCGCCTCTGAAACTTGAAAGTTTTGACTGGGAAAGCGAGAGGAGGTTGGTTGGTTGTTCGTTGTTGGTTGTTCGTTGTTGGTTGTTCGTTGCTGGTTGTTGAAATAAAATTTCACCCGATGTGGCGCTCCCGTTGTTTGGCAGCAAGCGCATCACTGACAGCGCCGTTACGGATTTGCCAGAGCCAGACTCACCCACGATACCCAAAGTCTCGCCGCGATTGAGATAAATTGAAATGCCTTCCACCGCCCGTGTGGTGTCGCGCTCGGAAGAGAAGTCTATGGTTAAGTTGTTGATTTCGAGCAGTCTGGGCATCGTTCTTCTTTTGGCACGCAAATCTTTCTGAAGTTCGGGGATGCCAAATAACGCATTTATATTTTGCTGTTCTCCAATTTTGCGGTTTTGCGGTTTAAAAATTATCCCATCGTCAATTTGCAAAACCCATCGCCCCAAGCCATTTCCACTTTGCCCCCTTTTTGCAGCCAATCTACCAATTCTTCGCCGAGTAATTCCGCCCGCCAACCGGTGAGCAGCCCGTGGTCGAAGTCGTCGCTGCCGGCTTTGAGGCGGTTGAAATCGCCTTTTGGAAGCAACAGCGCCGCGCTGATTTCGTGTTCGAGGCACTGCTTTTTTACGAAATGGTACAGCAGTTCCATCGTCCATTCGCGCTCCGGGTCTTCGGGTTTGGGTTTGGGTATCGCCTCCAAAAATTCTTTTTCCTCGTCATTGGCCTTCCTGCGCCAGAGTTCTTGCCACGTTTCAAGGTTTTTCTTCCAAACATTTTCCGGCAACGTTCGGTTGGAACGGAAAGCACCGGGGCCGTCCTTCGTGGCGCGCAACACCGTACTGATGAACCTGCTTTGCAATGCCTGCTCTTTGGGGATGTTCAATTCCATGGCGCGTTCGACCCGCCAACGATAAAGACGCATCAGAAACACCTTTTCCTGAAATCCCAATTGGTGGACAAAGTCGTTGGCTAACAGTTCTTTATTGGGGTCAACAACGTAAAAATCGGGGGTCTCCCACTTGCGGTTTTCTTCGCGCGTCCAAGCCTCCCGGCGATGGCGGACGAGTTTGCGGGTGAGTCGTTCGTGCAAGTCGGGCAGGTATTTCACGTCCTCTACCGCATAGTCCAATGCTTTTGGGTCGAGTGGCCGAGCCGCCCAATCGGCGACGGTGTGGCTCTTGGCCAGAGTGACGCGCAGCTCGCGTTCAACGATTTTGCCGAATCCAGCAGGGTAGTTGTACCCCACAAAACCGGCGGCGATTTGGGTGTCGAATGTATTTTTCGGCACCGTCCCGTAGAGCGTGTTCAGCAGCCGGTAATCGTTGTCGCCCGCGTGGGTGATTTTCAAAATATCCGGGTCTTCGAGAATGTCGAGGAGTTTGTGCAAATCATTGATGCGCAGTGTATCAATGAGATAGATGTCGTTTCCGGCGACGACCTGAATGAGGCAAAGCACGGGGATGTAGGTTTTTTCGCCGACAAATTCTGTGTCGAAACCAACCCAATCCGCGGTGGCCAAGGCATCCATCACCCGGTCGAAGTCGTGCTGCCGTTCAAGGAAGTGTATTTGGTATTTCATGGGGCCAAAAGTAAATAGTTGCTCCGATGTATCCTGCAATTGTTGTGTTGTCCGAAAAAGATGAGTTGTATAGCCCGCCCGAGAGATGTTGGCAACCTGTGGAAAACGAGAGGATAACTTCCCGCGCCAATGTTCCACGCAATGTTTCATGCACGCCTATCTTTGCCGGGCAATGATGAAAATTACTTACTACGGACATTCATGCTTCCAAGTTGAAACTGGCGGAAAACGCCTGCTGTTCGACCCGTTCGTGAGTGGCAACCAGCTCGCTACTGGCTTGGATGTCAATGTCATACGTTGTGATTTCATCTTGCTCACCCATGCCCACAATGACCACATCGCCGATGTGGGAAAGGTGATGCGCAACAACCCCCACGCGACCATCGTGGGTATCTGGGAAATCCACGCGCACTATGCCGAAAAGGGTTTCAAAACACACCCCATGAACAAAGGCGGTTGGTGGAATTTTGATTTTGGTCGCGTGAAAATGGTGAACGCCGTCCACAGCAGCAGTTTTCCCGACGGCTCCTACGCGGGCGAACCCGTTGGTTTTGTGCTCGACACCCCCGATGGTGTGCTTTATGTGGCCGGCGATACGGCGCTCACGCTGGATATGCAACTCATCCCGATGACCTGCCCAAAGTTGGACGCGGCCATCTTGCCCATCGGCTCCAATTTCACGATGAATTATACGGATGCGGCCATCGCCGCTGATTATATCCAATGTGACCGCATCATCGGCTGCCATTACGACACCTTCGGTTATATCAAAATTGACCACACGGAAGCCAAAAATGCTTTTTCGGAAAAAGGCAAGACATTGATTTTGATGAACTTGGGAGCGCAAATTGAAATTGAAAAGTAACGCCGACTGGCAGTCGGCCAATCGAAACCATTAAAACAAAATGCCGACTAACAGTCGGCGATACGCTATTATGCTGAAAAATATGGGCAAAGTCATCACCATCGCCAACCAAAAAGGCGGTGTCGGCAAAACAACCACCGCCATTAACTTGGCCGCGTCGCTGGCTATTTTGGAAAAAAAAGTGCTCCTAATAGATGCCGACCCGCAGGCCAATGCTTCTTCCGGCGTGGGGCAAGCCGACACAACCGAAAATGTTAGTTTGTACGACTGTCTGGTGCATGGTACCGACCCGCACGAGGCTATCATCTCGACGGAAACACCCAATCTTTGGCTGCTTCCGTCCAATATTGACCTCGTAGGCGCCGACCTCGAAATGGCCGACAAGCCCAATCGGGAATATATCTTGCGCGGCGTGGTCGGCGAACTTCGCAATGAGTACGACTATATTTTCATAGATTGTCTGCCCTCGCTCGGCCTTATCACCGTGAACGCCCTCGTGGCCGCCGACACGGTGCTGATTCCGGTGCAGTGCGAAATGTTTTCGTTTGAGGGTCTGGCAAAATTGAAGAATACCATCACTCTTGTGCGGCAGGGCTACAACCCCCATTTGCAAGTAGAAGGTTTGCTTATCTCCATGTACGACAGTCGTTTGCGTCTTGCCAACGCCATCGTGGAAGAAGTGCGCAACAGCTCGAACGATTACGTTTTTGAGACCATCATTCACCGCAACAGCCGCGTGGCCGAAGCGCCCATGTCGCACACGCCCGTTGCATTGTACGATGTGAACAGTAAGGGCGCAACCAATTTTTTCAACCTCGCTGAAGAGTTTCTCAGGAAAAATCAGAACTGAAATGGCAACTAAGACAAAATTCAACACAGGAGGGGTGGCTGCTTTGCTTCGCAACGCCGGACAATTGGAAAAAGCCATCCACGACAACCCGCAGGAAGTCGTGCGCGAACTGGCTACCTCAGTGGCCATGCTGCCCATCAGCCAGATAAAAGCCAACAGTGGGCAGCCCCGCAAACATTTTGACGACGAGGCGCTCGCCGAATTGGCCGCCAGCATCCGCACACACGGCATCATCCAGCCCATCACCGTGCGGCGCATCCACGACAAGGAATACCAAATCATTTCTGGCGAACGCCGCCACCGCGCGGGCCAGTTGGCCGGGCTGAAAGAAATACCAGCGTATGTCCGGCTCGCCAACGACCAGGAATTGCTTGAAATGGCACTCATCGAGAACATTCAGCGCGAAGACCTGAATGCTTGGGAGGTCGCGATTTCATACGGAAGATTAGTGGAAGAGTTCAAATTGACACACGAAAACCTCTCTGAGCGTGTCGGCAAACAACGCAGTACCATCACCAATTACCTCCGCCTGCTCAAATTTGAAGGTGACCCCGACATCAAAAAAGGCATCGTGGAGAGCAAAATTTCGATGGGACACGCCCGCGCACTGGCAGGGATGGAGGACTATGCTGCCCGCAATTCGCTCTATTGGCAAATCGTAAAAGATGACCTCTCCGTACGCGCCGTGGAAGCGTTGGTGGCCGGTCACCATGAGAGCCGCAAGCCCAAAAAGGCCGAAAAGCCGCTCCCGGCAGACATCCGTAAAATCCAAGAAGACCTTTCCAACCGCTTGGAAGCCAAAGTTTTGCTCAAAAGAAACGACCAAGGGAAAGGGCAAATCGTCATCAAATTCCACAACGACAAGGAATTGAACCGCCTGTTGGAGGCCATGGAAAAGTAGTGTGGCAAAATTGCCATTTGCCACACTACTTGGCTATCACAAATTTCTGAACGGCACGCGCGCCGTCCTTCCCGCTGATTTTCAAAAAATAAACCCCGTCGGGCAAATTTGGCAGTTTAATAAAAATCTGTCCTGCCGCGTCGGACGCAAATTTGCTGTTCAGCAATATCTCTCCCATTCCGTTTAATATTTGTACCTCGTCGACTTCTTGCGCAGCAGTTTGGACAATCAGCACATCAGCGGCTGGGTTAGGGAAAACATTGAACAACAGCGAATTGTCGTCAAAAAATGTAGACACCGAGGAGTCGGAAACCTCAAAATAGGCAACCAGCGTCAGCGTGTCGCTGAGCAATACATCCACCGATTCCACCACGCCCAACGACGGTTTTGACCAGCCCACAAACTTGAAACCCGGGTTCGCCACCGCCCGCACCGGCACCGGCACCCCTTTGAAATATTCGCCCGACCACGGCAATTGCGCCGCACCGGGACGTACCGTGCTTACCTCTACCCTACCCCCTTCTGGCGGAACGGCATCCACCGTCAATGCTGCCAAACCATCAGCCTCCGGCATAGCGAGCAGGATTTCTTGCTGCGCAAAAGCAGGGCGAGCCAGTGCAAATTGCCGCACAATTTCAATATTGTCGAGCCAGTGCGCATCGAAATTGCCCAACCACCAGCGCTCATAGTGCCGCGTGATTTCTGGCTGGTACATTGCCCGAAACTCGTCCAGCCGGTTGCTCACGCGCTGTGGCAAAAAAGCCGTATTGAGCATATCGGCCATCCGGTTGGCAAAATCGCGGCGAAACGCAGCATTTTCCCAACACCTTCGGAAAAGCAACGTCGCCCAGTCGGGGTTCGGCCACAGCATCGAAGTATCCGAAAGCAGCCGGGCCAGCGCATTGGGGGAAGCATCGCCCGTATTCCAGCCACCACCCGGCTGGTAAAGACCGAAGGTGAAATCCAGGTCGTAGGTCAGCCACTGCCATCGCCCCTCGGGTCCCCGATAACGAAAACGCCGCACGTTGTTCCCCGGCCAGTCTTCATTTTCGAGATAGACATTGAAAATGCAGTAGTCCAGAAAGTTTTGGTAATCAATTTGTTGTTTCAAAAAACTAAACTTCGCGTCGTCTTCAAAATCCGTGTTTTGCCACAGGTAATTGAGCAGTTGGAACCAAGCAATCGAATCGCCGGTAAGCACCCCACCGTAATTTTCAATCATGTCGAACTCTTCTTCGTCCCACCCAAAATGTTGTTGCACATAAAACCGGTTCATTCGTTCGCGGATGTTGTGGATGCCCCAATACTGCCCGTTGAGATAAACCACCGCCGGCCGCCAAGCCTGCAGATGCAGTGCCGGTTCCTGCAAAATATCCCCCATATCGGAACGGTCGTTCAGCAAGCTCGTGGCAAAAGCATCGCGGAATTGGAGTACGCACCAATCCTGACCTCCGTTGCGCAGCACGAAACGTTTGTACTTGTCAAATGGCAAATCTGGGAACATCGGATGGTGAACGTGCGATTCGCCCAGTGCGCCTTTCGCACTGATTTCCAGCGATTTCTGTGCTTGGGCAGCACTCGCCGTGCCCTGAATTTCCACCTCCACCAACTGATTGAACGCCGCAGCGTCCGCACCATTTTCAAAAAACTCGATGTTGGCAACAGCCGTGAGTTCGGCTGCGTAATTTGTATAAATACCCGTCACGGAATCGAAAAAGGCTGCCGGTTCGAACACCAACGACACCACAGGGAACGTGTGTGACAACCCGACAAAATAGGTGTGCGTAGTCACCGGCGAATATGTGAGGTCGGGTGCAAAGGCACGCGCACGGAGTACAACAGTCGTGTCAAAATGGAGTGGAAAATCGAGGTAAGTCGTTGACGACGAATCAGGTTCGGCGCCATTTAGCGTATAGCGGATAACCGAACCGGGTGTCGGGCAAAACAGTGCTACCGTCACCGGCGCAGTGAACACACCGCCATTTATGGAAAATTGAACCGGGGCAACTTGACTGTAAGCAACGCTGCTGAAATGCAGCAAAAAAAGCAAGCCTAAACATGAGAGGCGGGGGAAAAAAATCATTTGTTGATTAGATTAAGCCGGGTTATCGTCCCGGCAAGTAATTGATTATCAAAAATTAAACTTCAAATTCCATTACAAACTCCGCTGCCCGCAAGCCATCTTTCCACACGACACACTGTTCCGGCAAAGGCAGCATTTCAGTCAGGACGACCGGCGTTTTGGCTTGCCGCAACGTCTTGGCGAACAACTGCATACAGAGGGGTGAATCAAGGTCGAAATATTGGGGTTTTTGTTGAGGTAGCCGGACAAAAAAACGGCGCGGCGCACGCATAGCCAAAAAATCTTTTCGCACACGCCGGAAAAAACCTGCGTCACTTCTTTCCGAAAGCCATTGCGCCGTTACCGCTTGGTCAATCTGCCATGATTTTCGGGCCAGCACCAGCGAACCATATTCCACCCGTTCGAGGAGTTGCCAACCATCACCGCCGGGCGCCCATTTTCGTTCAGAAAGCAGCATATCTATCGAAACGTATGGTACGCCCAGCCGCCACAAAACCTGCATCGCGGGCGGGCGCAATTCGGGAGATTCGAGGCCGAGGTCAGTTAGTAAAACCGGCTCATTATTTTCATTGTCAATAAGTTGCAATCCCTCTACTCCATGTTTTACTGACAAATTGCCGAGCAAAATTTGTTTGCCGCCTTGCAAATGCCACGTCCGCCCATCCGGCACCGCCAGATTCGTTTTTGAAATGGGCGGCTGAAAATTTGCATTCGACCAACCCTGCCACGGGAAAGGAGCAGTGTTAGTTTCCGAAGTGAACCATGTTTTCAATTGCGCCAAAACTTCCGGCGAAAAAAGGTGCAGCCACCGGGCGAACAATTTACCGCCGCCGGGAAAAAGACCATTCACCACCGCCCGAAATTCGCCGTTTTTATCTTTGAAAATTTGGAGGAGCGCGCCAATTTTTTCCGGCTTCTCATTCGCACGGCTTGTCGCCATGGCAGCATTCCCGACCTCCACATTCGCCTTTTCGTTTTCCAAAAATATTTTTCCAAAACCCAGAAAATCAAGTGCTTGCCCCGGTGGGATTGTTTTTTCGGTAAATGAAAAAAGCCGTGCGTGTGCAGCGGGAACCCGCCGAACATCCCGCGCCTGCCAACACGCCGCCAAATCCTCGGCCAACACCTGAACGGCCTCGCCCGACACCTCCACCTCGGCAGATTCCTCCACGTCTTCAAAAAAAATCTGCTCTGCCGGGATGGGCGGCATCGCGCCGCTGTTTTTTTCATAAAAATCTTGTGCCATTCGGACGGCCTCCCGTTGTGTTTCTTGCGCATTTTCCACAGACTGGAAAGGCAAAGTGCGCGCGGCGGTGCGGAGCCACTGCAACAATGTCGCGGCGTCCACGACGACCGGCGGTTGTTCTTTCAAGAAGCCGAGGAAGTTGTACAACGCGCCACACCAGCCGGGCGAAAGCCCTTTTTCTGGCAACTCCCATTCGAGCAAACCGATGTCAATCAATTCAAATACAAGGTTTTGCAATTGTTCGGGTACGGCATCCACCTCTTCTTCTAAGCTATCGAGCAACTCCGGGAAAGGCAGCCGCCGCTTATTTTCGAGCAGCATTTTCACGACAAAATCGGCCACGGGGTGCGTTTGCATTTCCTGAAAAGACTCCCGCTCGCCGTCGAAATAGAGCCAAAGCCGTTCTCCTCGTTCTGTTATGCAAGGATTCAACGAAAGAGCCAACGCGCGGTAAAATGCCGGTTCGCGGAGCAGGATTTCGTAGATAGCAGGGAGCAGCGCGACGTTGGGCGTGACGATGGATTTGGGGGTGGAGAGGATGGTTTCCTCCGTCCCTTTTTCAACCCCACCTCCGACCCCTCCCCTAAAAGGGAGGGGAGACGTAGAGTCCGCATCGCGGACTCCCCTTCCGCCTTTTGGCGGAGTAGGGGCCGGGGGTGGGGTTGCTACGGGGAAGGGCTGCCAAACCGCCACCGTCGTAAACCTGCTCAAAGGAGAAGTTTTCACCGCTGCGCGGGTGAGATATTGCAACAGCGAAAGCGCCGTTTGGCGGTCTTTTTTGGCAAATTGCTCCACGGGTTTTTCGCAAAAAGCCGGGAGCCGATTGAGCAAATCGTGGCTGGCGAACAACAGGGCGCGGCGCAAGTTTTCGTCGCTGGCGGTGCGTTGCAAAATTTGCCAATTGGCTCGCAACGCGTGTTCATGCCGTTCGGAAAAAGCCTTTTGTGCTTCCCGGTTTTTTTCCAAAAGATGCAGACTTTCAATAAGTTGGGCAATTTCTGGCAGATCGCGGCGCTCCGCCAAAAGTTCTTTAAAGTTCGCGTTGGGAAGTTTGCCGCGATTGAAAAAATCTCGCCGCGCATTGTAAATCGCCGTGCGCAACGGCGAGGCAGCGAGCGCCATCAACGCGGCATCAAAGGCTTGCCGGGTTTGCATTGCCCAATCTGTTTCGTCGGCGATTTCTTCCGTCCAGTCGGCAGCCAAAGAATCCACCCAACGCAAAGGCAACCCGGCGGTACGGATGAGCATCAGAGGAAATATAGTCATTGCATCAATTGTCGTGCATCATTGCGCAAGTTGCGGACTTTCCCTGATTCTGATTATGAAAAAAATTGTTCTTCCCACGCTGCTGTTTTGGGCAAATTCGCTGTTGGCACAGCAGATACCCGACAGGCCATTTATATGGGGCGCCACGGCGAGTTTTGAGACGCAATTACTTGGTATCCAGTCGCTTGGTGTTGACGAACCTGAAGTCCCGCAAGTAAGCACGGAGCGGGCTTCGCGCGGGGGTGGCATGGGTTTTTTTGCCCGTTGGCAACTTTGGAATGGATTGGCGATTCAGCCCGAATTGTCGGTCTCGACGTTGCAGACGAAGATATTTTTTCAGCAAACAGGTGTTCAAAATTACCGATTCACGGATGTGGAATTGCCGCTGCATTTTGTGCTGACAAACCCCGACGGCCATTTTCCGCTGCGCGGCTCGCTGCTGCTGGGCGGGCGCCTCGGCTGGAATTTCGCCTCACAACCTGATGACAATCTGAGCCTGTTGAGCGAGCGTTTCGCATTGGATATAGGCCTCGGCGTGGAAATAAAACTAAAAAACTGGCGGCTCCAACCGGAGTTTGTCTATTCGCACGGCATGAACAATTTGCACGACGTCACGAACGCCCGATACGACTGGTCGGTGGGGCGCGTGGTGCGCGACAAACTGACGCTGCGCATTTTGGTGTGGCGGGATGCGCGGTGAGGTGAATGAGGTGCTTTTGGAGAAGACGCAGTTGTGCGTTTGAATTTCACGTTATTTTTGAGCCGATGACTATCTTTGTCATCTAAAATCGCTCGATATGCAATCATCTGCAAATCTCAACCCTTATTGGCTGCTGCTCAAAGACCTGAGCGCGGAGGAAAAGCTATCGCTCATCGAGTTGTTGGTCAAGTCGCTGCAAATTGCCCAACCTGCTCCGAAAAGCAACCAACCTCGTCGCCCAACAAACAAAAACGATTGGGCGCACCGCTTTGAAGGGAGTTGGAATGACTTTCCAGAAACTGCCGAAGAAATGATTGCCCTGAGTGAGGGCTCTCGCACCTTGGGCCGCGACATAGAGATGTTATGAAATATCTGCTCGACACCAACATCATCATTTTTTGGCTTAAAAAACGCTACAACATCGGGGACAAAATCGCCGAAGTTGGAGAAGGCAACTGCTTCATTTCAGATGTGACGGTGGCGGAATTGCGATTCGGAGTAGAGTGTTCCGAACCTGCGCTACTGGACGAAAAACGCAAACGATTGGCCGATCTCTTAATGTATTTACAGGTGATTCCGTTTGCAGTGGCGATTGAATTGTATGCAAAAGAAAAAGCACGTTTGCGACTTGCAGGTGAGATAATTCCTGATTTTGACTTGCTCATCGGGGCAACCGCCGTGCAGCAGAACATGAAAATGGTGACCAATAACACCAAGCATCTTTCCAAAATCCAAGGCATTGATATGGAGGATTGGACGCTGCGCTGACACCTTATATCCCATAATATCTTTCTCTTATCAAGAAAATCCTGTTTCAGCCACCCATGTCCGAAAAAGAAAACTTCTTCAAACAATACGCACAATGCGCCGATAAAGAAGCATTGGGAAAAATATGGATGGCGAAGGAATTTGGAGCCAAAGAGTTAGATTTGAGTCATGAAATAATAAATGACCTAAGCCCAGTTGCCAGATTGACGAACCTAGTGAGCCTCTCATTCGCGTCTACGGCGGTCAGTGAATTATCGCCGATAGAAGGACTGATAAATCTTCGGCAACTCAAATGTTCAGGATCTTGGATAGAAGAACTTGGTGTTTTATCCAATTTGATTAGTCTTCAGCACTTAGACTGTTCTAGTACCGAGATTGGCGACTTGTCGCCGCTGACGGGGCTGCACAATTTGCAAGTACTTGACTGCTCCTCCACACAGGTGTCAGACTTGTTGCCGTTAGCGGGACTGCCCAATTTACGAATACTTGACTGCCACTCCACTCATGTGTCGGATTTGGCGCCGTTGGCGGGGCTGCTCGATTTGCAAAAACTTGACTGCTCCTCCACACAGGTGTCAGACTTGTTGCCGTTAGCGGGACTGCCC
>CAYZVM010000003.1:28784-28926 GCA_964481485.1 uncultured Saprospiraceae bacterium | reverse complement strand
ATTTACGAATACTTGACTGCCACTCCACTCATGTGTCGGATTTGGCGCCGTTGGCAGGGCTGCTCGATTTGCAAAAACTTGACTGCGGCAACACGCCGGTGTCGGATTTGTCTCCGCTGGCAGGGCTGCTCAATTTGCAAAA
>CAYZVM010000003.1:23231-28684 GCA_964481485.1 uncultured Saprospiraceae bacterium | reverse complement strand
GTGTCGGATTTGTCTCCGCTGGCAGGGCTGCTCAATTTGCAAAAACTCAGTTGCGGCGACTTCACGCCGGTGTCGGATTTGTCTCCGCTGGCGGGACTGCTCAATTTGCGACACCTTGGCTGCCACTCCACGCCGGTGTCGGATTTGTCTCCGCTGGCGGGACTGCTCAATTTGCGACACCTTGGCTGCCACTCCACGCCGGTGTCGGATTTGTCTCCGCTGGCAGGGCTGCTCAATTTGCAAGAACTTTACTGCAGCAACACGCCGGTGTCGGATTTGTCTCCGCTGGCAGGGCTGCTCAATTTGCAAAAACTCAGTTGCGACTTCACGCAGGTGTCAGAATTGTCACCACTTTTTCCAATAATTGAAAAAAGGATCAAAGTAAAATGGAAAAGTTTTGATGGCACGGGTGGTATCTTCATCAAGGATTGCCCCCTCATATCTCCGCCCGTCTCCATCGCCCAACAAGGCAACGAAGCCATCCTCCGCTGGTTCGCCGAACAAAAGCGCGTCGGTACGCAAAAAGTAAACGAAGCCAGACTCCTGCTGCTTGGCCAGGGCGGCTCCGGCAAAACCACCCTCAAAGAAAAACTCCGCGATAAAAATGCCAAAATGCCCGAACCCGATGCCACCACCCTCGGCATCGAGGTGACCTTGATGCCGCACCAAACGAGCGACGGCGGCGACTTCACGGTACACGTCTGGGACTTTGGCGGGCAAAACATCCAGAAATACGCCCACCAGTTTTTTCTGTCCGACAGCGTGGTGTATGCCGTGCTGAGCAACGAACGCGAGCAAAACCCGAACTTTCAGTATTGGCTCAACATCATCGAATTGCTCGGCAAGGACAGCCCTATGTTCATCGTGCAAAATGAGCGCGACGGCCACGCTGAGCCTTTGAAAAACATCACGCAAATACAAGAGCGTTTCCCCAAAAACTTCAAATCGGTCGAGCAGGTCAACCTCAAAAACGCCGCCACCGATGCGCGTTTCGACATCCTAAAACAACGCCTTTTTTACGAAGCCACCCAACTGCCGCACACCAGGCGGGAGTTTTTGAGTTCTTTCGTCAACGTGCGCCGCAAACTGCAAACGCTTTCGGAAACGGAGCACAGCATTTCGTACAAAGACTTCAAAAAACTCTGCCGCGATGAAGGCATCGAAGATGAATTGCTGATGCAGGACTACGCCCAGACTTTTACGTTTTTGGGCATTGCGCTGCATTTTTCAGATGATATTCACCTGAAAACACAGGTTTTCCTGCGCCCCAAATGGATTATTGATGCCTTGTTCAAGTTGCTGTATCACCCCAAAGTGGAGCAGCAGCAGGGTCGTTTTTCGGAAAACGATGCCGACAACATCTGGTGCGAACCGGAACACGATGGTATGCACGGCGTGCTGCTGCGCCTCATGGAGAAATTCCATCTCTGCTATCCCATCGAAGGGTCGAAAAACTGCATCGTGCCGCAGCGATTGCCCGCTCGAACGGAGGCGTTCGTGCCGCCCGCTGATGCCACACAGGTATTGTATCGCTACAAATTCATGCCGAGCGGTATTTTGACCCAACTGACTTGTCGCTTGCACCATCGCATCGAAGGGGCCAGTGTCTGGAGCGACGCGGTGCAGTTTGTGGACAAAAGTGGCATGGGTCGCGCCTTCGTGCGCGAGTTGCAATCCGAGCACAGCATCGAAATCAACGCCTTCGGGAATCAAAAGGCGGATATCCTGAATCAGGTCGTGGACATCCTCGACGACATCCACGCCAACTCGAAATTCGGCAATTTGCGTTTTGAAAAATTGGTGCCTTGCCCTTGCGCGGAATGTGCCAACCGGCGCAGCCGTCAAGAAGAAGCCGAGTTTTTTGATTACGATTTTTTGCTGGAACTGCTCCGCGAAGGCGAGACCGAAAGTGACCGATGCCGACTGAGCAAAAGGAAATTCCCAATCCGGGATATTTTGAAAAACGCGCAGGTGCGGATTTTCAAAATTGAACAAATCCATGACCTTATCGCCGCCGACCAAATCGAACGTGCGCTCAATCTGCTGCGCGGGCAATTTGACGACGACCACGAAATTATCCTACAAATGAGTCGGCTGAACGGGCTGGAAAGAGAGCAGCGGCTGGGCCAACTTTCTGAAAAAGAGTACAATGTGGAGAAAAACCGCATTCGGGATGCGGTGCTGAAAACACTCGCGACCCTCGCGGGCTAAATTCCCAAAACCAAAGATTTTCCAATCTGTTACCTTTGCTTCTCAAACTAAAACTTGCCCGGAGCCGTAACTCTGAGGTGCTTCTACCCGTGACGAAAGACATTTTTACCTCCCTCACCGCCGCAGCCCGTGAGCGCATCCTCATCATTGATGGCTCAATGGGCGTTTTCCTGCAATCGTACAAACTGGAAGAAGCCGATTTTCGTGGCGACCGGTTGCAAAACCACCACCGCGAACTCAAAGGCAACTTCGACGTGCTGTGCCTTACCAAACCCGACATCATCGAAGGCATCCACCGCGCCTACCTCGATGCCGGGGCAGACATTATCGAGACCAACACTTTCAATGCGACGGCCATTTCGCAAGCCGAGTTCGATATGCCAGCGGGTATTTGTTATGATATCAATCTGGCTGCCGCCCAGATCGCCCGCCGCGCTGCCGACGAATACACTGCTCAAAATCCGTCGAAACCCCGCTGGGTCGCCGGTGCGCTCGGCCCACTCAACAAAACGCTCTCTCTTTCGCCCGACGTGAACGACCCAGGGTTCCGAACGTTGACTTTCGACGAGGCAAAAAATGCCTACGCGGAGCAAATTCGCGGCCTTGTGGACGGTGGCGCGCACATCATTTTGATTGAAACCATTTTCGACGTTTTGAATTGCAAATCAGCGATTTACGCCGTTGAAGAAGTTTTTGAAGAAAAAAATATGCGACTGCCGGTCATCATTTCGGGCACCATCACCGATGCCTCCGGTCGCACGCTAAGCGGCCAAACGGTGGAGGCATTCTGGATTTCGGTGAAACACGCCAAACCTTTCGCAGTCGGCCTCAACTGCGCCCTCGGTGCGGAAGAAATGCGCCCGCATTTGGAGGCTTTGTCCGAAATCGCCGATTGTTTCGTGAGTGCCTACCCAAACGCGGGTTTGCCTAACGAGTTTGGCGAGTACGACCAAACGGCGCACGAGATGTGCGGCTTTATCGAAGATTTTGCACGTTCGGGTTTTGTAAATATTGTCGGCGGATGCTGTGGGACTACGCCGGAACACATCCGCCATATCGCCAGCCACGTCCAGTCAATCCCCCCGCGCAAGCCTGCCCAACCTCAACCTTACAGTATGTTCAGCGGCATGGAGCCGCTGATTGTGCGCGAAAACACCAACTTTGTCAACATCGGCGAGCGCACCAACGTGACCGGCTCTTCCAAATTCGCCCAACTCATCAAGTCAGGCAACTACTCGGAGGCCCTCACCGTGGCGCGCCAGCAGGTGGATGGCGGTGCGCAAATCATTGACGTGAACATGGACGAGGGTTTGCTCGATTCGGAGGCGGCGATGGTCAAGTTTCTCAACCTTATGTCCGCCGAGCCGGATATTGCCAAACTGCCCGTGATGGTGGATTCTTCGAAATTCCACGTCATCGAGGCGGGGCTGAAATGTTTGCAGGGCAAAAGCATCGTCAACTCTATTTCCATGAAAGAAGGTGAGGCGGAGTTTATTCGGCAGGCAAAAATTTGTCGCCGCTACGGGGCTGCTGTCGTGGTGATGGCCTTTGACGAACAGGGCCAAGCCGACACCATCGAGCGCAAAGTAGAAATTTGCCAACGCGCCTATAAAATCCTGACCGAACGAGTCGGCTTCGACCCGACGGACATCATTTTTGACCCCAATATTTTTGCTGTCGCAACGGGCATTGAGGAACATAACGAATACGCTATCAACTTTATAGAAGCCACGCGCATCATCAAAGCCACCTGCCCCGGTGTGAAAATTTCGGGCGGCGTGAGCAATCTCTCTTTCTCCTTCCGGGGCAACAACGCCGTGCGCGAAGCCATGCACTCGGCCTTTTTGTATCACGCCACCCGTGCGGGCATGGACATGGGTATCGTGAATGCCGGGATGCTCGAAGTTTATGAAGAAATCCCCAAAGAACTGCTGCACCGCATCGAGGATGTGCTCTTCAACCGCCACCCCGACGCGACGGAGGAATTGGTGAAACTCGCAGAATCTTTCAAATCCACGGGCGGGAAAACCCTCGGCGAAGACTTGGCTTGGCGCAACGGCTCGGTGCAGGAACGCATCACCCACGCACTCGTGAAAGGCATTGACAAATTTGTGGAGGAAGACACCGAAGAAGCCCGCCGCCTCTACCCTGCCCCGCTCCAAGTCATCGAAGGCCCGCTCATGGACGGCATGAACGTGGTGGGCGATTTGTTTGGCTCCGGCAAAATGTTTCTGCCGCAAGTCGTCAAAAGTGCCAGGGTTATGAAAAAAGCCGTGGCGTATTTGGAGCCTTATATTTTGGCTGCAAAAGGTGGCGTCGTGACGGCCAAAGGCAAAATCCTGATGGCTACGGTAAAAGGCGACGTGCACGACATTGGCAAAAATATCGTCGGTGTGGTGCTGGGTTGCAATAACTACGAAATCGTGGACATGGGCGTTATGGTGCCTGCCGACAAGATTTTGAAGGCGGCCATCGAAGAAAAAGTGGATGTCATCGGTCTTTCCGGCCTCATCACGCCCTCGCTCGATGAGATGGTACACGTCGCCAAAGAAATGCAGCGATTAGGGTTCAACATCCCGCTGATGATAGGCGGCGCCACGACTTCCAAAACCCACACCGCCGTCAAGGTGGAGCCGCAATATTCCAACGCGCCCGTTGTCCACGTCCTCGATGCCAGCCGCAGCGTCGCCGTCGTGAGTTCGTTGTTGACAAAAAACGAGGTTGAGAATGAGACTTTTGTAAAAAACATCAAAACCGAGTACGAGCAAATCCGCGTGCAGCGTGCCAGCCGCCAGTCGTCGAAACAATACCTGACATTGGCGCAAGCCCGCGCCAACAAGTTGCAATTGGATTGGGACAATTACGCCCCGCCGAAACCCAACTTTTTGGGCATCAAAACTTTTGACAACTACCCGCTCGAAGAACTTTCGGAGTACATTGACTGGACGCCATTTTTCCAAAGTTGGCAACTCGCAGGCAAATTCCCGGCGATTTTGGAAGACGACATTGTGGGCGTAGAAGCAAAAAAGTTGTACCAAGACGCGCAGAAGATGCTCCGCCAAATGATTGACGAACAATGGCTTACGGCACGGGCGGTCATCGGCATTTTTCCTGCTGTGTCAGTAGGGGATGATATTAAGGTCAACGTCGGAAGGGTTTCAAACCCTTCCGACGTTCCGGATATTACGCTCCACCACCTTCGGCAGCAAAACGTAAAAGCGGCAGAGCAACCCAATTTTTGC
>CAYZVM010000003.1:0-23221 GCA_964481485.1 uncultured Saprospiraceae bacterium | reverse complement strand
GACCCCTTCCGACGTTACGACGGACATTACGCTCCACCATCTTCGGCAGCAGAACGTGAAAGCGGCGGGACAGGCTAATTTTTGCCTTTCTGATTTTATTTCCCCCAAAGGCGACGATTTCATCGGAAGTTTCGCCACCACCGCCGGTATCGGCATCGAAGAACACGTCCGGCGTTTCGAAGCCGCCCACGACGACTATTCCGCCATCTTGCTCAAGGCGCTCGCCGACCGCCTTGCCGAAGCCTTGGCTGAGCGAATGCACGAGCGGGTGCGCAAAGAATTTTGGGGCTACGCCGCAACTGAAAATCTTGATAACGAGCAACTTGTCGCCGAAAAATATCAGGGCATCCGTCCCGCACCCGGCTATCCTGCTTGCCCGGAACACACGGAAAAACGGACACTGTGGCAGCTGCTCGACCCGGAAAAAAACGCTGGGATACAACTGACCGAAAGTTGCGCCATGTACCCCACGGCCGCGGTGAGCGGCTGGTATTTCAGCCACCCGGAGTCCAAATATTTTGGTTTAGGCCAAATCGGCAAAGACCAAGTGGAAGATTACGCCCGGCGCAAAGGCATGACCACAGCCGAGGCCGAGCGATGGTTGGCGCCAGTGTTGAATTACGATGTATGAGAATGGGCTGCTTTTTAGGCAGAAAGTAGAATATTGCTCTGTCGTGTCATGTCGAGCGAAGCCGAGACATCTGTGTTTGAAAGAAATACGATGATATGCTTCTCCGGCCTTCGGCCTCAGATGTCTCGGCTTCGCTCGACATGACACGCTCTACTTTTTACCCAACAGCGCGAACATATTTTTCTTGTACGCTTCCACGCCCGGTTGGTCGAAGGGATTGACCCCGAGCATGTAGCCGCTTATGGCACAAGCCTTTTCAAAAAAGAAAAACAACTGCCCCAAGTAGTACGGCGTAGCCTCCGGGATACGAATCACGAGATTGGGGACACCGCCATCCGTGTGCGCCATGCGTGTACCTTCCGCGGCTTTTTTATTGATAAAATCCAGCGTTTTGCCCGCCAAATAATTCAGTCCATCGAGGTCATCGCCGGTTTTGAACATCGTGAGGTCTGCCTCCGGCTTTTCGATTTCCAGCACCGTCTCGAACAACGAGCGACGACCGTCCTGAATGTATTGCCCCATCGAGTGCAAGTCGCAGGTAAAATCCACCGAAGCCGGGAAAATACCTTTGCCGTCTTTGCCCTCGCTTTCGCCGTAAAGTTGTTTCCACCATTCGGCGATGAAATGGCAGCGCGGCTCATAATTCACCAACAATTCGATGTCTTTCCCCTTGCGATTCAACACGTTGCGCACGGCGGCGTATTGGTAGCAGTCATTTTCGGAAAACGCTTTTTTGTACAATTTCACCCCATCAGCAGCGCCGTGCATCAATGCATCCACATCAACACCGGCTGCGGCAATTGGGAGCAGCCCCACAGCCGTCAGCACCGAAAACCGCCCGCCCACGTCATCCGGCACCACAAAAGTTTCATAGCCTTCCTGCGTCGCCAGCGTTTTCAGCGCCCCGCGCGATTTGTCCGTCGTGGTATAAATCCGCTCTTTGGCTTTTTCCTTGCCGTATTTTTCTTCCAATTTTTGTTTGAAAATGCGGAACGCGATGGCGGGTTCGGTGGTGGTGCCAGATTTGGAAATCACGTTCACCGAAAAATCGCGCTCGCCGATAACTTCCAATAAATGAGTGAGATAAGTGCCGGAAATATTTGTCCCGGCGAAATAAACCTCAGGGGATTTCCTCTTTTTCTTGGGCAAGTTGTTGTGAAAACTATGCCCGCAAAACTCAATGGCAGCTTTCGCGCCGAGGTATGAGCCGCCGATGCCGACGACCACCAGTACCTCGCTCTGCTTCTGAATTTTTTTTGCGGCAGATTTAATGCGCTTGAACTCCGCGCGGTCGTATTTCAGCGGCAAATCCAGCCAGCCGAGGAATTCGCTGCCCGGGCCGGTACGGCTTTCGAGCAGTTTGGCGGCAAGATTCACTTGCGGCTCGATGGCAGTCAATTCGTGTGAAGAGATAAACTTTTGGGCAGGGGAAAAATCGAATTTTATCATTTTAAAACATTGAAAATCAATAGTGTAGGAATTGGAGAAATTGCAGAAGACAAACCGTCGCTGCGTCAAGGCCTTGTTATTTTGGAGTACAAAAGAAAGTGTTTTGTCAACAATCGCCAACCTGAACTCGGAGGCTTGGCGAATTTCTCTACTTTTGCTCGCCATTTTAAAATCAACAAATCACCATTTCATAAAATCAATAAATAAAATGAGCGCAATACGAGAAATACTCGCCCGCGAAATCCTCGATTCCCGTGGCAACCCAACTGTGGAAGCAGAAGTCTGGACAGAAACGGGCTTTATTGGCCGCGCCGCCGTGCCTTCGGGCGCCAGCACCGGGGTGCATGAAGCCGTCGAACTCCGCGACAACGACACAAGCCGTTACCTCGGAAAAGGTGTCAAAGAGGCCGTGAAAAATATAGAAAAAATCCTCCGGCCCGAACTGATGGGCCAAGAAGTGACCGACCAAATCCGACTCGACCGCCTGATGATAGACCGCGACGGCTCGCGCAACAAATCAAAAATAGGTGCCAACGCCATCCTCGCCGTCAGCCTCGCCATCGCCAAAGCAGCCGCCGAAGAACTCGGCCAACCGCTCTACCGCTACCTCGGCGGCGTGAACGCCCATGTGCTGCCCGTGCCGATGATGAACATCCTCAATGGTGGCTCGCACGCCGACAACGGCATTGATTTTCAGGAATTTATGGTGATGCCCGTCGGCGCAGACTCCTTCAAAGAAGGCTTGCGCATGGGTGTGGAAATTTTCCACCAATTGAAAAAAGTGCTGAAAAGCAAAGGCTACGCCACCAATGTGGGCGACGAAGGCGGCTTTGCGCCCGGCATCAAAAACAACGAAGAGGCCATTCAACTCGTGATGACTGCCATCGAATCTGCCGGATACCGCCCGCTCGACGATATTGTCATCGCGCTTGACCCCGCGTCCTCTGAATATTACGACCAAGAAAAAGGCGAATATGTGTTCAAAAAATCCACTGGCGACCGGCTTTCTCCAAAAGACATGGTGGCTTATTGGAAAGATTGGTGCAACCGATACCCGATTTACAGCATCGAAGATGGCCTCGCCGAAGACGACTGGACGGGCTGGAAACTCTTGACCGAAACCCTCGGCCACCGTATCCAACTTGTGGGCGACGACCTTTTTGTGACCAACACCGAGCGCCTCCAAAAAGGCATTGACGAAAAAATCGCCAACTCCATCCTCATCAAGGTCAACCAAATCGGCTCGCTCACCGAGACCATCGAGGCGGTCAATCTGGCGACGCGCCACGCCTACACCTCCGTCATCAGCCACCGCTCCGGCGAAACAGAAGACACCACCATCGCCGACATCGCCGTCGCGTTGAACACCGGCCAAATCAAAACCGGCTCGGCCTCGCGCTCCGACCGGGTGGCGAAATACAATCAACTGTTGCGCATCGAAGAAGAATTGGGTGAAGCAGCGACATATCTGGGTCGTTCGATTTTTGGACTGTGAAATAAATATTAAAGTGGTCGAAGGGTGAGGCGTCATGCGTTTCACCCTTCGTTTTTTAAATAAAACACTTTCGCATGAATATCTCCAACTTCAAACTTCAGTCTGCAACCCACTGGTTGATAATCTTTTGCCTCGCCATCACCGCCAATCATTGCAAACTTTTCACCAAAGCAGAAACCACCAAAAAACCCACGCCCACCACCACCCGCGAGACTTCTTTCCGCAAAAACATCGTGTCCTACGCCGCCAAATACAAAGGCTCGAAATACACCCCTGCAGGCAAAAAGCCAGAGACGGGTTTCGACTGTTCCGGCTTCACCAGTTACGTCATGGACAATTTCGACATCGCACTTTCGCCCGCCGCCCGCGAACAAGTGAAGCAAGGCAAAAGCAGGAGCATCCGCGATGCCAAGCCCGGCGATTTAGTTTTCTTCCGGCGCAGCAGCAGCGAGCCCATTTTCCACGTATCGCTCGTAAAATCCAACAACGGCAAAAGTTTGGTCGTCATCCACAGCACAACTTCGCGCGGGGTCATTGAAGAAGATATTTTAAGCAGCACATATTGGAAGCAATACATTGATTCTGTGCGCGATGTGGTGTCGGAGAAATATTGAGCGCGATGAAATGTACTCGCAAACACCTGCTCGATTTCTGGATAATAATTGGGCTAGCCGGCATTGGGGCAGCAGCCTGCACCTCCTCCTCCCAACGAACCATCACGCCGGCTTTTTATCACTGGCAAACGACGCTCGCCCTTTTTCCCGCTGAGCGCAGTTACCTCGATTCGTTGGGCTGTAAAAAACTCTACGTCAAAGTGTTGGACGTGGGGCGCGATGCATTGTCGGTCGAAATCCAACCATATTCCCTGCTAGAAATCGCCGACACAACTGGGCTGTCTAAATTTGAAATCGTACCGACGGTTTTCATCACGAACGAGGTTTTTAAAAACATTTCCGAAGAAAAAATAGAATGGCTGGCGGGGAAGGTGGCGGTGGGACTGAGATTGGAGGGGCGCGAAGTCCAGTTTGACTGCGACTGGACGCCCTCCACCCGCGATGCGTTTTTTCTGTTTTTGAAAAAGATAAAAAAGTACCTCCCGAAGCAGACCCGCCTCAGTGCCACCATCCGGCTGCACCAGTACAAATTTCCCGACAAAACGGGCGTGCCGCCCGTAGAGCGCGGGATGCTCATGTTTTACAACACCGGCGACATTGAAAATTCGGAGACCAGCAACTCCATATTTCAAACTGCGGATGCTGAAAAATATATCATCGGCGCGCCAAAAAACTATCCCTTGCCACTTGATTTGGCGCTGCCAGTTTTTTCTTGGGCATTGGTTTATCGGGACGGCGAATTGTGGAAAATCATCTCCGAAATGCCTGAAAACGAATTGGTTGATACCGCGCGATTTCAGAAAAGCCAAATTCAGCCGAGCGCTTTTGTTATTCAAAAAGGTACTTTTATTTCCGGTCACTATCTTCGCCCGGGCGACCTGCTGCGGATGGAAACTATTTCGCCGGAGTTGTTGCGAGAAGCCGCCCAGTTGGCCGCCCAAGCCGATTTGGCGAACGACGCGACGGTGGTTTTTTTTCATTTGGACACTTTGGCCACACATCGTTACCCGGTACAACTGCTTGATTCTGTATGCCGAATGATATGTTTTCAATAAAATCAAAATGGGGCAAATGGCTTATTCAAGGCCTTGCTGCGCTCTTCATTTTCTCCTCATTTTCCCCGGATGAGCAGCCAACGGCACCCGATGCCGAAGCGCAGCGGTGTGTCCCCGGCTCCCAACCTTTTTTCGGTTACACCTTTTTGTACCCGGATATCATCAATAAAAACGCGGCCTACGCGCCGTTTTTGCTCCGCTGGGACGACTACTACGAGCAGTATTATTTTGGGAAAGACATCCAGCGCGAGGAAAATATAAAAGAGTGGATAGAGCGATTTTGTGGGCAACCCGAACCCGCCGACGTGGAATATGTGGTGTATAAGTCCAATTTCGACGAACTCGTGCGCCTGCGGGATGCGACTTTGGACAAAACTAAAAAAACGCCCCTACCCTATTTGCTTGGCGGCAACACCTTCGCCGAAATGCTCGCCTTCAACGGCTGTGTGGAGGTGATTGACTACCTCATGTACGCAAAAAAATGCGAGCCTTATGTCATAGCGCAGGGCGACGGCTGGACGCTGCCGGAGCGCGATACGGAGGCCATGTACGAACTGATAAACGAGGGATTGGGACGTTTTGCGCAGACCGAATCGCATTTTGTGCGGCTGCGCTATGCCTACCAAATTGTGCGAATGGCGCACTATGCCCGCAATTGGGGATACACCATTGACCTATACAACTACTTGATTCCCAAAGTAGATTTGAAAAAACCGAGCATCGTTTTTTACTGGACGGTGGGGCATTTGGCGGGCGCTTACCAAAAAATGGGCAAGTACCCAGAGGCGGCCTACCGGTATTCGCTGTTGTTTCGCCATTGCCCGTCGAAACGGGTGCAGGCGTACCGCAGTTTTCTCATTCGCAACGACAAAGATTGGGAGCAGACGCTGCGCCTCTGTGGCAGCGATGCCGAAAAAGCCACGCTCTATGTGCTCCGTGCGAGTGGCTCGCACACAAGAGCCGTGGAGGATATACGCCAAATCTACAGCCTCGACCCTGCGAACGCTCAACTTGAATTGCTGCTGATAAGCGACGTGCAGGAGTTGGAAAAAATCTTCTTGCGCACCTCCGTCACTGACAAAAAATACGGCCTTGCCAAAACCGACCTCAAACGCGACAACGCCGCAAAACATCTGCTTGATTTGCAACAATTCGTCCGTCAGGTGCTGCGCGAAAAACGGGTGCCAGAACCCAAATTTTGGCAAGCCATAGAAGGCTATCTCGAACTCTTGGCGGGCGACCGCTACGCCGCAGGAAGCACTTGGAAACGGTTGGAAAAAAAACTCAGCCGCAAGGAAGAGTTGGACAAAAAACTCAGCCGCCAACTTGAAATCTGGGAATGTCTGCTCGATGTGATGAACCTCGACACCATGCCTTCCGGCATTTCTGACAGCATGGCCTACAAGGTCAGGAGCCTCAACGTTTTTAAGCAAAACCCAAACTTCGAGCCGTTTTTACAAGATTGGCTGTCAGCAGGTTATGCTGCCACAAACCACCCGGGCCGGGCGATTCTCACCGCCTATCCGCCCGCCGCTTTGGGCTACAATCCAAATCTCGCTGTGCTCGACGATTTGCTAAAACTCGCCAACTCGAACGACCCCATCCTGCTCGAACGGACGATGATGATTGACACCAACCCCAATCGCATCAAGGCGCAATTGTTGGAAGTAAAAGGCGCCTATTTGCTCAGCGTCGGCCAGCCAGAAGCCGCGCTGGCGACCCTGCGCAACATCGTGCCCACCGAGGATATCCGGTTGGCGAAGTTCAGCCCCTTTCGCGAAAAAGTCGGCGAAAAAATCCACCGGCCAGTAGCCGACAGCATCTTTCTGAACCGCCGCCAAATCGCCGAGCGCATCCTCGATTTTGAGTTCAGGGCAAAAGCCGGCGCGGCTGTGGACGACCCCACCGCCGCGTGGTATTATTACCTCCTCGGGCTGGGCTATTACAATATGTCGTACTTCGGCTATGAATGGGAGGTGATGGATTTTTACCGCGACGGCTACAACCAGCTCCGGCTGGCGCAAGGACCTGTGTTCCCCATGCGCAACTCACCCGATGGCAACCGCGAAAACATTGATGTGAGCCTTGCCCTCTCTTATTTCGAGCGCGCTTTGAAAGCCTCCAAAAACCCCGAACTCGCCGCCCGCGCCGCGTTCATGGCTGCCCGTTGCCAACAAAAACAGTGGTTCTGCGACCCCAACTGTCGCTACCGCCCGGGCAGCCAGCTCATCCCTGTTTTGCCCGACAAATACATGACCTACTATAACCTGTTGATGACAAGGTATTCAAAAACAACATTTTATGGGCTGGTAGTGAAGGAGTGTAAATGGTTGGAGGCGTACGCGCGGTAAACACTACTGGCTTTGCAAAATCACCTTTTCGCCAGCTTCCCCGCCCCAACGACCTGCCCGTCCGCTCCGCGCAGCAGCACCGCGTACTGACCCGCCGTCAGCCCCTCCAACGACAACTGCCACACCTGCTCGCCGCTCCCGCCCGGAGCCAGTGCCAGTGAGCGAGCCAGCCTCCCCGCCACGTCGTAAACTTCCAGAAGAGCAGGCGTTTTGCCTTCAAAATTGCCCGCCAAAGTCGCCGTCTCGCCCGCCGGGTTCGGGTAGATGAGCAGCACCGCTTGGCCACCCGCATCGCTTTTTGAGCCGAGCCGGAACAGGCAAGGGGTCCTAAACAGCCAAGCTCAAAGGAGAGATTTAACAAATAAAAACGGGTCATCCCGAAACCCGGAATGACCCGCTCAAAAGTCAAAATATTATTGCCAGGAAGTTTATCTGTACAGCATCACGTCTCCTTTGTAGAGTACCGTTTCGCCGTCAATAAACTCAATTTCAGCATAGTACACAAATACCGCAGGGGTTGCTTTATCGCCTCTTACTGAACCGTCCCATCCAGACGAGATGTCATTGGGTTTGAAATCATAGTATTCATGTACCAATGCTCCCCAACGGTCGTACACTTGGAACGTTTTGATGTTCACCACCTGCCTTTCGTCGCCAAATATCATGAACAAGGAGTTCTCGTTGGGCGCATCTGGTTTGAAAATGTTGGGGATATACACGTTGCGTGTTTTATCCACAATCACCAAACGGTCGTCTGCTGCTTTACAGCCATTGGAATCAATTACCGTAGCGCGGTAGCGGAACGAGTAAAGTGGCGTGATTTCGCAGTCGTCGCAGAATACGGAATCGAGCAAGCCCTCGGGTGTCACGACGAGCCGTTCCACGCGGTCAGGATAGTTCACGATGTTGTTGAGCGAAAGTGAGATGCTTTGGCCGAGGTACACAGTAGTATCTGGGCCGAGTTCGACGAGCAGTTCTTCCGGCTCTGTCAGGTTGAAAGTTGTTTCAAACTCGCAGCCATTGGCATCTTGGACTACCAACGAGTGTACACCCGGTGGCAGCGAGGTGAACAGATTGCCTGAGGTAAACGGAAGATTGTCAATCGAATAGACATACGGTGGTGTGCCGCCTTGTACAGAATCAATGGTAGCAGCGCCATTTGTCTCACCAAAACAGGTGATGTCACGCTCATTCAGCGCCACCCCTGTCGGTGTAGCCGGATCCACTAATACTTCTACATTTTCTACGGTGGTGCAACCGTTTTGCGTGTTGGTCACTTCTACCACATATATCCCCGCCTGACTTACTTGTGGGTTGGGTGAGTTTGTGCCAGAAAGGATATTGCCATTCTGCGTACTCCACGAATAGAGATAGTTGCCCGGAGTCTGCACAGTCGCTATCAGCGCAACTTGTGTTGTGGTACAGTTCAGTTCGTCGGGTGTACCTGTGGCTACGTTCGGGCCATTCGTATCTGCTCCAAGGGTGCCAGCAGTTTGGCCGGAGCAACCATTTTGGGCGGTGGCGACCACGGTGTAGTTGCCCGGCAATGTGGCAGTTGGGTTTTGCTCGGTCGAATTGAAATTGCCCGGCCCCGACCATTGCCACGTCACATCGGGATCGTTGATAGAAACAGCGGTCAGCTGCACGCTGGTCACAAGGCAAGTGATCGTGCCTGTGGTCATGCTGACCTGTGGTATGCTGTTGTCAGGTGCAACTTCTACCGAAATGGAAGAGGTACAGCCATTTGACGAAGTAGTGACCAAGATGTAAGTACCCGAATTGGAAACGGTCGGGTTTTGTTGGTTGGACGTAAAGCCGCCCGGCCCTGTCCATGAATAACTGACACCCGCAGTGGGCGAACCACCTGTGAGCGTTCCTGTAGGAGATGTGCAGGTCAACGTAACACCTTGCGCGATAGCGCCAGGTTGAGTAATGTTTTGCAGCACATTGTAAGAGAACGATGAGGTACAACCGCTCAACGCAGTAGCAACTACTGTGTAATTACCGGGCACGGTGGTTGTCGGGTCTTCTTCTGTGGAAGTAAAACCATTGGGGCCTGACCATGAGAATGAAACATCCGGCGTGGTTGTGGTTGCTTGAAGCGTAATGGTTTGTGTAGAACAAGTCAGAGAGTCTGCCTGCACCGTGACATCAGGCACCGTCGGGTCTTGTGTCACTGCTGTAACCGCAGTAGTCGTACAGCCATTTACCGGGTTGGTGACAACCAGCGTATAATCGCCAGGGTTGGTGACGGGTGGGTTCTGTTGCGGAGACGTGAATCCACCCGGCCCTGTCCAAGTGTATGTGACACCCGGAGTGGACGAACTACCTTGCAGGGAAATAGTCGGGAAGTTGCAGTTGAGCAATCCGCCGACAGCCGTTACGGCTTCTGGGGCTTCGATATCCTGCGGCACAGTAGAAGATGGCGCAGAAATGCACCCGTTGAGAGCGGTCACTGTGTAAATATAATCGCCCGGGTTAGAAATCGTGATGTCACTTTGATCCGAGGTGAAGCCGCCGGGGCCTGTCCACACGCCTGTCGCGCCGGGTGTCGAAATCGTGCTGGTGATGGTGATAGTTGTCACAGCGCAGGTAAGTGTGCCGCCACCCGCGAGAGACACGACGGGCGAATCGGTATTTTCAGCCACAACGGTGGAGGCCGTCGAAGTGCAACCATTCAATCCAGTCACTGTGAGCGTGTAATTGCCCGGCAGTGTCGTGATTGGGTTTTGCTGTGGCGAGCTGAAGTTATTGGGGCCGTTCCAAAGCCAAGAAACACCCGGCGTGGACGAGTTTCCTGTCAAAGTAGCTTGGCCTGAGATACAGTCAGTTGTGTCGCCCAAAGCGGAGGCATCGGGCGGCGTAATATCTTGTGTCACAATCACATCAGCAGTAGAAGTGCAGCCATTGGGGCCAGTGGTCGTCACTGTGTAAGTGCCGGGGTTGGAAATAGTTGCCACAGCAGTTGTTGCGGAGAAATTTGGCCCCGCCCATTCGAATGTGACACCGTCAGTGGTTGAAGAGCCAGTCAGTTCTGCGGTCAAATCGTCACAGTCCAAATCATTGGCAGAAACCGCTGCCGCTCCCGGAGGTGCGACATCAAGTTCGACTGTGGTAGTTGTCGTAGAAGTGCAACCGTTCAAGCCAGTCACCGTCAGGGTGTAAATGCCATCCATGCCCACTGACGGGTCTTCGACTGCGGAAACAAATCCGCCGGGGCCCGTCCAAGCAAATGTCGCGCCTGGTGTTGCAGAGATACCATCCAAATCAATAGCCGTAACTGCACAGGTCAAAGTACCACCCTGTGCTGAAACATTTGGTGATGCAATATCTTGATTGACATCAGTTTGAACCTGTGAGGTACAACCATTGACCAACGTTGCAGTGAGCGTGTAAAGACCGGGGTCAGTTACCGACGGGTCTTCGTTGGAAGAGGTGAAACCGCCGGGGCCCGTCCATGAAAGTCCTTGCAGAGCTGAAGTGGAGGTCGTTACTGTTGCCTGAATGTCCACAGTTGTCGCGGCGCAAGTCAGTATATCTGGGGCGGATGCTTGCAACACAGCGGTCACGGTATCTATTTGGACAATTGCAGTGCTGGTGCTGCTGCAACCGTTGGCTGAGCTAGTGATAGTCACCACATAGTTGCCATTTGCCGAAACTGTTGGGTCAGGCAATGTTGAAGTAAAGCCGTTTGGCCCCGACCATGCATAGGTGACAGTTTGGATTGGGGATGTCGCCGAAATGGCGACCTGCGGATTGGTGCAATCAATCGTGTTGCCAGTGGCCGTGGCACCTGGGGCTGCAACGTCTTCATCAACCGTCACTGTTATAGCGTCGGTACAGCCATTGGCTGCCGTGACAACCAAGGTGTAATTTCCCGGCGCACTAACAGATGGACTTTGCTGCGTAGAGTTTAGGCCGGGGCCGTTCCACGCATAAGTGACAGGCTGATCGGCACTGCCATTCAGCACGAGCGATGTGAGCGCACAAGTTAAGGTCCCTGTAGTTGATGCTGCAACAGGCGCGTTTTGGTCAGCCAGCACAACGGCCGTTGCGGTCGAAGTACAACCATTGGCCGGGTTGGTAACGGTGAGCGTATATGTCCCGTCGTTGGTGACATTGGGGTTTTGTTGAGCGGACGTAAAGCCGTTAGGTCCTACCCATGCCCAAGTGACGCCGCTTGTTGACGAATTGCCGCTCAATTGGAAAGACGGTGCCGAGCAAGTCAAAGTGCCACCGGAGGCAGCCGCATTCGGTGGGGCATTGTCCAAATTTACAACAGCCGTTGCTTCTGCGTCGCAGCCATTGGACGGGTCAAGAACCGTTAGGGTATATGTTCCGCTTTGAGCAACTACGGGGTCTTCCAAGTTGGAAGTAAAGCCATTCGGGCCTGTCCAAGACAAAATGACCCCGGGAGTAGTAGAACCTCCATTAAGCGAAATAGAGGTATTGGTACAATTGATAGTTCCTCCTGCCGCAGTTGCGTTTGGCACATTGGAATCAGGATCTACTGTTGCGGTGGCCGTGGAAGTACAGCCGTTCGTCGGATTTGTGACCGTTAGGGTGTAAACGCCCGTACTGCTAACAGTGGGACTCTGAGAACCGGATGTAAATCCTCCGGGACCTGCCCAAGCAAATGTCGCACCCGGAGTTGTGGAGGCGCCGGAAATAGTCGTACTACTTGATGCACAGGTGATAATACCGCCTGTGGCTGAAGCATTGGGTGCGGCAAAATCTCCGTTCACTGTAGCCGTAGCCGTTGAAGTGCAGCTATTTACCGGATTAGTTACCGTGAGCGTATAAGTGCCAACAGCAGTGGCGGATGGGTTTTGTTGAGTGGAAGTAAATCCGTTCGGGCCTGTCCATGCATAGGTCACGCCTGAGGTTGGCGACCCTCCGGTAAGCACTGTAGTCTGTGTGCCGCAAGTCACCAAACCGCCATTAGCAGTGGCGTTCGGCGCGTTCGTGTTTCCTGTGACATTGACTGTGGCGGCAGCGGTACAGCCGTTTGAGTTGTTCATCACCGTCACAGTATAGGCACCAGCGGTGTTTGCGGTGGGGTTCTGTGAAGTTGACGTAAACCCACCAGGGCCCGTCCATGAGTACGTTACGCCTGTACCCGGCGTCGCATTCAAATTTACTGATGGAGTCGGACAAGTGATGGGGCCGCTCACAGTAGCCGCAGGTGTGGGTGGTGTGTTGTTCAAAATCACGGTAGCGGTAGCTGTTGCTGTACAACCATTTGAGTTGTTGGTCACCGTTACGATGTAGCTGCCCGCCGCCGTCGCCGTTGGGCTTTGTGCGGTTGAACTGAACCCGCCCGGGCCTCCCCAGGAATAGGTCACACCGGTACCGGGTGTAGCATTCAGGTTAATGGAAGTCGTGCTACAAGTGAGTGTGCCTCCACTCGCTGTTGGAGAAGGCGGTGTAGTATTGCCAGTCACAGTCGCGGTGGCCGAACTTGTACAGCCATTACTTTGGCTCGTGACTGTTACGGTGTAAGTACCGGGTTGTGTGACTGTCGGGTTTGCAGATGTTGAAGTGAAGCCGCCGGGGCCTGACCAGACATACGTGGGATTTGTAGCGTTGGTAGTTGTACCCAATGCAACCGAAGTGGAAGCACAACCCAACACCCCGCCCGTTGCACTTATGGTTGGTGGGGTCACATCACCTGTTACAGTAATTGTGGCAGTAGCTGTACAAATGTTGCCGCCCGCCGAGACTGTAGTTGTCAAAGAGTAAGTACCCGGTTGCGTAACTGTGTAGGTATTGCCATTCCCAACGACCAAGCCGGAAGGTAACAACCTCCATATTTTTAATCCCGGCGAAGCAGCCGAAGTAAGGACGACTGAGTTGGTGACACAAGAGAGGTTGCCGCCACCTATTATCTCCGCCACTGGAGTAAGTTTCAATATTGTAAAGTTGACAGTACTGTCACAGCCTTGAAACGACTCGCAGACTTTGAAGAAGTTACCTCCATCGCAATATTCTTCATCACATATTGTGATACAAGAACCTTCACATATCACTTGTTGCGGCAGCGTTGTGAATAAGGGTGCTTTAACAGTCACTTGTTGCCTAACTGTGCTGTCGCAACCCTGATAAGAAGGGTAATTGAAGGAATAGAGGCCCGAGGAATTGGCGAAATTGCCCCACGGCAATTCATAAGGTGCTTCCTCGTTGCATATCACCACAGGAGCGAGGGTGGTTGGAGGGATAGGGACAATCTGTATGGTCCTGCATACCTGTGGATTGTCTTGGTCGCAGGAGTTGACCGCTTCCACGCAGACCGTGATATTTGGAGGCAAAGGCGCACCTGTGGGAGCTGTGATTTGCACGGTGCTGCCGCCCGGTGCAATGACTTCATTGTAAGAAGGTACTCCATCTATGAGCGCACCGCCAGTAGCGGTCCAGATATAAGTTCCCGCGCCTGTTACTGGGGCGACAGAAACTGTAGTAGTGCCTCCCGGGCAAATTTTTAAAGGTGCCTGTATCGCGCCAATTGGTCCCACAGTAGGGGCCTGCGCAGCAGAGGGCGGAGTGACTGTAATAGAAAAATCGCATTGGTCGCCCGCATAGCCATCTATCAAAAGAAAGTAGTTGGCGCCTGGGGTAAGGGCTGCCGTGATAGACACGGGGTTGTTCCCTCCACCAGGAGACCCGATATTACAGGCAATATAAGGGTCGCTACAAGCTGCATAAAGGGCAATCTGAACACCATTGCCATCTTGGCAATTACTTGGAGTGGCAGTAAATGTAGCACCCGCCGCGCCCGCTATGAAGCCCAGCCACTGCTCGTTTTCGATGGTGCCACAAAAACCTCCTGGAGGCGTTTGGCCGGAATATCCTCCCGACGACCCCATATACCCATTGAAGTTGCAATAGATACACGTTGATTCGCAAAAATCCGAAGCAGGCTCATCGTTGGATGGGCAAGGGTCTGGAATCTGCGCCATCAACAATTGGCTGCTCAAAAGCAGCAAGGATAAAGTGAGTAGTTTTTTCACCATGAACCGGTAGTTTTTAAACATTTGAATATGAATGTTTGCCCGAAAGCGTATCTCATTTCGCTGTCGAGTCAATGGATTGCGTTAGTTGAAGAATACCCATGATTTTCGGGTGTTTTCTCTGTGAGAAAATGCTGTTGGGGCAATCGGTCGGGAGTTGCCAACGGCAAATTTGGATTGAAAGCAAGGAAGGCGGTGACTCTGAAACAGATTAACAATTGGGCAAAGGAAGCAAAAATTTTATTTCGGCCATTCCTTTTGTCACCATTTTAACTGTCTGTTTAGTCTCACACATACCCATATTTTACATATAGCGCATCATTGAAGGAATCGCAAACAAATCACAACCCTTTCAGAAGAGTACTGACATTTTGAAGGGTCAACGATACACTGTCACATCGCCTTTGAAAATTTCACGCTCGCCGTCAATAAACCTTGCCACCACATAATACACATACACCCCCGGCGAAACCAACTTGTCTTGATGCTTGCCTTCCCATCCTACCAAACTATTCGGCTGAAAACCGCGAGCCTCAAACACCTGCCCACCCCATCGGTCGTATATTCTGAACATCTCTATCTCCACTACGTCCCGGCCACCGTACACCCGCAGGATAGGATCCAATGTGCTTTCAGGGTTGAATATGTTTGGCACATAAATATTTCTTCGGCGATCCACCCGCACCAGCACCTTATCCATTGCCACACAACCATTTGAATCCGTCACCGTCACGTCCACTTGCCATGATTGGAGGGGCAAAAAATGCTGAAAATCCTGCCCTACGGCCACAGTATCGAGCAACGGCCTCCACAAAATTGTATCCAACGCCGAGGACGGCACTGAAATCAGTGCTTTAAGATACACTGAATCGCCCAACGCTGCCTGAACCTCTGACCCGAGTTCAACTTTTAGTTCTGGCGGCTCATTGATGGTAATGGGTGGCGAAGTCCATTCGCAGCCATTGGCATCCAAAAGTGTCAATGTGTAAGTCCCGGATTCAAGCCCGGCAAACATAGGCGTCGGCCCAAATGTGCCGCCGTTCAGCGCATACAGCACGGGCGGATGGGTAACGTTGATAGAATCAATCACGATTGATCCGTTGCGCTCCCCGAAACAGCGCACATTTTTTACCGAAATAACTTCCGCCGTTGAAGGCTCATTATCCAAAATGACATTAGCCGCATCGGTCGCCGAACAGCCAGCAGCGTTCGTGACAATGAGGGTGTAATCTCCTGGGACACCCACAAAAATCTGCTCGGTGCTGCCCACCGTGTCATTGCCCAATAGCCACTCGTACTGAATGCCCGGCCCGCTACTGGTATTTGTGCTTCCGAGCAAAACAGAGGCTTGTTCGCAGTTGATGGCCAAGTCATCGCCAGCATCCGCAATAGGTGGGGCAAGCAACCTCACCGTCACTGTTTCTTCGTCATTGGGGCAAGGAGGCTGGGCTGTGAGCAAATAGCGGAAAGTATATTCTCCGGCGGGCTGTCCGGCAGTTTCAAAAGTACCGGTAGTAGCATTGAAAGCACCGGGCAATGATGGCGCCGCGGAGGTCTCCGTCCATTGGCCACCAAAATCAGCATCGGTCAGAAAGTTGATGAGTTGCAAAGGCAACGCCACGCCCGCGCAAAGTTCCAAAGGTTCATTGGCGAAGCCTGCCGACACAGGTTGGTTTACCGTCACGGTGGTCATTTCATTGAGTTGGGTGCTGCAAGTCGGGGCAGTGCCATCACTAACGGAAATCAGGGTAAAAATGGCGGTCGCGTTCGGCGACACGGGAAGTGCCACCGGCTGTTGATTATTGATCGTCAATGTATTTTGCGCACCCGCGCCGTCGGTATAAATCAAGGTCAATGGAAAAACACCAGTGCCGGAAAAGGTCAAGGTCGCACTGCCGCCGTTGCAAATCGTCGCATCGCCGGCCAAACTCGCATCGGGCAAAGGCTTCCATTGCACAGGCACACCGGGTGTCACCGACAAGCAGGGGTCATTCAAATCCACCACCCCCGCGAGATTGTTGCCCGCTATGGCAGAAATATAGTAGGTCACGCCCGTTTGAAGACCCGGCATGAAGTCAAATGATGGCTGCGTATTTGTGGCGAGCACCGTCCCGACAGAAGCCCCCGATTGGTCGTGCAGGATAAATTGCACAATGTCGTTGGCATCCAATACCGCGTCGTTGTTCCACACGCCAGTAGCTGCATCGGTGGCGCAAAACGTGGCGCCCGATGCTTGGAACGACCCCGCGTCGGTAGCGCAAAGGCAATTTTCAACACCCGAAACGGCAGGACTTTCGCAGCCGTTTGCATCCGTCACCACAAAAGAATAGGTCGAGTTGTTCGCCAAAGGCAAGGATGTGAAATCTGCACCCGTGAACGAACCGTTCAAACCAGTGATGGTATAAGGCGCAAGCCCCCCGGCAGCCGTGAATGTCACCGTAAATTCCGTGTTCGCGCCGTTGCACAATTCGTTTAAAGCATTCACAGAGGGTAATTCGTTGAAAGTGATGTTCACCTCGTCAGTACCTACACATGCGCCATTTGTTTCTGTCCATTGAAAAATATAGGTGCCAAAAACTGGCGCATTGGCCGCGCTCGCCGGGTCGTTATTTGCTGAAAAAATTGCTGTCCCCGGCCCCGAAATTTGCGCCCAATTTCCCGTAAATCCACCGCCAACAGCTTGTAAGTTAATTGTTTGCCCACAAATGGCATCGTCCGTTCCAGCGTTGGGTGTCGGGATTTTCAGGAAAACAACCGGCTGTCCGGCTGCAACGGCGAAACAAGGGTCGGCTGGATCGGGCAATCCGTTCATGTTGTTGCCCGCCACGATGGACACAAAATAGTTTTGACCAAAATTCATCCCGTTTTGGAAGGCGAACACGCCCGTCGTGTTTTGGCCAAAAACTTGCCCCAACGCTGGGCCTGAGCCGCTGTGCAAAACATACGCAGTCACATCGTTGGCATCCAAAGTCGGTGCGATGGAATTGGCGGAAACGGTCACCGTCGCTCCTTCGCAAACCGTCAAGGTGTCGGCCTGCATCACGCCTGCGTTGGTAGTGCAATTGCAACTAAATGCCCCAGTTACGACAGGCATCGGGCAGCCGTTTGCGTCCACGACAACGAAATTGTAGGATTGCCCATTGGGAAATGGCGCCGAGGAAAAAGTGTTGCCCACGACAGGAATTCCATTCACACTATATGGCGGTGTGCCACCTGAAATCGTGAGCGTCACCGTGAAATTCTCGTTGGCAGCATCACAAATGCGCACCAAATCGGCCAGCGCAGGAGATTCATTGAATTGGATTTCGACCACGTCGTTGTCCGCGCAACCGTTTTCCGTGACCGACCACGTTAGGGTAAAAGTGCCGGGCGCGGTGGCGGTTGCAGTGGCTACGGGATTTTGCACATCGCTCAAGGTCAAGCCCGTCCCCGTGAAAGTCCATTGGCCGGTGCCGGTGGTGGCACTGCCGTTCAAAGTTAAAGTGAGGCCGCAGGTGTCAATGTCGAGGCCAGCATTGACAATTGGATTTTGATAAAAAATGACGGGTTGACCTGGTGCCACAGAAAGGCATGGGTCGGCTGGGTCGGGCTGGCCATTCACGTTGTTCCCGACCACAAACGAGACGTAATACGTTGTGTCATAATTCATTCCAACTTGAAAACCGAAAATGCCCGTTGTGTTTTGTGCTAAAATAGTGCCGAGCGAAGTGCCGGAATTGGTATGCAAAATATAAGCTGCCACATCGTTTGCGTCGAGGTTTTGCCCGCCCAAATGCGCTGCCGAAATCGTGTTCCCCTCGCAAGCCGTGAGTTCTTGAAGGCTCATTTGGCCAGCATCCGTGGCGCAGGCGCAGTTGAACGAGCCCGTCACCGGGGAGGCCGTGCAGCCATTGGCATCCGTAATGGCGAAAGTGTAATTTTGGCCGTTCGGAATAGGTGCGGAAGTAAATACGCCACCTGTTGTCGTCCCACCGGGTATGGTGTAAGGAGCAGTGCCGCCCGACACGGAAAATGAAACTGTGTAGTTGTCGTTCGTGCCATCGCAGTTGTGAGTGGCGGCGCCGGTGGTGGGCAACTCGTTGAAATTCACCGTCACCTCATCGTCGTCCGCGCAGTTGCCGTTTGTTTCTGTCCATTGAAAAACGTATGTGCCGTTCAAGGTAACGTCCACGGCAGTCGAAGCCGTGTTTGCGTTTGAAAACGAAGCAGTCCCGCTTCCAGAAGCCATTGTCCAAACGCCTGAGCTGCCGGGGACGCTCGGCGTTGCTTGCAGGTTGAAAGAAGTGCCGCACACCGCACCATCCGTTCCTGCATTTGCCGTTGGCACGGCGTCCACCACGACCGGGAAGCAATCTTGGGGGCCTGTGCCACAGCCGTTTGCGGCGGTCACACAAATGTTGCCGCCCGGCGTGCTCGCCCATGAGACAGAAATCGCAGTAGTATTTTGGCCTGAAAGAATGTTCCCTCCCGTCGGTACTGACCAAGTGTATCCTGTAGAGCCTGGCACAGAAGAAATAAAATACGAGCCTATGGTGCCAGCGCAACGGGTCGAGTCGCCCGAAATATCAGGCGCAGCGGGAACGGTGCCCAATGCGACGCTGAAACAATTTTGGGCGCTTTCGCCACAGCTGTTTTCTGTGGCTGCGCAAACACTGCCGCTCGTCGCACCAGCGTCCCAAGTCACTTGCACAGTTGTGGTTCCGTTGCCGCTTGTAATGGTACCCCCGGTTGCTTGCCAATTATAAGTCGTCGCCCCGCTCACGGCGGTCACGGTGTACGTCTGGGTGCTGCCCGCACATGGGGCATTGTTCCCCGTGACGACGGGTGCTGCGGGCACGGCGTTGATTTGCACGGAAAGGCAAACATCTTGGCTGGTGCCACAATTGCTGCTGACGTTTACGCAAACATCTCCGGTTGGCGCGTTGCCCCAGTTCACGACGATATTTGTCGTTCCCTGTCCCGATGATATGGTGGCCGGGGCGGTCACCGTCCAGTTGTATGAGGTTGCCCCCGTCACGGTAGGAATGCTGTAATTTGTTGTGTTTCCGGCACATACGACCGCAAGCCCTTGCGGCGTAGTCGGTACGGGCGCAAGTAAAATATCTACCGGGAAACAAGTGACGGGGCCGAAACCGCAGGGATTGCCCGCCGAGACGCAGATGCTCCCGTTCGCGCCGCTGTTCCAAGTAACGTTGATGGAGGTAGTGCCTTGGCCGGAATTGATGGTCACGCCAGATGGAACTACCCAATTGTATGTAGTGGCGCCAGCTACCGGATCAATAGAAAATGAGGCTGTTTGGCCGGTACAAATCTGAGCGGGGCCATTGATGGCTGCCGGGGCATCGGGCAGCACTTGATTGCTCGTCACGGTCACGCTTGTGCTATCGCAGCAGGTGGTGCCTGCCGTGGTGCGGCACACTCGAAGTTGGTAGTCGCCGGGCGCATTCACGTTGACGTTGATGCCATTTGGCGAGCCGACGATGTTGCCGCCATTGCTGGCCGTCCAGAGATAGGTGGCGCCGCCGACGGTGGAGCCGGTGCCCTGCAATTGCACAGTGGTTTGGCTGCAAGTGATTTCTGGCGGCGGTTGCACGATATTGGCGACGACGTTCACCTCAATGAGGTTCAGGCTCACAGTGCTGTCGCAGCCCGCCGTATTGGTGAAGGTTTTCGTATGATTGCCCGGCGAGCAGGCATCTTCAAATCCCGGAGTTTGAGAGCACCCACCGGGGCAGATGGTTTCAGTGATATTTACAAAATTGGGTTGGAACACGGTGAGGTACAACGTGGCTGTGTAAGGGCAGCCGTTTTGTACAAGATTTCGGACATAAGTACCACTCTGACAATAACTTTGGTTGTAAAAAACGTAGCACTGTGGGGCACAGATGGTTTGCGTTTCTTCTACATCTTCTGGCAATGGGTGAATTACCACATTGACACAGTTGGTCGTGATTTTTCCGCATAATGGCGGCGAAGAAGAATTGAGCTGAGTGGACAATTGTGCAATCGTCAACGAACCGTTTGGCTGAGGAATATCTCCTTCGTGTGCCGTAAGGTACGACATGCCGCAGACGGTATAGTTGCCAGCCTGAAAGCCGCTCAAATCCGCCGCCGGGTCAAAAGCCTGTATTACACCGCCCGGCCCGGCAATCACATAAGTATAAGAATACTCACCTGCGGGCGGGGGGGCATTGGGGGGAGTATATGTTGGCGGCAAATTAAGGGCGAGCGTCGGGGAACCTTCACAGGCATTTACGTCGGGCTGGAGCAAATTGCCCGCATTGGCCGCACAGGAAAAGCAGTCAATGCCCGCTGGGTCGCAGAAAATTATTTCATAATTAAAAAAGTTGCCCACGTCAACCGCCTGACCGTCAATTACCGTCAAAGTCCATTGGCCGTTCACCGGGCCGGTATTGAAATTTTCGAGACAGCCACCCGCCGGGTAATATGAACCAGTATAAGTTCCGAACAAGCCCCAAGGTTGGTTGTTGTGCCAAGTGTTTGCAAAGCCCGGGTCGGGGCTAGCCGCGTCACCACAGGGGACAAACAACACGTCCCACACGGTAAAGTCGGTGGGGCCAAAAAAACCGATAGGGCCAACCAACGTGACAGACTGCCCTGCCGGGGAAGTGAGCGTGATTTGCAAGTCGCCCAAATATTCATGGTCGAAAAACAGCCGCACCCCGCACACACCTTGGCCGTTTTGGCCCAATGTCGGGTTGGAAGCATTTTGGACTTGAATATAAAAATTGCCCGTAAAGCCGTCTGGCATGAATTGCGGGCAGTTGGTACATACACATGGCGCGAGCGATTGCGCAGTTTGTTCGCTTTGTGCTTGGGCTGTTTGAAAAAATGAAATAGACAAAAAAACAAGTGCCAACGAGCAGCAACGCGATTGCTTTTGGGAGGCACTGAAAAATCCGTAAAGATTAAACATGAATGAATAATTTGGTGGGTGGTGAGTTCGCTATGCAAATAATTTTGCAGCCGCGTCAATTATCGGCTCAATTCCAATTATCATTCGGTAGATGGGATTTGACAATTCCGCCGTCAAGATAAAAAGTTAAAGGTCAATATTTGCTAAAAATGTGCGCTTATGCGGGTTTGAAAAATATGATGCAAGCCTCGCCCTAATTTTGCCGAATAACCCAATCAGAAATTTGCTTTTCAAGATGAACCACAACCGTTTTTCGCTGCTTCTGCTCTTAACATTTTTGTGTTACAATTTTTGTCTCGCACAACAGCCCGCGCATGTGCCGGGACAAATATTGGTCAGCGTCCAGCCGGGCAAATCGCCCAAAGCCCTGACGCGGCGCATGGAGCGCGATATTTTTGTTTCAAGTGCGAGCGTGAAAAAAGTGGCCGACCTTCTGAATGTCTGGCTGTTGGAAACAAACCCTTCTGCCGAACAGCCCGCCCTCGAATGGCTGCGCCGCCAGCCAGAAGTGCGCATGGCTCAGTACAATCATATTTTGGAAAACCGTGGCACACCAATTTACGCCGATGGGTTCGCCTCCCACGAAAATCTGCCAACGGAGACCGAAACCCTGCCCAATGACCCGCTCTTTTCTCAGCAATGGCAATTGCTGAACACTGGCGCAAACGGCGGCACTCCCAATGCCGACCTCGATGCCGAACTGGCCTGGGACATCGCCACTGGCGGCCTCACACCGGCAGGCGATACGATTGTAGTAGCCGTTATTGACGGCGGCATTGATTTGACAAACAATGACTTATCCCCCAATCTCTGGAAAAACTGGGCTGAAATTCCGGGCGACAACATGGACAACGACAACAATGGCTACGTGGATGATTTTCGCGGCTGGAATGTCTATACCGCAAACGACAACATACTCGGTGTCAGCACTGGGCACGGCACCCCCGTCAGTGCTATTATCGGCGCAAAAGGCAACAATAATCTCGGCATCACTGGCATCAACTGGAATGTGAAAATCATGTTCGTGGCTGGAGGAGGTACTGAGGCAAAAATCCTCGAATCGTACAACTATGTGTTCCAATCGCGCAAACGGTACAACGCCTCCAACGGCCAATCTGGCGCCTTCGTCGTTGCTGTAAACTGCTCATGGGGAACGGATTACGGCCAACCCGCCGATGCCCCGCTATGGTGCGCGGCCTTCGATTCGCTTGGCGCGGCAGGCATCATCAGCGTAGCCGCCACAGCCAATAATCCAGTCAATGTGGACGCAGTAGGCGACCTTCCCACTACTTGCCCCAGCGATTTCCAACTCGCTGTCACCAGCCTCACCAAAACAGACGCAAAAGCCCCAAATGCGGCATGGGGTGTCCAACACGTTGACCTCGGTGCTTATGGGGAAGGGGTTTTTGCTGCGGGCACGGGCAATAGTTACGGCACTTTTACAGGCACATCTTTCGCCGCGCCCCAAGTGGCGGGCGCAGTTGGGCTGCTTTATTCCGCGCCGTGCCCCAACTTGATTGCCATGGCAAAGGCCGACCCCGCCGCCGCCGCGCTGTGGGCAAAAGATTTGGTACTGAACAGCACAACTCCGAACAGTGCATTGCAGGGCATCACGCTCACCGGCGGCCGGCTCAATCTCTATTCTTTGTTGCAGGATTACCAAGACCAATGCAGCCCCTGCC
>CAYZVM010000002.1:0-73570 GCA_964481485.1 uncultured Saprospiraceae bacterium | reverse complement strand
ATTTTGCGGATTTGAACGGATTATTTTTCTCTGGTTTTTTCAAAAAATCTGTTTGCATCCGCAAAATCCGTGTCATCCGTTTTCCAATTATGTTATGTGCGCACATAGGTCACAGCTACTAAACCATCTAAACCGCCCACACCATTGCCTCTGTGTTAATTTTTAAATAATTTGAAATGAAAGTCCATGTTGCCCTGCTCGTTGTGGTTGCTTTTTTCGCCACGACCCAATCGGTTTTTGCACAAAGTTTTTCAAAAGCCCAAAAAGACCCTTCCAACTACTACGCCATTCGGCAGCAGTTTTTGGACCACTGGGAAGGAAGAACCCCGGGAAAAGGTGAAGGTTACAATGTTTTCAAACGATGGGAGTGGTTTTGGAAAAACCGCATCATGCCCGACGGTACTTTCCCACCAGCCGACATTACCGAGGTAGAATGGAACAAATACCTCTCAACATTGCCAGAAACCGCAAAAAGTCCAACCGCCAATTGGACGAGTATGGGGCCCAATTCGTCCAACTCCGGCTACAACGGCATCGGGCGGGTCAATTGTGTCACCGTTGACCCCACCAACAGCGACATCATTTGGGCAGGCACTCCGGCGGGCGGGCTTTGGAAAAGCACCAATGGTGGCGCGTCTTGGAGCACCAACACCGACAATTTTACAGTGCTCGGCGTGACCGCGGTGGTCATTGACCCAACCAACACCGACATCATGTACATCGGTACGGGCGACGGTTTTGCGGGCGATACCCGCTCACGGGGCGTGCTGAAATCTACAGATGGCGGCGAGACATGGAGCACCACAGGCCTGACCTGGAACGGCACCATCAACCTGTATATCCGTAACATGGCCATTCACCCGACCTCACCGAATATCGTTTTGGTCGCTGCCAGCAACGGCATATATCGCACGACCGATAGCGGCGCTACGTTCGTAAAAGAGTCGGGCGGTGATGTTTTTGACATAAAACTCAGCCCTGCGGACCCGAACATCATCTATGCCGCCACGAATAACAGGCTCCTTAAATCCAGCAACATCGGAGACACATGGACGACTTCGTTCACTGTGCCGGATTCGGACAGGTTGGGAATTGCCGTCACCCCCGCCAACCCCGCGATGGTGGCTGCCGTGAGCAGCTCGGATGCCACCAATTCGTTCGGTGGTTTCAACGGCCTGTACGTATCGAGCGATACTGGAAAAACATACGTCATGCGGTCGGATTCTCCCAACCTGCTCAATGGCTCCATAACGGGTTCGGGTGCATCGGGCCAAGGCTGGTACGACCTCTGCATCGCCGTCAGCCCCGTGGATTCCAACATGATTTTTGTCGGCGGCGTCAACCTTTGGCGTTCAGATGATGGCGGTGTCTCGTGGTCGCTCGCCACGCACTGGAACAACTCCAATGACGTCCCGCCCGGCACTTCCGTGGTGCACGCCGACAAACACGCGTTGACCTGGGATGGCAATACTTTGTACAAAGGTTGCGACGGCGGTGTTTACAGAACAGCCGATTTCGGCGCGACTTGGACTGATATCAGCAGCAACTTGACCATCAGCCAAATGTACCGCCTCGGCGTGTCGCAATCGGACAACAAAGTGATTACCGGATTGCAGGACAACGGCACGAAATTGCACAGCAACACGGGCAACTGGACGGACAATATCGGCGGCGACGGCATGGAGTGTTTTATCCACCCTACCAACCCCAACATCATGTATGGCGAGTGGCAATACGGCAATATCCGCCGCTCCACCAACGGCGGCAACAATTGGACAAATATCCATGAAAATGTGCCTGGCGAACCACAAGGAGCGTGGATAACGCCTTTTGTGATGGACCCGAACAACAGTTCCACCATTTATGCCGGTTACAGGGAAGTGTTCAAAAGCACCGACCAAGGCGATAATTGGGAGTCCATTTCCGCGGATATAGTCACCAACATTTTTAATATGCAGCACATCGTCGTGGCGCCCTCTTCCAGCAATACCATCTACATATCCGATGGCGACCAAATATATCGGACCACGGATGGCGGGGGCAGTTGGAACAAAGTGAACGGCAATTTGCCGGGTTTTGGCACCATCACTTACCTCGCGGTAGACCCCGGCGATGCGAACACGGTTTATGCGACTTTTGATGGATACTCGTCCGTTTACAAAGTGTACAAATCCACTACTGGCGGCGGCACATGGACGAGTTTGTCGGCGACTCTGCCCAATCTGCCCGTCAATTGTATCACCGTCCAGCCAAACAGCGGCGGCGTGCTGTATATCGGCATGGATGTGGGCGTGTATCGCCGGGAGCCGGGCGCGACGAGTTGGGAATTGTTCAATGCCGGTCTGCCCAATACGCCGGTCACAGAATTGGAAATCCGCCACAGCACCGGGAAAATCCGCGCCGCCACCTATGGGCGCGGTCTCTGGGAATCCGACCTCGCCCCGCTCAATCCCGTGCTCAGCATCAACCCCGCCAACCTCGATTTCCCGGCAGCGGGCGGCGAATTGACCTTGATGCTCAACACAAGTTGCGACTGGAGCGTCACCAACATCCCGGCTTGGCTCAGCGTCACCCCGACCTCCGGCTCGGCTGGCGCGGTGACTGTGACGTTGACGGCAAGCCCCAACAACACTATTGATTCCCAATCCGTTGTCATCGCCTTTTCGGGCTGCGACGGGCAGGTGACGCAAAACGTGACCGCTACACAATCGGGCCAAACCAGCGCCGTGAACGACCCCAATAAAGTATCCCACAACAGCATCGTCTGTATCCCCAACCCGGTGAATGCGTCCGCGTCGTTTTTGATAAAGACCGCTCATTCCCAGACGGTACACCTCGACATCGTGGCAGCCGACGGGCGCACCGTGGCTTCTTTAAAAAACATAGCCGTCAAACCCGGCGAGAACACCATTCCCTGGCAGCCGCGCGATTTGCCCGCTGGCGAGTATTTGTTCAGGTGTTTTTTTGAAAGAGAAATGATAAGCGGGAAAGTGGTGGTGCTGCGGTAGAAATATCCCTCATCCACAGCCGATGGCGTTTCCGAACGTCATCGGCTGTATTTCTTTTGTCAACCACGAACCATTCAATCCTTCCAACATGAAACAATTCTTGCCCTTGCTTTCCATTTTTTACGCTACTGCTTTAGCAGGCCAAATCAAGTGGCTCGAAACAGGCCAACAATGGAAATTCTGCTCAGACCTCGGCTGGGTAGGCTCAATCGGGTGCGACACCGTGATAGTAGGGGGCGACACTGTGATAGCAGGTAGTCCGTGCAAAAAAATGCTTTTGTCGAACGGGTATTTTCGATATGCGTACGAAATCAGCGACAAGGTTTTCGTCTCCGAAGACGGCTCTACCTTTCAAAAGGTGTACGACTTTGACATGATAGGAGGCGAGACCCTGGATATAGGCACGTTCACCTATCAGGTTGACTCGATTAAAGTGTTTGACTTGGGCGATTTCACCGGAGTGCGCGTTCAGAAAGCCCATATAGCTGGCCCCCCCTATAGAAGCATTTCCACTTTTTACATCGCGGAAGGCATTGGTTTTATAAAATCCTTGCAGTCAGAATGGCAGGAATGCGTTTGCGGCTCTTTTTTTCCAAGTGACCTGACCTGCGATTTCAACATTGACGGAATGAGCACCTATTTGGCGGCGTTCAAACAAAATGACAAAATGTTTTTCCCTGCCGATAGTTTAGACTGCGGAGAAACCATATCCACTTACACGCCTGCCTTCCTCGACAACGTGCGGATTGAGCCCAATCCCGTCGCAACGGCTTGCTGTTTGAGCCAGTCTTTGCCATTTTCGGACGGAATCCTGACACTTTTCAATTTCGCGGGAAATCCCGTGCGCCAATGGAAAGGTAGGCCCGAAGTGCTCGATTTGACAGACCTCCAGCCTGGGCTTTACATGCTGGCAATACACCGAAATGGCCGGGCAATTTTTAGGAGCAAGGTTGTGAAACAGTAGAGTATGTTTTAAAATTCAGAGGTTAAGATTTGCCAAAATGATAAGGGCAAAATCTGGTTGGTGAAAATCTATGGTGGACTGTGTTGTTTTTTCGTAGTCTTCGTCAAGTCTTCGGAAGAAATTGAGCCACCTCAGAGACTGTGGCAGAGGAGGCTGACGCTGCTACGGTAGCACCCGCTGAAGAAAAAGAAAGACGAAGAACAGATGTAAAAGTCCTGCTTTTGGAAAATATGGTAGGCGATGTCCGCAGGGCCGATATTGCTTTTTTAGGGGGGCAAAATTCTGCGCGTATCCCTGCAATAAAATTGCAGTGCTTTGAAAAGGCTCACTTTTTTTATCGGCATATGCCAGCCTTTGACAAAACGAAGTACCCTCCTTCTAAAATAACCAATAATTTATTTTGTATTTGGCCACAACGGTCTATATTTGTCCAAGGTCTTTCTGAAACGCCTCGAAAGCCTGCCCTCTACAACTCTCCTGAATCTATGTATTCAGGTAGTTTAATCCGCATTCTGAAAACATTCATCTTCAAATACCGCACCGTATGACGCTTACCGACCGCCATTACCGGATTGAATGCCTCGACCAACTCATCCGCCAACGCCGCACCGGCCCCGCTAAAGAAATTGCCGAACACATTGTGATCCGACTGCCCTACAAGGTGGTCAAACAGTTGGCAGATGCCAGACCGATGATGCTGGCCAGCGTGAAGGAGCGGCTGGGGGAGGTGGCGTAGGTGTATGGTCCCAGCAAGTAATAGATGATTTATTCCAAGTTGCGGCGAAAAGCCGCCTTATTCTCCGCATAAAATGCGGCGTTTATTTCTTTTGCGGCGAATAGCCCCTATATTTACCGCAAATTTTGCGGCAAATGCTCTACATCTACCAACGACAAGACTGGCCGAACTTTACCTGGAACCATGCGGAATTGCTGACGCGCCTGGGCATGGTGCGGCATTTACAGGGGAAATTGATGGGCAAAATGTCATCGCTGGGTTTTGTTTTGCAGCAAGAGGCTGAGTTGGAAACCCTGACGCTGAATGTGCTGAAATCCACCGAAATAGAAGGAGAGTTTTTAAGCCCGGAGCAGGTGCGCTCCTCCATTGCCCGGCGTCTGGGTATGGATATTTCAGGACTGGTACCCTCCGACCGGCATGTGGATGGCGTTGTGGAAATGATGCTGGATGCGACCCGGCAAAACGAAGAACCGCTTACAGCAGAACGTCTGTTCGGCTGGCACGCTGCGTTGTTTCCAACAGGGCGTAGTGGTATGTATAAAATTGTAGTGGGCGCCTGGCGGGATGATTCGACCGGGCCCATGCAGGTGGTTTCCGGTGGAATGGGCAGGGAACGGGTGCATTTTCAGGCGCCCGATGCCGGCTTATTGGATAAAGAGATGAATGCCTTTATCGCCTGGTTCAACCGGGAGGATACCATGGATCCTGTCTTAAAAGCCGCCATCGCGCATTTATGGTTTGTCACCATTCACCCGTTTGACGATGGCAACGGCCGGATCGCCCGTGCAATCGCCGATATGCAATTGTCGAGGGCCGATGGCAGTCCTCAACGGTTTTACAGCATGTCGGCCCAAATCCGGTTGGAGCGGAACCGATATTATGAAATACTGGAGCAAACACAAAAAGGCGATCTGGACATAACGGAATGGCTCGTGTGGTTCCTGGATTGTTTGGCTGGCGCATTAAGGGCTACCGACCACGCGCTGGCGCGGGTGCTGGCCAAGGCCAAATTCTGGGATCGGCACCGGGCTGAGGTACTCAACGAGCGCCAACGCTCGATGCTCAACAAATTATTCGACGGATTTGAGGGCAAACTTACCTCTTCCAAATGGGCCAAAATAGCCAAATGTTCCGCCGACACGGCCCTGCGGGATATACAGGATCTGGTCCAAAAGGGTATGCTGAAAAAAGATGCGGCCGGGGGCCGAAGCACCAGTTATGAATTGAATCTGGATGAGCCCGGGGTCACTGTCAGAGTGTAAGACTGAGGATGTGTTTCACCGGTCCGTGCAACAAAAGGCAAATCTTGCGATTGAATTCGCAAAAACATGATAAAGCGAATAGCAGGAGAATAATAGACTTGTTGCGATGGCTTTGACCGCTGGGAGAGGCGGCGTAGTTTCGGTTAGGTTTTAAAGAAAAGAGCGTTACCTCCGCGTCCTAAATTGACAAAAATCAATGATGTGTGTAATGACCATCACCCTTTTGCGGAAAACTGTTGTTATATCTTTAGGGGCTCGAAAAAATGAAATGGCGGGAAAGCCATGCAGGATTTTCGCAGTCTCTTATGCAGCGGAACAACGACGATAAGCCTTCGGCCGGAAAATCCAAGCCCGCCGACAATCTTAACACCCCGGCGCCGAAAGGGGAAGGGGCGCCAAATGCCTCCACGAAAGTCCCGCAAATCACCCTGCCCAAAGGTGGCGGCGCCATCAAGGGCATCGAGGAAAAGTTCGAGGTGAACGCCGTGACGGGTACGGCGGGCTTTTCCATCCCGCTGCCCGGCAGTCCCACGCGACAAAATTTTGCGCCTCAATTGGTGTTGAGTTACGATTCCGGCGGCGGCAATTCACCTTTTGGCCTGGGCTGGAATGTGGGTGCGCCCGCCATTGCGCGTAAGACTGAAAAGAAATTGCCGGAGTACCGGGATGCCGAGGAATCGGACGTATTTATCCTGTCCGGCGCGGAAGACCTGGTGCCGGTGCTGGAAAAAACTACCGATGGCGCGTGGAAAAAGCCGGTCATCCCTCCGGTCACCGAAAACGGCATCACCTACACCATCACCTGCTACCGGCCCCGCATCGAAGGGCTTTTCGCCCGCATCGAGCGCTGGGTAAATCAACAAACCGGGGAGACCCACTGGCGCAGCATCAGCCCCGATAATGTACACTCCGTTTACGGCTTCACCCCCGAAGCCCGGTTGGCCGACCCGGAAGACCCTTCCCGCATCTTCCAATGGCACCTCTCTTACTCTTTTGACGACAAGGGCAATGCGATCCTGTACGAATACAAGCCGGAAGATTTTAACAACATCGGCAACCGCGTTTTTGAAAAGAACCGCCTGCAGCGCTGCACCAATACCTACCTGAAGCGCGTGTATTATGGCAACCGCACACCATATTTATATAGGAACAACGCCTCCCTGCCGGGAAAAGAAAACTTCCTTTTTCAGACGGTATTCGACTACGGCGAACACGAAGACTACGCAGAGATGGATGACAGCATAACCCTGACCAAAGATATCTACCGGCCGCAACGGGCCTGGGCCTATCGCCCCGACGCCTTCTCCTCCTATCGCGCCGGCTTCGAGATCCGCACCTATCGCCGCTGCAAACGCATCCTGAACTTCCACTGCTTCGATGCGCCGGACCTGCCGCACAGCCCCTACTTGGTGGAATCCATGGTGTTGCATTATGAAGAGAACTTGCATTTACTGGGCAAAGACGATACGGTCGGCGGCTTCTCCTACCTCACCCAGGTAGTGCAGTATGGCCACAAATGGGATGAGAACGCAGGCAAATACATCAGCCGTTCTTTACCCCCCTTCGATTTCATTTACCAGCAGCACGAATGGAATACTTACGTGCAGGACGTGCCGGCCGACAGCCTGGCCGGCGCGCCCATCGGCATCGACAACGCCGAATACCAGTGGATCGACCTCTACAACGAGGGCATCAGCGGCATCCTCACCGAACAGGGCGACGGCTGGTACTACAAGTATAACCTCGGCAAGGGCGAATTCACCTCGCCACAATTGGTAACGCCCAAGCCCTCCTTTACCGGGCTGCGCACCGGCGCCCTTCAAATCCAGGACCTCAAAGGCAACGGCCAGAAATACCTCGTCAGCCAGCAGGCGGAACCCAAAGGCTTCTTCGAATTGACGCCCGATGCCGAATGGCGGCCTTTCCGCGAATTCGAACAACTGCCCAACCGGCCGTTCAACGATCCCTACGCCAAATTCATCGACCTCAACGGCGACGGCGTACCGGAACTGATCATCTCCGAAGACGACCTCTTCCTCTGGTATCCGGCCAAAGGCGAAAAAGGCTACGACCCGGCCATTGCCGTGCACAAAGCCACCGACGAAGAGCGCGGCCCGGCCATCGTATTTGCCGATTCCACCCAGTCGATCTTTCTGGCCGACATGAGCGGGGACGGGCTGACCGACATCGTTCGCATCCGCAACGGCGAAGTGTGCTATTGGTCCAACCTCGGCTACGGGCGCTTCAGCGCCAAAGTGACCATGGAAAACCCGCCCTGGTTCGACTACCCCGAACATTTCAACCCCGCCTACCTGCGCCTGGCCGATATCGACGGCTCGGGTACGACGGATATCATCTACCTGGGGCACGACGAGTTCCGCGTCTGGATGAACCGCAACGGCAATGCCTGGACGGAAGGCCCCAAGATCATCAACCCCTTCCCCAAGCTGGATATCGAAGCCGATGTGCACATCCTCGATTTCCTGGGCATGGGCACGAGCTGCATCGTATGGTCGTCGCCGCTACCTGCCGATGCGGGCCGGCCCTTGCGCTACATCGACCTGATGGGCGGCAAAAAGCCGCATTTGATGATCGAGTACCGGAATAATTTCGGCAAAACGACGACGCTAGAGTACGAATCCTCCACCTATTTTTATTTGGAAGACAAAAAATCCGGTACACCCTGGGTGACCAAACTGCCCTTCCCGGTGCATGTGCTGGTTGGAACCGTGGTACACGATTCGGTCAGTCAGAGCCACTTCGCGATGGAGTACACCTATCACCACGGCTACTACGACTACGAAGAGCGGGAATTCCGGGGATTTGGGCGTGTGGATACGCTGGATACGGAATCCTACAAACATTACGCTGCGAAGAAAGAAGGGGATACGAACTCCATCCAGATCGCCGACAAAAGCTTTTACCAGCATCCGGTGCTGACCAAGACCTGGTTTCATACCGGCGCTTTCCTGGAAAAAGAAAAAATCCTGAAGCAGTTTGCCCACGAATACTATCAAAATAAGGTTTTTGATGAATACCACCTGCCCGATGCGGTGATCGAACTGCCAGAAGACATGAACCTGTCCGGCCTTTCCGTGGAAGAATACCGCGAAGCCCTGCGCGCCTGCAAGTCCATGCCCCTGCGGGTGGAAGTGTACGCGCTGGACGATTCGGATAAAAAGTTGCATCCCTACACCGTCACTGAAACCAACGCCAACATCCAACTGCTGCAACCGAAGGGCGAGAATCCGCACGCGGTATTCATTGTCAAGGAAAGCGAAACGATCACCTACCACTACGAGCGCAACCCCGCCGACCCGCGCATCGCCCACACGTTCAACTTAGAAATTGACGAACTGGGCAATATCCTGAAAAATGCCTCGGTGGTATATCCGCGGGTGCAGATACCAGATGACCTGCCGCCGCGTGTGAAAATGGAACAGGGAAAACGACACATCATCTACACCGAAAACACCTACACCAACGACATCGCTACGGAACAGGACTTCCGCCACCGGGAATTGTGCGAAGCCCGCACGTACGAACTGACTGGTGTAAAGCCTGACCTGGGCCGATATTTCAGTTTGCAGGAACTGCAACAGGAAGCGCCGGATGCGGAAGAACTACCCTACCAGGAAAAAGTCACCGACCTCGTACCCCAAAAGCGCATCATCGAGCACGTGCGCACGCTTTTTGCCGATGCGAATGATCTGTCCCAGCCCTTGCCTTTGGGCAATCAAAGCCGCTTGGGCCTGCCCTACGAATCGTACCAATTAGCATTTACCGGCAGCTTAGTGGAAAACCTGTACAAAGGCAAGGTAACCGAAAAGGAGTTACGGTTAGGCCAATTCCGCAACCGCGAGGATATCACCGCTTTCCCTGACACTGATCCGTCTGATTGGTGGTGGGATCACGAAGGCACCATGGTTTACCCGGACCAGCCGGAGCATTGTTTTTACATGGCCGACCGGTACTGCGACCCCTACGGCTATTGCTCCCAAATAACTTACGGGAAGCACAACCTGTTTGTCGTCAAAACGGAAGACGCCATCGGCAATACGACCTCGGTCGAACGCTTCAACTACCGCACCCTGCAGCCGGAACTGGTAAAGGACGAAAACGATAACCTGACCGAAGTGGCCTTCGACGCCCTGGGTATGGTGGTCGGCATGGCGGTAAAAGGGAAAGGCGATGAGGCGGACGACTTAGAGGATTTTGAGGCAGACCTGAGTAAGCAGCAGGTGAAGGATTTTTTCGACAATCCCGTCAAAAATGGCCCGGCACTGATCGGCCACGCCACCATCCGCTTTGTATATGACTTCGGCAGCATGCCCATTAAAGTAGCCTCCATCAACCGGGAAATTCACTTCCATGCTCCCGGTGGAGAAAACTCCCCGCTGCAATACGCCTTTGAATACGCTAACGGCATCGGGCAGGTGCTGATGAAAAAAGTGCAGGGGGAGCCGGGCATAGCCCTGAAGATCGAAGGCGATCACCTCGCAGAACAAGACACCGGCAGCGAGCGCCGCTGGGTGGGTACCGGCCTGACTGTGCTCAACAACAAGGGGAAGCCGGTCATGCAGTACGAGCCGTTCTTTTCCGTGACACATGCCTACGAAGACGACCGCAGGATCATAGCCGCCGGCGTGACTCCAGTCATTTATTACGACCCGCTCGACCGAGTGATCCTCACCAAGATGCCCAACGAGACCTTCAGCAAGGTAGAGTTTGATGCCTGGTACCAGAAGACGTATGATACGAATGATACGGTGAAGGATACCCAATGGTACCAGGACAGGACCAGTCCAAAATTGATTGAGGCCAGAATCGAAGCGGCCGTAAGGAATGGCGTCAAAAGATCAGAAGCGGAAAAAGCAGCAGCGTTTGAGAAAATAGCCGCAGAAAAAGCCGGCGGCCACGCCGATACCCCCACCATCGCCCACCTGGATAGCCTGGGCCGTGCCTTTTTCACCATCGCGCACAACAAAATCCCGCAATTCGCCAACAACGGCGCGATAAGCGGTTATGAAGACCGTTGTCTCGAAACCGAGGTAGAACTGGATATCGAAGGCAACCAACGCGCCGTCGTTGATGCCCGCTATAACACCGTAGTGCGCTACCACTACGACATGCTCGGCGGCGTCTGCTGCCAGGAAAACATGGACCGCGGCCCCCGCTGGACCTTTGAGGATGTACTGGATAAACCGCTGATCGGTTGGAAAGAGGAAGAAGAAAAAGATCCCCAAACCGGAAACCATAAGTTCACCACTTTCTTTACCGAATACGACCGCCTGCACCGGCCTATTCTGGAGCGCATACAATTCCACGACGGCACAACGATCGTCAACGAAACGATCCAATACGGCGAAGACCTACCCGACGACAAACGATTCAACCTGCGCGGCAAGGTTTATCAGGCGCGGGATCAGGTCGGCACTGTAACGAACTCGTCCTATGACTTTAAAGGAAATTTGCTGGCCCAAAGCCGGCAACTTTGCAGCATATTCGCTGCACCGTATATCGATTGGAGCATCCCGGAATCCGTAAGCCCGGAGCAGGAAATATTCACCACCTCCACCCGATACGATGCACTTGGCCGCGTGACCGAGACCAACACTCCTGACGGCAGCGCCATCCGCTACCGCTACAACGAGGCCAACCTGCTCGACGGCGTGACGGTGAAAGTCGCCTTTGAAGGCGATGCCCCCGATGTCCGCCCCGTAGTAAAGAATATTGACTACGACGCCAAGGGCCAGCGCACCCAGATTGTTCACGGCAATGGCGCGCGTACCCGCTATACCTACGACGCCCAAACATTCCGGCTGACCCGGCTGCTGACGACCCGCAACGGCGGCGCCCCGCTGCAAGACCTGCGCTACTACTACGACCCGGAGGGCAACATCACGGCCATCGAAGACCAGGCGCAGGACACCGAATTTTACAAAAACAGCATGGTGGACGCCGTCGCGCATTATACCTACGATGCGCTCTACCAACTCATAGATGCCACGGGTCGGGAACAGATCGCAAACGGCAACCAACCCACCGATCACGTGGATATCCCCATTGCGACACCTCAGCCAGCCTCCAACACCAGCGCCGTGCGCAACTACCGGCAGCGCTATGCCTACGACGATGCCGGCAACATCACCCAAATGCGCCACATCGCCAACGGCGGCAGTTGGACGCGGGATTATGCATACAACACGCATAGTTATTTGGAACCGGACCGAATGAACAACCGCCTTAGCCAGATCACTACCGGTTCCAGTTTGCCTCAGCCCTTTACCCACGACTACCATGGCAACATGACCAAAATTCCCGGCGTAGGCGACCTGGTCTGGAACTACGACGACCACATCCGCTCTGTGAACCTGACAGGCGGCGGAACCGCTTACTACGACTACGACCCGGAAAAACAGCGCATTCGCAAGGTGATAAAACTGCTCGACGGCACGGAAAAAGTCCGTCTCTACCTCGGAAATGTGGAAATCTACCGGGTCTATTCAGGCGATCAGATCACCTTAGAGCGCAAAACCCTGCACGTGAGCGACGGCGACAAACGCATCGCCATATTCGAAAAAACCACGACTGATAATACCCCCCTCAACACCCGCCACCAGTTCGGCAACCACCTCGGCTCTGCAGTGCTGGAACTGGATGAGCAGGCGCAGATCATCTCCTACGAGGAATACCACCCCTACGGCACCTCCGCCTACCGCTACGGCCGCACCGACACCGAAGTGGGGGAGAAGCGCTACCGATACTCGGGCAAGGAGCGGGACGCGGAGACGGGGATGTATTATTATGGGGCGAGGTATTATTTGGCTTGGTTGGGGAGGTGGGGGAGTGAAGATCCAATTGGGGCAATAGAAGGACTAAATCTATATCGCTTCAATTACAGCAACCCTATTAAAATTATAGACATTAACGGAATGCAGACTTACTCTACTTCGCTCAGAAAAAGAATTGATATTCCTGAAGTTCAGGTTTTTTCAAGAGAGGGAATCTCTATGGAGTCTATCAAGAAAATTGTTGAAGTAGAAGGAAAAAGTTATATATACAGAAAGGATTTCTATTCATGTTTTGGAATAGCACTAAATTATGTATTAGCCTTCCTTGAAGGAAAATTACATCCACCAAGTGCCCACCAGCTTCGATCGCCATTTTATCATAAAATTATATACGACATTCGAAAAGGGACGAATGCATCTCCTGAGGAATTGTTACATACACCACTTAAGTCTAAAATAAGAGATGTTCGCACAGGGAAGATACAAGGGCCTGTGGATACTTTGGATTATGTATCAGATAGGGAAGCTGAGATTTATGGATTGCAGGGGGAAGGGTGGTACATTAGGAGAGAACATTGGTATTATAAAATGGAAGGAGGAGACAAGCATTCCATCCAATATGGTTTTTATTTCCCGATGAAAAAACCTCTAAAAAGTGGAGATATAATAATCACTGCTTCTGGCACTGACAAAGGTGATTTTGCAGGAAAACATGCATCTTTTGTATTAATTCAAAATGGGAAAATTTCTTTATGGGGAGCTAGGAATAGACCAACTAGCCCGAATGATATTCCTAGACCTGAAGAAGAATCTGTTGACGGCGCTTTGCGATTAGATGTCTTTAATAATCCTAATTTAAAATACGCCCGGAGAAGAATTATTCAAGTATTAAGATTTGACTTTGACAAAAGAGCAAGAGCTCTTTGGGAGCAAGAAGTGAAGAGGCAAATTATTATGGGGAATGCTATGAGACAGGGTGATTTTAGAAATCCTCTATTGCGTCCGCCTGAAGATCTAGGTAATTTAAGAATTAAATAAAACTTCAAAATATTAACTCGCCATGGCAAAGCAAAAAACATATACCATCTCCGGCCGCATCACCAACCGCTCCGGCACACCCCTCGCCAACCTCACCGTCCGGGCAACCGACCTTGATCCGCACACGCCGGAAAACGTGCTGGGGCAACCCGCCCAGACAGACGCCGAGGGTCGCTACACCATCCGCTACACCGATGCCGATTTCCGCCTGCCTAAGGAGAGCGGGGGGGCGGATATTGTGGTCCGCGTTTATGATCCGTCGGTTAACATGCTGGGGCAGTCAGAACTGCACCAGAATGCCGGGACAAATGCGACGATTGATGTGCAGGTGGATTATGCGGTGGCAGAGACACCGGAGGAGAAGTGCGTCGTACAGGGCAAAATCACTTTTCCCGACGGTCAGGCGGCGGTTCGTTTCCCGGTGCGGGCAGTGGATGTTGATTTGCGTCGGGAACAATCCTTAGGCGAAGCATACACAGACAAAACAGGCGCCTATTCCATCTCGTATTCCTCCCGGCAGACGCTGCGGGCAGAACGAGGACGTGCCGACTTGCGCGTCACCGCACATACACCCGATGGACAAACCGCCGCCCAATCGGATATTCTCTTTAATGCGCCTGCTCAGGCGACGATAGACCTCACGGTCGCCGGCGAAACCCTGCGTCCGGCGCCGGAATACGACCGGATTGAATTGGCGATCGCGCCGCTGTTGGGTGAATTGACGGTGGAGCAGTTGGAAGAGAACGAGAGACACCGGGACGTATCGTTCCTGTGCGGGGAGACCGGATTCAGTAAAAGCCAAATTACACGTTTCATACAGGCGCATCACTTTGAAGAGGAGAGCAAAATTCATGCGCATTTTTGGTATTCTGTGTTGGGTATTTCTTTCTATCCGGAGGAAAGCACCAGCCTGGAATCGCAAAGAGCAAGTATTAAACGCGCCCTGGCTACACTCGACCAAGCCACCGTACAAAAAGCGTTGCAGACCGCTTTTCAGCAGAACGCCATCGGAACACCGTCCGAAGAAACAGTCGCCATCTGGCTAAAGGCGTTTAAGAAATACACTGCTGAACAAGAAGCCGGGGGCAATACATTCGCCCATGCAGCATTGGAGGAAGCCGGCATACAATCGAAAGGCAAGAAGGAGGAATTTGCCACTGTATTCCAAAAACATGGTGTTTTTAATTCAGAATTCATTGCAGACCTCAAAAAAAGCGGGAATTTCGAAGACGCAGAAATAGCCGATCTTCAGGTATCCTATCAACTAAACGAATTTGCCCGTGGCGACTTTGCTTTGGTCAAATCCATCAAGGAGGCGTTCAAGGTGCGGAAACCGCAGAACATACCGCTATTGGCCAAACGCACGGACGATGAGTGGATTGGGATGGTATCTGCAGGGATACAGGAAGGCGTTCTGAAAGACCCGCTCCATTTTCCCGATTCTGTTGGGCAGAAAGAAACATCTGCGGCCATTTATGGAAAAATGTTGGCACAACAATTCCGGGATGCGTATCCGACGGTGGCATTTTCCGGCAATCTGGAACGGGCTATCGAGTCCGGCGAAAGCACCGCGCTGAAATACGGCAGCCAGATCAAAGATTTAATTAACAGGCAACCTTCATTTGAACTGCTCAATACATCCATTGATGAACTGGCAACACAGGATGAACTGCTGCAAAAAGATGAAAAATTCCGGCTGGAAGTAAAAGCCCTGCAACGGGTTTTCAAACTCGCACCGGGTTTTGATGCCTGCAACACCTTACTTAAAGATAAAATGCACTCCGCCCGGAAGATTTACCAAATGGGCGAAACCGAATTTGTACGCCATTACGGAGAGAAAACCGGATTCACGAAAGAGCAAGCCCGGAAAACATGGAACAAAGCCGCCGCCACCCACGCGGCAGCGGTGACCCTGGTTACCGAATTGCGGTCCATGGAAGATGCCGGCTTCGTCGCGGCACTGAGAAACGGTAACGAGGCCGTTCGACAGTTCCCAAATTGGGACAATCTCTTTAACGCAGGAGATATATGTGCTTGTGAAAAATGCCGTTCGGTATATAGTCCTGCCGCGTATTATGCCGATCTGCTGTTGTTCTTACAGGGTCGAAAGTCCAAAAACCCGGACCTTACCGTAAAAGACATCCTGTTCCAACGCCGGCCAGACCTGGGTTACCTGGAACTGAATTGTGAAAATGCCCATACGATGCTTACTTACATAGATGTCGTATGCGAAGTGTTGGAAGCCGCAATAGCCAATGGGGATGACACGGTAGAATTGCCAGGATTAACTGCGATCGATGCCACAAATGAAGATGCGGCGAAACAGGCAGTGCTTCAGGCATTTAAACAAGCGCATCTCGATGCTGGTGAAAATAGCCATCTTGCACCGGTTGGTGAAACTGGCCTATGGATCTTGCACGGTGACAAATGTACCTATCTGCTCCGGAAAAAAATCACGGCCAATTACTTCGCCGAGGTTCTCCGCAATACCAAAAACAGCGCCGAAGAACTGCGGGCTTTCCCGGAATACGTAAACCCGGCTGCTTATAGAAAACTGCGGTCGGCAACCTATCCAATGGCACTGCCCTTTGACCTGTTTGGGGAAGAGGTGAAAGCAGGCTTCCAAAAGGCAGGTTTGAATCGCTGGGAATTGATGCAGCTATTCAAAGGGAAGCCTTCGTTGGGTCAACCTGAAGCATCGGATATCGCCGCAGTTTATTTTGGCATTTCCACCGATCCAAAGGCTTCCACAGATGAAAAACGCATCATGCTGGATGAATCTATAGCCCAGCAACACCTGTATTGGGGCGAAGTCAACAATACAGAAATGTTGGCGAATGTGAAAAACGTGAATACTTTCCTCCGAAAAACCGGCCTGGAATACAACCAATTGCTGGCATTACTGAATCTGCCGTTTATCAACCCCGATGGCACACTCGTTATTACTCACCTCAATGCTACCTGCGATGCAGACCAGAAAATTATCAGTCACTTAGATGCCCCAGCACTCGACCGGATACACCGCTTTTTGCGTCTCTGGAAGAAACTCAGCTGGGAAATGTGGGAACTTGATCTGGCCATCCGGACATTCGGGAAAAATAAAATTGACCGGGCTTTTCTGGTTCAGTTGATGTACTTCGCCGAATTACAAAAAAAACTGGGCAAGGCTTCGGTTGAGCAGGTTTGCAGTTTATTTGGCGATATGAACACGAGACTCCGGTTTGTACAGGCGCATCAAAAACGTGCAGATGCGCTATACCAAAGTCTTTTCCTCAATAAAAAACTGATTCATCCGCTTGATCTGGCGTTTGAGACAGCAAAGGTGGATGTGTCCGACAGCAGTGAGAAGCTGACGAACCATAAGCCTGCCCTTCAGGCAGCGCTACACCTAAATGAAGCAGCGCTCGATTTGTTGCGACATTTATCCGATACTAACGGAACAGCCTGTATTACAGAAGAGCTGACTTTAAAGAATATTTCCTTCCTATACCGGCACTCCTTGCTGATTAAGTCATTGAAAATCAAAATTGAAGACTGGACGACATTATTAAATCTGCTCAACGAGAACATTAAAAACGCTTCGGACGATCCTTGTTTTGAAAATCCTGAAGCAGCGTTGAAATTTATTGAAAAGGCTATTCAACTACAGAAATCCCCGTTTTCACTTGACGAGCTGAGTTATATTCTTACAACCAATCTGACAGCCAAGGCAGCTCCTAAGGAATCGGAAATCATTCGGTTTTTACTCTCCCTGAGAAAGTCTTTGGGGCAAATCGCATGGGAAAACGATCCGGCTGCATTTGATTTTCTGCAGGCCTCTCCCTTGTCGGACACTGCTGCCATGCAAAATTTGTTGATTGCCCTGTTGCAACGGCTGGGGTGGAATGATGCTACAATCCAATATGCATTGGCCATCTTACAGAACACCGCTTCAACCGAGACAAAAGTGCCGGGATTGCCTGCGATATTTGAGCGTTTCCCGGATTTAATTACCCACGACAACAAAATTGGCATTCTTTATCACCGCCCTTCGGAAAGTATCCGGTTCACCGGCTGGATGACAGATGCCGAAAAGGCAATTTTGCTTACTGATGCCTCCTTATCGGATGTAACGGGACTTAAGACATATCAGGACGCCATCGAGGATTTATATTGGCGTCCCCGGCTTACGCTCAAGTTTTTTGATCCAACTTTCTCAGCGCCACTGCAACATTTACCTGATTCAGTAGATTTCAGGAGCCAACTGGATCCGGGCCTTTCTTCAAAAATAGCATTTGACCCCGAAACATGCAGATTGGAGTTTAAGGGAATTCCCACCCTGACGGAAAAAGAAGCCTTGGAAACATTGTCCGCTGATCCAGCCTACCTCAATGCCGTCAACAGCTTGTTTACCTTGCCCAAGATCGGCGTCTTTGCAACCGACCGGATATGGATATTAGATGCTGATTTGGATTTTACAAAAGATACAGGAAAAAATGACGATGAATTCCCGGAAATGCACTTGGCAATGGCGATCCGGAAGCTATTAGTGTACTTGCAAGAGACGCTTAGCACAAGCGAAATAGTGCAGCAAGGGAGCGAGCATTTTGGCGTTGCTCCATTGATGATTAAACGATTAATTGCACAACCGCTCATCGTGGGGACAGCCTCCATTCAGGAGTACCTGATCAAAGAATTCTCGAAAACAACAGGAGGAATTGGCGGCGTTAATCATGAGACTACGTTTGAAGCTTATTATTGGTTGCACCGCGTTGGGTTGCTGCTCAACAAATGGAAACTGGATGCTGAGAAATTAGATTGGCTCCTCCAATATGCGGAGGGGACCGAAATGATGAATTTACCATCTTTGGCAACGGGTCATGTATCAACTGTACCAGTTATCAAACAGTTTGCCCAAACTGAACTGTTGATTCAATTAGACAACAGCTGCATATCAGCATCCCTTTCGTTGTTCGATGTGATGGAGAAATTACATCGAAAAGCCTACACTTCAGTGGCGGAGCTGGCTTCGGATGTTGCATTGCTGACAGAATACCGGGCCACTGATATAGAGAAGTGGATAAAAGATTCCAATCTGAATTATCCGGATGATTATTTGTCGGTAAGCAGTTGGGAACGTCTTTTTAATGCATTAGGGTTTTTAGGTAAATTGAATGCCGGGACAGAAAGTGTCAAAGCCTTTGCCGGGGCGGGGATGGGACCTGATGAGGCTATTGCGCTAAAACAACTTTTGCGGTCAAAGTTTGGCCCAGACAACTGGCTGGAGATTGGCAAGGAAATCCAGGATGTTTTACGCGAACGCAAGCGCGACGCGCTAGTGGCTTACCTGCTGGCGCAAAAGCCTCCACAGGACGCACCTTCCGAAAAATGGGACAATACCAATGACCTGTATGCCCATTATCTGCTGGATGTAGAAATGAGTTCCTGTGCGCTTTCGTCGAGGTTGGTACAGGGCGCAGGGTCGGTCCAATTGTTTGTACAGCGTTGTTTTATGGGTTTAGAGCCTGGAGTAATTGTCCAATCCGATGGCGACGATGCCGACAGCGCTTGGCGCTGGTGGAAGTGGATGCGCAAATACCGGGTATGGGAAGCTAATCGAAAAGTATTCCTGTATCCGGAAAACTGGATAGAACCAGAGTTGCGCCCAGACAAATCTTCTTTCTTCCAGGATTTGGAAAATGAGCTGCTACAAAATGAAGTCAACCAGGAAAATGTGGAAAAAGCACTACTGAACTATCTGGATAAACTGAATGACGTGGCACAACTGGAGATTGTCGGATTCTACCATGAAGATGACGGCGACCTGACGATAATGCACGTTTTCGGCCGCACGCGAAACGCAGAACCGCATATTTACTATTACCGCAAGTTTGATTACCGCTCGTGGACGCCCTGGCAAAAGGTGGAGGTGGATATCACGGGTGATTATTTGATACCGGTCGTGATAAATAAAAGGTTATTGATTTTCTGGCCAGATTTCAGGGAAGTGCCGGATGAAGCAGCAAACAATAAGCCGATTGCCGTTCCTAAAGCAGGGGAAAAATCTAAGCCTGAAGAACCCCAAAAGAAGTTGCAGTTGCGCTTGGCTGTAAGTGAGTTTAGGAATGGCAGGTGGCTGCCAAAAAAATTGTCGAAGGATTATTTTGAGTCTGGTTCATATACGGGAGAAATCATTAAATGTAAATACCAATTTTTTCCAATTGATCGAACCCAGATTGATGGCAGGTTTGCAATAAAATTTACCGGATCCAGTATTGGTATTGATAATGTTACTAAAGCTGAACTTGATGGCGCTTTCGAGTTGTTTGGTTGTGATGGCATACCGATAAAATTGAAATCGCCTCTGACGGGAACGTTTGAGCATGCGCTAAAGCCAGATCGAAGCAAATTGGAATTTCATAATTATGTCGAGGATGAAAACACTAAAATTGATTGGTATTCCCTTTTAGCCCGTCAGGTTGAAGACAGCGCAAGCCATCCGACCTTATTGCTACAAAAAACTCCCGGTAAATTTAAAGCGCACTTTGCCTGGCATCTCTCGCATTTCGACAAGTGGCTTTTGTATCCTCCATCCAAAGGCCAGCCACGTCCTGGCAATATAACTTCGGTTGCCAGCGGCACATGGCTACCGCATTTTTATGCCGACCTATACAGAACTTTTTTGGCGCTTCCCGTGCTTGACTTTAAATTTAATCGAAGCGAGCAAGCGCTAAAGGCTTTAATTGAGAAAGACAAGGTGCGCTATCCAGAAATTAAAGCAATTTTTAACAAAATTCTGGATATGATTGAGAGTCATATTCCACAGGAAGTAAGTCGGATCATTTCAACAATTGAAAGGAACAAAATTGAACAGTTGGTTATTGACTATTTTGATAAACCAAGCAATACTTTAACTACAGAACAAGAATTGAAGGACTTGCTGGCTAAGTACATTCGTCAGGTGTATTCCCACGAATTGGGGCTATGGTCTGTTCGCTTATTTAATAAAAGAGGATTTCACTTCAAAAATCATTACCACCCTCTCGTTTGCGATTTCATCCGAAAGGTTTATAATCCAACCCAAGGTATCCCTGCACTGATGAGCAGAGAAACGCAATTACAGGACACCGGATTTAGTTTTAAAAACGATTACAAACCATCAACCTGGGTAGAAGAACACATCTCAGAAAAGTATTACCCAAAGGAAATTGTGGACTTTGACCCTGACGGCGCTTACGCTCCATACAACTGGGAATTGTTCTTCCATTTACCGCTTATGATGGGCAACAGCCTGAGCCGAAACCAACGATTCGAGGAGGCGATGAATTGGTACCATTATATTTTTAATCCTATTGGCGTAGAAGGCGCCCTGCCGAATGGCGACACCGCCAGTACACCCCAAAAATACTGGATTACCAAGCCGTTTTTCCTGACTACTGCGGGCGATTATACCCAACAGCGGATTGACAGTATTCTGAGAATGTTGACCGGCGACACGACTGCAGAGGGATTCTCGACGGAACTTAAAAAGGGATTGGAAGCACAGGTACAGGATTGGGGATACCGGCCATTCGAGCCGCACCGCATCGCCCAATACCGAACCGTGGCTTATCAGAAGACGGTCTTTATGAAATATTTGGACAATCTGATCGCCTGGGGTGACAATTTGTTCCGGCAGGACTCGATGGAATCGCTCAATGAAGCCACTCAATTATATATCCTGGCGGCAGCGTTATTGGGGCCCCGGCCAAAACAAATCCCGCCTCAAGTGAAGTCTCGGGTTTATTCTTTTAACGAACTGGAAGAGCGGTTGGATACATTTTCCAATGCAATAGTCCAGGTAGAAAATTATATCCCTGATCTTCAAGTTGGAGGTGAATATGGTGTTGAATCTGCCCCTATCCCGGCATTGTATTTCTGCATCCCTGCCAATGACAGGTTATTGTCTTATTGGGATACGATTGCCGACCGATTGTATAAGATGCGCCACTGCATGAATATTGAAGGCGTAGTTCGGCAATTGTCCTTGTTTGAGCCTGAAATTGAACCAGGCGCTTTGGTAAATGCCATAGCAGGGGGGGCAGATATAAGCAGTGCGCTTGCGGATATGCAAGCCCCATTGTCGTATTACAGGTTTAATTTACTGCTGCAAAAAGCAAATGAGGTGTGCAATGATTTAAAAGCATTGGGTGGAGCCTTATTGTCAACTTTGGAAAAGAAAGACGCCGAAGAATTATCCCTACTGCGTCAGAATCAGGAATTGAAATTATTGGAGGCGATAAAGTTAATAAGACAGTTGCAGGTGGAAGAAGCGGGGAAGAATTTAGATTCTCTTAAAAAAAGCAAAGAATTGGTTTTAATCAAGAAAAATTATTATGAGTCAAGAGTCTTTATGAATGCAGGGGAAATAACGGCATCAACACTAAACAGCCTCTCAATTGCAGTACATACTATTGGTACAATTGCAGACAATCTTGCAGGTGTGTTGTTTTTATTCCCAGACTTCAAAATTGGCGGGTCAGGGTTTGGAGGGTCTCCACACTTCACAGTATCACCACCAGCAGGTAAGAAGGTAGCAAAAAGTACAGGTAGAGGTGCAAATGGATTGTACAACGTTGCAAATATTTTGGATAAAAGTGCAGGACTTGCTTCAACAATTGCCAGCTATCAACGACGTCAAGAAGAGTGGGATTTCCAGAAGAAATTGGCCGAACACGAAATCTTACAACTCGAAGAGCAAATTACAGCCGCAGAAAAAAGAGAAGCAATTGCCAAACAGGAGTACGCCAACCAGGAACTCCAGATCGAAAACTCGAAAGCGGTAATGGAGTACATGATGTCCAAATACACCAACCAGCAGTTGTATCAATGGATGATCGGGCAGGTATCCCAATTGTATTTCCAATCTTACAACCTGGCCTACGATCTGGCCAAAAGAGCGGAGCGAAGCTACCGGTTCGAACTGGGTATCCAGGATTCCAGTTTTATCAAGTTTGGGTATTGGGACAGCCTGAAGAAAGGGCTGATGGCTGGAGAAAAACTGCAATATGATCTGCGGCGGATGGAATCTTCCTATCTGGAACAAAACCGGAGAGAACTGGAATTGACCAAGCACATTTCTCTCGCCTTGCTCAATCCACTTGCGCTAATTCAATTGAAGGAAACAGGCAAGTGTTTCTTTAACCTGCCGGAAGAATTGTTTGACCTGGACTACCCGGGACATTACTTCCGCCGGCTTAAGTCGGTCAGCATCTCTTTGCCTTGTATCACAGGCCCTTACACTACCATTTCCTGCACATTACGTCTGATTAAAAACCACATCCGGGCAAAAACAAATATTGCAGACGGCTATGAACACAATCACGAGGATGGTATTTGGGTGGATGACGACCGTTTTGTTCAAAACAACATCCCGCTCAAAGCCATCGCTACCAGCAACGCTCAAAATGACGACGGTATGTTCAACCTCGATTTCCGCGATGAGCGTTATCTGCCCTTCGAAGGAGCCGGTGTTATCAGCGAGTGGCAAATTGAGATGATGGCAGACAAAGATTTAAGGCAATTTGATTATAATACCATTTCGGATGTCATTCTGCACCTGAATTACACTGCGCGGGAAGATGCAGGCCAATTCAGGGAAAATGCCATCGCGCACCTGCGCAATGTCATGCTGAATGCTGCCGAAAATGACGGCCGCCCGCTGTATCGCCTCTTCAGCCTCCGCCACGAATTCACCAACCAGTGGCATCGGTTCCTATATCCCGATACCGAAGCTGGGGACAATGTGCTGAGTATTCAGGTCACAAAAGATCAATTTCCCTTCTTCGCCAGAGGTAAGACAATCAGCATTGAATCGATCCAGGTCTTTGGGGATTTAACAGGCGATGGATATAACCTCACCATTGAGTCCGCAGGTATTGTGGATGCGGATGCTGTAACTGTCCCTGAATATGGCGATCTTAAATGCTGGTCAAAAAACAGCCTTGCCCTCTCAATAGATAATAACACGCTTCCCTGGAGCCTGAAACTGAAGCAAGGTAATGCTGGAATAACTCCTGAGAGCATCAAAGAGATATTCCTGTTGGTTAAATATAAATTGGGGGAATAGTAGTTGCCTGTCCAGTGCTTGTTAAATTGACAAAAATCAATGATACATACAATGTTAAATGCACATGAAAACACTCAAACCCATCGCATTTGTTATTTCCCTCACCGGGTTGGTTGTCCTGATTTGGGTCAACATCGCTGTGCTTATGGGAGAACCTGCGCCCATCGAATTGTCTTTTGTCAGCATCTTTTTAGTCCTTTTTCCCCTGTGGGCTTTTACCATCTATTATTTGAATCAAACCAGACCACCAGTGGGCGAAGCGGAGGCAAATCAAATGAACATACTTCAGCAAATCCAGTATTACCTCGGAAATCCACCGATTTGGGCAATGATTGTCCTAGCAGGGTTTTACGGATATGCCCTGTACTCCCTTTTTTTATTTATGACCGGGGGACTCGTGGCCCCGGAATACGTCAACGGCCAATACCAGATCAACAACCACGGTAAGATTACGGTGTACACAGATGCGGAATATCAGGCTTTGCATAACCTGCACCTGCGTTCTGTAACGGGTTTTTTCCTGGCGTTCTTTTCGGTTTCGACGGTGGTGTTGGCGCCTTGGCGACGGGGATGATAGAATTGATAAAAATCAATGATATGAGTAATTCCCGTCATCTTTTCCAAAATATTAGCAACCTACCTTTGAGAAGTTCAAATATGAAGGGGGCAAATTTTTCACCTATGAAAAAAGGTGTGATATTTTTTCTAATCCTTTTCCCAGTGGTGGCATGGACTCAGTTCCCTGCGCCTGCTTCATTCCAAATTAGGGTCAACTACATAATGCTCGGCGAATCCGGCTGGTGCGATAACCACTTGGTGCAGGGACTTGCATAGTGCTATTTTTCTCTGTCACGGCCAATACTTCCGCTACTTTGAGGAGACACAACGGGTCCATTTGAAGAACAATTCAATTTGCCAACGGTACTTGTAAAGCATAGCAATTTGAATGGCACTCGTCTTTAAGTTATTGGTAATGAATACAAAAGTTCTGTTTTGTTCTTTGTCATGAAATTTGATTCGGCGAAAATGTGCCGGGTAATCCTTCGCGGCGTTATAATTTTTGAGGAGGATGGTTTGGCCGCATTTCAAACCGCAAGACTTGTCCACGGGGTGCGAGTAAACTCGAGCAAAGGCTATATTGTCTTTTGCGCGAGTTATGAAGAATGCATTGGCTTGATGGATGTGGTATAACCGTGACCAATCCAGATAACCCTTGTCCATCACATAAAATGCCTCTGCTTCGAACTCCAAAATATCCAACACATTCACATCGTGCGAGAATCCGTCGGTGATGTGGATAAGGCACGGGATTTGGCAACGTACATCAAAAAGCGTGTGCAGTTTTATGGCTGCTTTGTGCTTGCGAAACTTGGCCCATCAAAATACCTCCAGGCATAAATCAATTGTCGTGGAATCCAAAGCATACACCGTATTGCCAAGTCCACCTCCTCCAAAACTGCCCCAGCATATAAAAATCGTGCTCTTTGAATTAGAATTTGAGGCAAATCGGCATAAATGCGCCAGTCACGTTGTTCGTTTGCATCGGCCAAAATGGTTCGACTAATCCCTTTACTCAAGCCCAGATGGTACAATTTTAACTGATGGGATTGAAGGCAAAGAACCAAGTCGCGAAGACTTTCCTGGTGGGTCAGCTGTCCAAAACTCAGACTTAAAAACTGATGCCAGCAACTGAAATTTCGAAGCCAGCGATGGCCGTTGTATTTTTCAACACAGCGATCGAACTCTTCGGGATGAACCAAACTCATCAATTGCGCGAAAACGTACTTGCTTTTGTCATCGTTGCTCTCATTTGAACAACGAAGGTCAAAGTCGGGGATTAAATTCAAATCGTTCACAACCAAAACCCCTTGTAAAAAACTGAATCTCAATAAACTATACCACTTTTCAAATTCCTTAACCGGACACTACTGTATGATAAATATTTTAATCGCAGAGGCATCCCCCCTTTTTTTATTAGCGCTTAAAAAAGCAATTGAAGATCAACTCGATATGATATTATGTGGTATCTGTTCGGATAAGAACCAGATATTTATAGCAATCGAAAAATCCACCCCCGATATCGTAGTGGTCGATGAAAATATATGGTCGCCAGATTTTCAAAAGGAATTCAAATCTTATACTAATGAAAGGGGCAATGTGAAATGGCTGCTGCTATGTGATTCGATTCAACCGGTCGGAATGCGAAAAATATTTTCACGCGGACTGGATGGTGTTTTGCTCAAGATGTCAACACCTGAGCAATTAATTGATGCCATTCATACACTAGCCGTTGGCGAAAATTATATACAACCGGAAATACAAAAAAGCCTAGCGGAAAGTTGGCTGTTTCCAAGACCTTGTCCCGTTTATATGTCTAAACTGACTAAACGGGAAAAAGAGGTTTTGCAATTGATCGTCGATGAAATGACGACAAAAGAAATTTCACAAATTTTGTTCATCAGTGAAGCAACTGTTGAGACCCACCGCTGGAACCTCATTAACAAATTAGGCGTTAAAAATATTGCAGGTTTGGTAAAAGTCGCGCTTTTTAGAAAATTGTGTACTGTTCTTCCTTCCTGACCCTCTGGACATTTTCGCCAAGCAGGAGATTTAAACCTTGAGGTCTCTCAGACCTGGAAAGTTTTACAGCTCGAAAAATAAAAATGTCCCATAGTATGCTTCCTGACATTTCCCCACTTTATATGCCAATTATTAAATCTAAGTTGTCCTTCTTCAGAAGAGGAATGACTCTCACTCTGTTTTTTTTTGCAATGTGATAGGGTTTTATTGGTTTTCAAAAACTCAAGGTTTTCCATGATATGTAAGTCTTTTTAACGATAGAAATTTGCTCCACATAAGATAATTGACATTTACTAAAAGGTAGAATCCATATGCTTGAAATTGGCGATATATTGGTAAAAATAGGGGCCTTGATAAAAACCTATAATAATGATTCAATTGATGTGTCATTGGAGAACATATCAACAATAGATATCAGTGGAAGCGTGGGGTCGGAGGACGATAAAATTATTATGTCTGTAGTAAACGTAGAAGAAGAAAAAACACAGCGATATTCAGAGACATTCAGTCGTACAAGTATTCCAGTAAACGGGCAGCAAGAGCAGGCAATTATTCAACATAATCCAACTGTTTTTCTAAACCTGTATGTATTGTTTTCTTGCCACCAAAAGAACTATCAAAAATCACTAAATAATATTTCCAAAGTCATCCATTTTTTTCAACGCTGGAACATATTTATCAGCAAAGAGAGCGCTTTTTTGACCAATGCCAACAACGTTGAGGTAGTCGCTGATTTTCCAGAAGGAATGGAAAAATTGATTTTTGAATTGTACTCTCTTAGCTTCGAGCAAATGAACCATTTGTGGGGTATTTTGGGAGGAAAATACATACCTGCCGTACTATACAAAGTGCGCTTCATTCCACATAAGAATATAGAAGGTTTGAAAGCAGGTGGCAGGATATTACGTGAGAAAGGAGCAATAAATCAAGTACAATGATAGACTATAATTTTGGCGTTGCCGTCGGAATAACGGTTTATATCGATTCCCTGCCAAAATCGGCGGCGGGGTTTGTTCTTACGTCCTCGGATGAAACAAATAAGTTTCTTCAAAAAGGAAGGGGGCTATTTCGGTATGAAGAAGGAAAAGGCTATTTTATTGCCTCGGATGTATTAGCTGAATTTGAAGAAACAATTGTAAATGATGATGCAGGGTATCAGCGTAAGTTTTTAACCTTAAAAAAATTTAAAGAAGAGGTGTCGGCTACATTTCATGTGTGGATGGTAAAAAGTAATATATCGGAGCTCATGGGCACAAGTTACAGGACACAGGATTTGGAGGGTCTCCGCTACTTACCTTTAGGGATAAAACCAATTTATTATATTGATATAGAGCGTATTATCCAAGATACCCCAATTGATGAAAAGGATATTATCGCAGTAATGCCCAATGTGCTAAGTGTTGAAAAAGCAAAAATGGTAAGCCTTATAAATGTTAAAACCGAAAAGATAATCTCACCAATAAATGAGGATGATATTCATCAATACTATGACTTCAGAGAGGCGCCGGTTGGCCTTTACACGTATAAAATAGCCGATCAAGCCGGCAAAAATGTGTGGATCGATCCGTCGGTATACGGAAGACCTCCATTTGCACTGATAAACATGTATTTCCCCGAAGGAGATACTGAAATACAAGATTTGAGTATAAGATTCAAGAAAAAAAGTTAACTCTTCACCTTCCAAAAGTAATTTGGCAATGGCAGTTCCACTAACAACGTATAAAACGCCTGGTGTTTACGTACAGGAAATTCAGAAGTTGCCGCCGTCCATCGCCCAGGTGGATACGGCCGTCCCTGTTTTTATTGGCTACACGGAAAAAGCTGATCGGGATGGTGATTCCCTGCTCAACATTCCCACGCGGCTCACCTCTTTGGATCAATACCTCAGATGGTTTGGCAACCCCAGAGTAGAACAATTGGAGGTTCTACTAAATGGCGAAAACGACTTTGTTATCACTGTTCCAAAACGGCATGAAATCAAATTCCGGATGTACTATGCCGTCCAAATGTTCTTTGACAACGGAGGCGGTAATTGTTTCATACTATCGGTGGATACCTACGAAGCAAAACAGAATGGCAATGTCGTTGAAAATGGTATTGATGCTGATAAACTGACAAAAGCCATAGATAAATTGAAAAAAGAACAGGATCCTACCTTGATTGTTTTTCCGGATTTAGTTGGAAAGTCCAGCGAAAAGAATGGAAATGGAAACGGAAATGGAAACGGAAACGGAAACGGAAATGGTAACAAAGACGGCTACCTGACTGTATACGAAAAAGCGATGAGTTTCTGCAAGGACCCTAAAATCAATAATTACTTTGTGATTATGGACGTTGCCCAGCGTGACGCGAATAAGGAGACACCAGATGAGGACGTGAAACAATTTAGAAAAATAAGTGGTGTGACCGATGATTTGAAATACGGCGCTGCTTATTATCCTTATCTGGTTACTACCTTACCTGTTTATTTTCTGGACGAAACTGTAACCCTGAAATATGAGATACCGCCGGTAGAGCCCGGAGGTGGAGAAGCAGAAAATGAACCCGGAGGTGCCGAAGCAAAAATAACGCTGAAAGACATTAAAGATTCAGAAAATGGCTTATACAACAGGATACTGAATACAATCAATTCGCAAACACGGCTGATTATGCCTCCCAGCGGTGCCATGGCTGGTATATATGCGAGCGTCGACAATCGGCAGGGCGTTTTCAGAGCTCCGGGTAACGTAAGTATAGTGAATGTCCTGGGCCCTTCAATTAAGGTATCGGACGAATTGCACGATGGTTTTAATGTCGACACCACGGGTGGAAGGTCAATTAATATCATTCGTTCTTTCATTGGACGTGGTACGCTTGTATGGGGTGCACGCACACTGGCTGGTAATGACCGGGAATGGCGTTATATTTCAGTTCGCCGGTTTTTCAACATGGTGGAAGAATCGACAAAACGCGCACTGTTCCCATTTGTATTTTCTCCTAACAATACCAATACGTGGGTAAGCGTGCGGGCCTCTATTGAAAGTTTTCTTGAAACGCAATGGCGGGCCGGCGCCATGTTGGGCCGAACCCCGCAGGAAGCCTATTTCGTCAGGGTCGGTGTGCCACAAACCTTTACCGAGGCAGAAATGCTTGATGGTTATATGGTTGTTGAAATCGGTATGGCCGTAGTTCGGCCTGCAGAATTCATAGTGCTCAAGTTTATGCACAAATTTGAATTAGGTCAACAATAATTTCTTTAACGATTTAATGTACTTCAGATATGGCTGACTATCCAGTTGCAAAATTTCGCTTTCAAGTAAAATTTGATGGAGATGAAATCGCCCATTTTACAGAGGTGTCCGGACTCGATTCGGAGACTGAAATCATCGAATTTCGGGAAGGCGGTTCAATTTCGAAGTATAAACAGATTGTCCTTGGTTTGAACAAGGCCAATCGAGTAACACTCAAAAGGGGCGTTTTCCAAGAAGACGCAAAACACAATTTCTACAAATGGTGGAATAAAACCACTGCTAAACAATCCACGGCTGAGGCGCAACGCAGCGTAACGATTATACTGATTGATGAGGTTGGAGAACCTGTCATAACGTGGACATTGTCTAAAGCCATTCCGGTTAAATTGCAGTCTACTGATTTGAAATCGGATGGTAATGAAATTGCCATCGAGTCGCTGGAATTGGCACACGAAGGTCTCACCATTCAGACGGAATAGCAAATGGCTGATCGTACACTTCCACCAGTGGGGTTTCGCTTTGAAGTAAAGTTCTATTATAGTGATACCAAAGGCCTGTTCATCGATCAAAATGGGCCGGATGCCACTTTTATGGAAATAGGGGGCTTGGGGGTAGAATTTGAAAGCGAAACAGTCGAAGACGGCGCCAACGCAAGGCATGTACAGCAGTTGCCCAAGAAGCCGGTATTTCCGAACTTGGTCTTAAAAAGGGGGCTGCTGATTCATTCGGAAATCTTCGACTGGTTTAACAGCATGCTCATTGGAAGTACCGTCGAGGTTATTCCACTAGACGTAGAAGTCAATCTGACCAACGAGGAGGGAAACACCCTTATGAGTTTTCTCTTTGCCAAGGCTTGGCCCAAAAAGTGGTCAATTTCAGACTTTAACGCCAACGAAAGCAGCATCGTGATGGAAACGGTCGAGTTGACCTATCAATATTTTCAAATTATTAAAAACCCTATCTGATGCCAATCGAAATTATGGAAATGCTCGTAAAAGCTACTGTTTTGGAAGATCGCGCAGAAACGGTTAAAGAAAAAGAAGACCAATCAACTCAAGCCAAGAGTGATGATCGGGAACAGTTGGTAAGAGATGTGGTCGAACAGGTAATGGAGATACTTCAATATCAAAAAGAAAGATAAATGAGCAATGAATTGGCCAAGGTATTAATTCGGGCTTACGAGAAGCCCGAGGAAGTGTCTCAGCAGGAAGCACCGGTCGCTACCTTTACAGCGATGTTCAATCCCAGCAACTTTTCTGTGGATAATACCTTCCAATACGACGACAGTCAGTCAGATGCAGAAACGGGCAGTGAACAAAAATTCAAAAGCATTGCTCCCCGGGAGTTTGACTTCAACTTTCTACTGGACGGCACAGGGGCTTCCGGCGAAAAAATAGACGTGGAGACGGAAATTGAAAAATTTAAAAAAACGACCGGTTTTGCTGGGAAAAAGCGCAGGCCACTCTTTTTATCGTTGACTTGGGGCACTTTCACGATCCGTTGTGTCCTGAAGAAAATGAACGTTAAATATACGCTTTTCCGAACAGATGGCACTCCGGTTCGTGGTGAAGTCCAGGCGTCTTTTGCACAGTATAAAACGGTTGAACAGCAACTGTTGGAAAACCCGCTGTCAAAACTTACCAGTCTGACTCAATTAAGGGATATTACAGCGGTGGATGATTTGGTCTCTATGGGTGAAAAGATTTACAACGATGCGAATAAGTATATAGACATCGCACGCGCTAACGGCCTCGACTCTGTCCGGGAATTGAGCATGGGAGGGCGTTTAGAATTTCCCCCACTGGAACAACTGGAACAGCAGGGTCGGAAAATGGCAGAACAAATACTGGCTGATGGCATTCAGGAAGCGCAAAGCGCAGCCGAACAGGCGCTGGCTGGCGCCACCCGCCAAATGGAGGATTTGTTTTAGCACAATCAGTCTAAACCGTTTTGCACATGAGTACAGCGAAGACAGAAACGATGATTCGGGTGAACAACCAGGATGTGCCGTTGGCCACACAGCAAATACTATCCATTTCCATTATCAAGGAAGTGAATAAGATTCCAACAGCCCGTATTGTGATCAAGGATGGTATGGCAGACCAACAGGCATTCCCGATCAGTGATCAGGATGTTTTTATACCAGGCGCCTCAGTAGAAATCCTCTTCGGTACCACGGAAGGAAAAAAAACAGTATTTAAAGGGATTGTGACCAAGCACAGCCTGAAAGCGCTAAAAGATCAACCGTCCATGCTTTATGTAGAGTGCCGCGATGAAACAGTGCGGCTGACCATCGGGAGAAAAAGTCGTTTTTACAACGACAAAACAGACAAAGACATTTTTGAGGACATCGTTAAAGGATACAGCCAGATAAACTTGCAAACAACGAGCAGCGCTCAAGGCATCCAACACGACCAAATTGTTCAGTATTACACCACCGACTGGGATTTTATTGCCATGCGCAGCGAAGCAATCGGGTGCTATCTTTTTGTCAGCGATGGTGTATTTCGTATTTCGGCGCCGGAACTGGCGCAGGCGCCTGCATTTGCTTTGTGCTACGGTATAGCAGGCGACACAAAGGATCGTTCCAGGATTTGGGAATTTGAATCGGAAATGGAAGCGCGCAACCAATTCGGCACGATCAACACTTCCTCCTGGGACTACTCTAAACAACAAGTGGCAAGCAGCACTCCGAACTTTACCGCGCCATCGGAGCCGGGCAATATCAGCAGCAAGGATCTGGCCGGAGTAATCAATCTGGCACAATATCCATTGCATCATCTCGGTTTTTTGGATACAACTGAATTAACCGCCTATGCCAATGCGGTCAAACAGAAAAGCATCCTCAATAAAACCAGGGGTCGGATAAAATTCGACGGGCGCAGCGATGTCCTGCCGGGCAACATGGTCGCGTTGGAAGGGGTAGGAAAGCGCTTCAATGGCAATGTATTTGTTTCTATGGTGCAACACACCTTTGAACCAGGTCGCTGGTATACGCATATTCAATTTGGCTTGCCATACAGTTGGTATTATGAAAACGAAAGTATTCCAAATCCCCCTGCTCAGGGCTTACTGCCGCCAATAACGGGATTGCAAGTTGGAAAAGTTGTACAACTTAAAAATGCGCAACAACCTGATAAAGACTTTCGCATAAAAGTACAGATACCAGGCCTCCATACCAACAACGAGGGCGTATGGGCACGCATGGCCAACCTGCAGGCTGGAAACAAACACGGCGCCATTTTCCTTCCGGAATTGCAGGACGAAGTCGTCATCGCCTACGTAGATCAGGATCCCCGCGAACCGGTAATCCTGGGGGCTCTTTACAGCGAAAGCAATGCACCTATCCATCAGAACGATGATAATAACTATAAAAAAGGAATTTTCACTAAAAACAACCAACAAATACTGATCGATGATGAGCATAACGTCATCACGATAAAAACCAAGTCCAATAGAACGGTCGAAATAAACGATAAAAACAAAACAATTACTTTAAAAGACAGTGGAAATACAATAGAATTGAGCGACAGCGGTATAACCATTGAAAATAAAAAATCCATCACTATTAAAACTTCGGATCTGAAGCTGGAAGCCAAAAACATTTCGATCAAAGGCGATTCCCTTACCTCGATCAATAGCCCGGTTGGAGGAATTGTTAAACTGGGCAACGGAGTAAAACCGGTGTCCAGTGCCGGGGATCCGGTCGCTGGCGCAGTTGGCGCAGGAGCCATATCACCCGGAGCGAACAGTAAGGTACTCGTTTGATTTTTTTGATTTTTATCATTTCAATAATCACGTCAGGAATCATGAATGACCTAGAACCTACTGCTCATGCCTACTCATTCTTAGGCCGCGGCTGGGGTTTCCCGCCGCAATTTGACAAGCCGGGATGCACGGTACGTATGGTGTCGGAAATAGAGGATATTTACGAAAGCCTGCATATTCTGTTATCCACACGACTTCGCGAACGGGTGATGCGCCCCAATTTTGGTTGTAATTTAGACACGCAGCAGTTCAAACCCATCAACACCCAATTGCTTACGTTCGTGAAGAGCTTTATCGAACAGTCCATCTTATTGTATGAGCCGCGTATTGAATTAGATCGTGTCCAGATTAATACCGAAAGGAGCGTCGACGGTATACTGCTGATCGAGGTCAGCTTCGTTGTTCGCGCTACCAATTCGCCAGAGAACTACGTGTACCCATATTATTTAGATGAAAGCGAAACCAACGCACCTCCGTTAAAATGATCTGCCCAGATTGTACACATCCATTGGAACACAACGGTACCAGCCAAAAAGAACGGCTGGCACTTGCATTGTTCCCAGAATCGGTTCGGTTAGACAGTCGGTCTACTGCCGAAGTGTTGCATTTCGCTTATGAATTTGCCGCGTTGCTCAAGTATTTCAACTTGAAGAATGAAGAAGATGGCAATTGGCAATGCTTTTTCAATAAAGGCCCGCTGGGCATGTTGGCTATTGTATCCGCTATAGACCTTGCCGCAATAGATGAAGCTTATTGCCAGGCGGAAGTAGATTTTTGGCGGAAGCCTAAGGAGGTTCCGCTATCAGAGTGGAATCAAACCCGTGCTGCCCGTTACCAGGTACTGATCGAGCACATATATGAAGTAGCCAAAAAAATACATAAAATATGCTCGGAATCGCCCTTCCAACATCCTATCCGGGAGGAAATACTGGAGATCATCCGCAGCAATATTGTAACATCTGTTTTTGACGATAATATCCGCAATGCCCTCAAGGTACTCATTGCCTACGATAAGGGCAATCAACCTGCCAGGGCTGTCCCGGAAAATGAAAAAGATCCTTATCTGGAGGAAAAATACGCTGCCTTCATTTATTCGACTTCAAATCAATCGGTATGTGCAAAAACTTGGGACATCAAGAGTCAGGATCAATACTACTGCATCAGCCCCGATGACGGATTTATTGAAGAACAGACAGGCGCATGTAAAGAAAATAAAAACCTGCGCGCTTTATTCCTTTTGTTTTTCCAGGCCTTGTCAAAAATAGTGGACCGCGCCCAGTTTTATCTGGATAAGGCATTGCGTGAAAGCCATGCCCAGGAACCGCACATTACACTTTTTCTGACATTTGTCCAGCTGTTCAAGCACCTGCAGGCCCAGTTAAACCAACTGCCCCGTTTGCACCTCAATTATTATTTTGAGCAGGTGCTCGGGTTATCCAAACATTCTTTTACTCCCGATCATGCCTATGTTGTATTCGATCTGGCGCAGACTTTTTCGGAATTCAAATTAGAGGCAGGTACTTTGCTGGATGCCCGCAAAGACGACAAAGGCAACAACCTGCAATATGCGCTCGAAAAGGAATTGGTTGTAAATAGATCCAGTATAAGTGGCTGGGAAGCGCTCTACCTGAGTGCCGCAGATGGTGAATACGAAAAATTGTATTCCCTGGCCGCTACCAACAATGGCAAAATCTCCTGTCAGGTTCCGCTTCGGTGGCGTTTTCTCCAGCCGACCAACCCCGGCAAACTAAAAACAGGCGCAATCGGCTTTGCCGTCTCCGATCCCATTCTGAAACTTTCGGAAGGCCTGCGGTTTATTGTGATGGAAGTGGAGGTTGACAACCTGCCTGTGGAATTAACCGATGTTGCCAACTATTTTGATATCTATTACAGCTCCGGCAAAGCGGAAAATGGCTGGGTAAAGCTAACCGTTGAAACCCTTCCGCAAGGCGTGGATAATGGTCTGAAAGCACAAACCGTCCCCGGTGCTGGAGAGGATTATTTGCCAAAAAACTCCTACAATTATAAAGACAAAGATGGCGAAGATCTAACCACGACGCCCATAGAAGGCAATCGTTATACTGCTCAAGTAGTCGTCGGGAATGAAAAAAAATTTGTTGAGTTCAGGTTGCTTTTGCGCCCCGATCAGGCCGCTGTGGAAGCCGTCACTGGCAAAGAAGCCTTGCTGGAAAAAAGCAGGTTCCCTTTTATAAAAGTTGTGTTGAACCAGGAAAACAGCCATAAAGTACAGCCCTGGATATCGGAAATTCAGATTACCAATATCCGCTTGCGGGTGGATGTGCAAGGCTTAAAACAGGGGGTAACCATTCGAAACGAATTGGCGGCGTTCAACAATCAGGGGAGTTTTCCACTTTTAGGGGTGAACCCCACTACCACAAAAGGGACCTTTCTGGAATTCGACCTGGAAGAATTGAAAGGAAAACAGATTGGAGGGATGACGGTAAAGCCCGACTTTATAGATAAGAATTTGAACGTTGATACGTATGATGATGAAAAGGCCTTTATGGATCTTTTTTCACCGGAGTTCCAGTATGTTCAGGATGCGCTTGTTTATTCCGCTAATGCTGCCCCCATTGGCTTCCCATCGTTACCTGGAAAATCCGGAAATCCGGCTATTCCGGCCCAAATTTTTGATTTAGCAACCGTTGTCCCTGACACAGGCGGGTTCCAAAGCGGTACGGATATCGAAGACCTTACCCCCGGGGCCGGATTATATGATCCCGGAACCGGGTATATTCATCCGGGAGATGCTTTCAAAGACCGGGAAAACCTGCACCATTCGAGGCCCTTGGCAACAAACCCGACTACCCAGCTTGGTTTTGGCAGTATCTTGAATCCGGCAAACAGGATAATCATGGTCGAACCCACGCTTTCTGGAAATTGGAAGCCGATTGTAGACAGCAGTATTATAAGAAAAAATAAATGGCGGACATCCGCGCAAACTGAAATTCAGGCGGAACCCTATGCGTCAGGTTTGCCGCTCAAAGGATATAGCAGCCTCCAAAATCAAAATATTTTGACTTTGAAATATGAGCCAGCAGCGGCTGTGAAAATGGAGAGAGCAAATGTCGAAGTCGCTGTCGCTAAAAATGATCTTAATCAACCCCAAATTGTTAAAAAAATCGCTTTTCGTTACACCTCTTTTGCCGATTATTTCACCACCCAATCAGGCATAAATTTCTATAAAAAAGAATTTAAACGTTTTCAGATAACGCCCACCGGCTACAATCCGGTGCCACAGGAATGTGAACATTTTTCTCTTCTGCCGCTCACCCATTTTCTCCCCTTGGATGCTGCCGGAGCTGTGCAAATTCCTACGGAACAGGACGAAGTATTATCTATGGCCAATCTGGATATTGCAATAAGCAACTTGGTGCCAGGCCAAAGTTTGAGTCTGTTATTCCAAATGGTGGACGGAACCGGCAATGCCAACTATGACCCGCCTGATGTGTATTGGTATTTTCTGACAAAGGGCAGTGATGGCCAGCAAGATGCCTGGCTACCTTTTCCGGCCGGCGCTATTGTTGAAGATAGCACAAAAACAGACCCCAAATCCCAAAAAAGCCTGTTGCAAACGGGGATTATCAGGTTCAATACGCCTGTAAGTATGGCGCGTCAGGCCTATACGCTTTCACCGGAATCCGGAAACTATTGGATAAGGGCGATTGTCGTAGAGCGCCCCGATATTGGAGAACGTATCGTCGCGTTGCCTGATATCAAAGAAATTGTTGCCCAGGCTGGAGTTGCACTTTTTCAGAACAACGGAAACACTTTGTCGCATCTCCAGAGCGGTTTGCCGGCAAACACGATCATCAAACTTGTCAATCCACCCCGCGAGATACGGGAAGTAAAACAACCTCTTTCCACTTTTGGCGGCCGACCTCCCGAAGGGCAAAACGAGTTTTACCGCCGCGTCAGTGAACGGCTGAGGCATAAAGACCGGGCAATCACTTTGTGGGATTACGAGCGCCTGGTGCTGGAGGCATACCCGGAGATTCGACATGTCAAAGGCCTCACGCACAGCAGCAAAGAATGCGTGATGGATCCCGGCAATGTTATGCTTGTCGTGTTCCCGAACCTGGAGGGCAGAACGGGTATCGACCGTTTTACGCCGGGTTGCGGCATCGGAAAACTGGAGGAGATCGAAGATTATCTGCGCAAACGAGCCAATCTTTTCCTCTTTTGTGGGGAGCATATCCAGGCGGTCAATCCGTCTTTCGAGCCCATTTTTGTAGAATGCTGCGTGCGCTTTTACCCGGAACATTCGCCAGACTATTACGCCAAACAGCTGACAGAGGATTTACACCGCTTCCTGGCGCCCTGGGCATACGACGGCAAAGCCGATATCCTCTTCGGTGGCACGCTTCACACATCGCATATCCTGAATTTTATCGAAGAAAGGCCGTACGTAGACATCGTAACCAGCTTCGGCGTGTACCATTTCGTGTATGACCCAGAAAGCGGGGATATGATTGATCCAATCACAAGGAAAATAATTGACCCGGATACCGGAAGGCCCTACGACACAAGCGGAGATCCTGTAGAGAAAATCAAGGGGGAAGTGATCCGGGCAACAACAGACCGCTCCGTTTTCACCACCTTCCCTAATACCCATGCAATTAGAATATGGGGTAGCGAGGAATGTCAGGATAGCCAACAAGAAGACCTGACGCATTTTAATATTTGTTGAATGATTTAGCAATAACAATAATATGGCAAACAATCCGCAAATACCGGCCGCTTTGATCACCCAGGATTTTAATGCCCTGCGAGAAGAAGGGATTGGCCATATCGCCCGACTGGGGCATAAACTATGGACCGACTTTAACGCACACGACCCCGGCATTACCATGCTGGAGGTGCTTTGTTACGCCATTACCGACCTCGGCTACCGAACCACTTTTCCCATGCATGACCTGCTTGCTATGCCGCCCGGTTTAACAGAAAAAAAACAATTCTTTTCAGCGGCTGAAATACTTACCTGCAACCCGGTCACACCACTCGATTTGCGCAAACTGATCATCGATGTGGAGGGGGTAAAAAACGCATGGGTGATGAAGGCTGGACCCAATGACACAAATATTTGTGTAGAATTTTATTTAAATGAACATATTGAAAAATTCAATATATTATTAGGGACCCTCTTAGTGAATGAACTAACCCCAGGTGTAGAACGTATTTATTTAAATGAAACAATCGAAGGATTATTTCAAGAAATAAAAATATCTATTGAAAAAGAAATATATCCATATGAAAAACAGATAATGGGTATGATTGAAAAAACGTCGATTGGATATTCTTTTGCGCCGGGGAATTATACAAGCATAGTTAAAAAAATTATAGATATTAAAGAAAAACTCCCCGCATGTTCAATGGAAGGAGTATATGAGAATTTGAGAGAAAATTTAGGAGATACTAATCTTGATTTTATTAAAAAAATTGATACTCAGATATTTGTCAACTGGAGGATTCGATATTATGAAGTAAAAGACAGGGGCCGTAATGCCAGAGGATTGAATGGCTTATATCATATTCTGCTCGACCTTGAAGACCATATCGATCCCGAAAACAAACTCAAAACCGATGAAATCAAGACAGAGGCGCTCAGACGGCTGCATGCCCATCGCAACCTCTGTGAAGATTTTCAGAACATTACATTGGTCGGCGTTAAACCCATAAGCCTCACAGCGGACCTGGAAGTGGAGGAAGGCGCCGACGCCAACCAGGTGTCGGCGCAGGTGATTTACAGGGTTCAGGAATTTCTTTCTCCTCAACTGCGGTTTTACAGCCTCGAAGAGATGCTGGAAAAACGCAGGACCTACGACCAGATTTTCCAGGGTGTCATACTCGACAACGGATTTCTGGACGATACGGAAGTGGAAAATGCTATGCTGCGGCGTATCATCAATAAGTCGGATATATACCAGATCGTGATGGATGTGCCGGGTGTGAAGGCCGTCCGGTCGCTTTCGATGGATTTGTGTAAAACAGAAGACCGGGCAACAGACCTCAGCTACCGGCCGGATTGGCGTTTGGATATTTGTCAAAAAGCCCAGGAGGCTGCCGACAAGGACGCACATGTTGCCCCTTACATTCAAACAATTACTTGCCGCTTTAAACCCCAGCTGGAGATCGATTGTGTGCAGCTCTCTTTTCGCCAGGGCAATTTACCTGTTCCAACCGACCGCCGGGAAGTAGCGGAAAAATTAGCCCTTATCCGACAGATCAACCACAGGCCGCCAGTGGGTTCAGTCCGGGATAAAGCCTTTAAAAAAGGTATTTACAGAAACTTGAACCAATATGTAAGTATTCATAACGACTTTCCATTGGTTTACAGGATTGGCAAAGGCCAAATGCCCGGCTCCGCTTCTGGAGAACGCAAGGGTCAAGCCAAACAATTAAAGGCCTACCTGAGTATTTTCGACCAGATCCTTGCTAATTACTTAGCGCAACTCGGCCATGTGCGGGAACTGCTCTCCATCAGTCAATCGCCGACTGACCGGACTCATTTTTATATGTCCCTGCGCAATCTGACGCCAGATTTTGAATCCCTTTTGTGGTCTTTTTATCAAGTCAATGATCATTTGGTGGAAGTATTGAAAGAAAAACTGCCGGATGAGGCCATTGATAAATTATTGCCCTTGCGGAGCAGGCAAATGATGCTTAAGGACGATTTTTTGCGTGCCATCAGCGAAGCCGTTCAAATAGACGAGATTCCGACCGATCTGAGTGCCCTGATACTGGAGCATGGGCTTGTTCGCGATTATTACGAACAGCAGTTGGGTCGGTTGGTAGAAAATGAACTCAGCAGATTCAATACCCACAATGCCATTCTCGATCATTTGATTGCCCGCTTCGGAGAAAAATTCGCAGATTACGCCTTGTCCGTTTATACCTCCAGCCAAAGCGACATCTGCAAAGCCAACCGGGTAGATACCAAAAAGAAACTGCTTGAGTGCAAGACAGATTTCCTGACCCAAATCCCGGTTATCGGAAGGGAGCGCGGAAAAGCCTTCAACCTGAGGGGGGACGATCTTGGCCGACCCAAGTTGTTTTGGGGATCGGATAATGTTTCGGGCTTGGAAAAACGGATATCCAAGCTTTTGTGTCTGCCTGCCGACCGTCGTACCCGCCTGACTTGTGTACCGGAGATTGAAATAATAAAGATATCTGATGAGGACAAAAAATCCTATCGCTTCGCTGTGGTTGACAAAAACAAAAACGCGAATGAAACCGGAATCGGCATCTATTTAAAAAGCGTAAAGGAATACAACCGGCGGGCAGACGCCAAGAAAGACCAAAACCAAATCCTGCAGTTGCTCTTGCAAGCAGGTGCACAATATGTAGATGGCGATCCGTTGAAGGTAGAAAAAATCAACCTGAAAGGAGGTGACATTTACCGGCTCGTTTTGAAAAACAAACAGGGCGTGATCGTTGCCGCAAGTAGCTCTTATGATTCGGAAGAGCGGGCAAATGAAGCCAGGGATACACTTTGGAAGAAGATTTTTCCGCCCAATTGCAACAATGAGGGGTTTCACATCATCGAACATATTTTGCTTCGCCCGTTCGCAGAAGATATTCCTGCCCTTGAAAATTTTGAAACAGGGCCGAATTGTTCCAGTGGGGATCCATATTCTTTTTGGATGAGTGTCATTACGTCCAAATCCTGGAAAAGATTCGCGACACCTGAGGCCCGGAAATTTTTTGAACAAACCGTGCGCCGGGAAACTCCTGCGCATATGGGAGTCAATTTTCTGTGCCTGGACTCCGAACAGTTGTACGACTTCGAAAACGCTTATTTCAACTGGTTATACGATGAAGGCCGCCGCTATTCCGATGAGTGCCAAATAGAAGAAAGCCTTAAAGCCTTTATTGTGGTATTCAATCGGTTGTTACAAGATGCCCGTTGTACTGATTCTAATACACTAAATCTCGAAGCCCATGAGACATCTACCTGAATACTCCAATTGTCCGGAGGAAAGATGGACCGGTATCGGCATTGTATGCGGCCTGGAGGCTTATGTTGACTCGGATTGTATGGTTACCATTACGGAAGGATTCGGCATAACGTCGAAGGGGCATTATATTTGTTTCCCCGGTGCGCATTTTAAATATTACCAGCCTTATAGCGGGCAAATAGAAGGTTTGTCTTCAGGCCAGGGCAATCTGGCGGTCTGGAAATTGTCAACAAGTAAAGATGGCGCGGAATCCGCTCCATTGAACCCACAAACTATCGGGGAAGAGCGCTTTATAGACGGGAAAGTTGCCTTGTTATACCTGGAAGCAGTTGAAGGGAATAGGAGGCAGATACAACCTTTGGTCGTTAGGGCCGTAGATTTGTGGCCGTTGCTAAAGAAACAATACCGTCAGGGAACGATCAATGGTACAGCATACCGGCCTGAAAAAGATGATGTTGACCTGATCGCCATAGAAGACGATGATGTTTTGGATGGCCGGCAACTCTTCCTGGAAACGAATCCCAACACCTCGCTTTCCTTTATTGAAATCATGCGTTTCGGCCATGGTACCATGGAAAAAGAGTGCGAGGCGGCAAACCGGGAATTCACGCTGACGGGGAATGATTTTCAGGCTGTTTTTGATGAGTATGAAATTCTTATTCTTCACATCCTCGATCAATTGCCCGAACGGATAGCGGCCCTTCATGCGCCGGCATTTCAGGTGCTTTTTCCCCCTCAGCAACGCGATTTTCTGGAGCAATATGTAAAATTTTTGATCGATACCCGCTGGCCGATATTTAAGGAAAAGGAAGCCACCAAACCTCAGGTTCAGTATTTTTACGACTTTTTGCGCGATCTGGCCGGCACCTACAATGAGATTGTCGCCGAGTTGTGCAAGCTCACGGCTGATTGTATACCAGACAAAAACCAGTTTTCGTATCACCTGTTGCTGGGAGAAATGCTGGAGGATGTTGCGTTCGGTCCCAGCGTATTTCGGCATCAATTCCACCAACCGCCGGTTTTTAATAACAATGCCGACCGCTTGCAGCGTATTCGTTTCCTGCATTGGCGTATGACGATGATGATCAAGTGCTTCTACGTACCCGGGGCAGAGCCTGTCGATATTGTTGATAACCACTATGCCCAGGTAATGACCGTCGACGACATCAGGAATTCCGAAAGCACGGACCCCAAAATTCCCATTCGAATCACCCCCGCTGCGGCGCCCGGGGCATACCCGTCGCCAGGCACTATTCCATTTTATTATTACACCGCCGACGATCCCAACTCTATCCACCACTGGTGGAATTATGATGCGCTCCGATGTGGCAAGTTGCAGCACTTGTATGCTTACCATGCGGACAATGAGGAAAGTTATACGGATCTGTGCTCCGTCAAACGGCCTTTTAGTCATGACATCCGCCCATATCCCTTCTACCGTATCGAAGGACAAAATGGTCAGTCGCTCAATGAAGCGCTGGTAAGTCTGTATTTATTAAGAAAACGGAATAACCTGGAATTTGCCGTAATTGGAATTAGACCCGCAGATGCTTTTCAACAGGAAGACCGGGCGGGCAAAGATTTTGCCCTCGTGCAACAAGGCTGGGGTATGGAACATTTATCAGGTGTTTTTGCCGGAGGAGGTTTCGGCTTGCTCTATGAGGATATCGAAGACTCGGAAACAAAAATGGTGATCGGTAACAGGGTCTTTGCTGATTTTAGTATTAGGAATTACTCTGAAAGCATGTTGGTCTTGTTAAAAGGAAAGACTGTGTTAGCAACGAATACCAGTGAGGCCATAAAAGAGGTAAAAATAAGATTGGGCAGTGGCAGGGATGCCGCAGAACGGTTCGAGGTTGCCGATTCGGGAATACGGGGTATTTTTCATTTCCTTTTATCAAAGAATTCCCCCCATCCGGAAGAGAAGTATAAGTTGGAAGCAGTTGATGAACATTTTCTATATGAGTTCAAAATAATTACCGTAAAAGAAGAAGATGGAACACTCAAAATATATGAAAAAGGGGATGAACATGAAAAGAGTGAGATAATATTAGAGTTAAAGCCTGTCACAGCAACTTTTTATCTTGAACTAACAACATTTAAAAACCTTGACTGGATATCAACGCTTGGTATTTCCCAAATAGAGTCCATTTACAAATTCTATCAGGATGAAACCTTTCGAATGGCAATTCGATGGAATAATTTAACAATGCCATTGCAATCCGCAGGTCTCAATCCTGTAAAGCCTGAAGGCCTTAATCCAATTAATGATTTGGAATTGTTAATGAGGGTTCCTGAATTCTTGACAAATAAGACCAAGGAAATCGAGAAAGACATAACCGGTATTCTTGCAATATTAAAAAATTACTGGGGCAATAACAACCCCAATATTGATCATATATTTACTCGACTTTGGGAGGTTTTTGTTTATTTCGTTTTAGACCGATTAGTTTTAGATGAAGGAGAATCTAAAGCTCTTTGGGAGGTTAAAGCCCCAGCGTATCCACCTAAATACGATTTAAAATCTGTTTTTAAAAAATGGCAGGCAGAAAGAGCCGGAAAAATAGATCCGCAGATTCTGGCTATTGATATTGATAAAACGACATCTAGCCCGGAAGTAGTAGAGATAAATAGTAAAAAAACTTCTGAAAAAACAATAGATGCAGATGATTTGACAAAAATTGAAGGCATAAGTACTAAAACCGCCGCCGCCTTAAAAAAATCAGGCATCGACACCTATCAAAAATTAGCCGCTACTTCCCTGGAAGATTTGAACAAAGTCCTTCAGTCCGGCAAACTGAACGTCAAACGCCTCAACCCCGGCGCATGGATTGAACAGGCAAAACTGGCTGCCGAAGGGAAATGGGACGAATTGGCCGCCCTTCAGGAAAAATTGAAAAAAGCAGATTCATGACCAGGCAGGTACATACTATCAAACGGCTGACATTGCAACTTCAGCTGGGCGCAGAGCGGCGGGAAGCATTCCTGCTGCAACAACGCTTGGCCGAGTCCTTCCGAAAGGAGGTAATGCCTGCATTGGACACTTTTTTGTCCGGTCTTGTTCCGCCGGGAGAAATCATCAGGATCAAAAAACTGGAAGTGGATCTGAAGAATATTATCCACAGCGGGCAAGCAAGCAATTTTACCGACCGATGTGTGAAGGAAATCAAGGCGGCTGTGGTACGTCAACTGGCGGAAGCCGGGAGGTCTTTGGATGCAAATCCAGCGTGGCAACCAGATGAAAACAGCGAAGGGGGCGTACAGCGATATTCAAAACAAGCGAGTGCTGAACAACAATTTTTTTATTTTTTACGCACGGGGTGTTTCCCGTGGTGGGCGGAGAAAGTTTCCTGGGATGAATGGGAAGGCATGCTGTTAACTTATTGGACAAACCGCGGAACGGAGCATTTATGGCTACGGTTGACGCCTTTTTTACGGGAGAATATAAACAGAGTAAAACGCTTGGCAGAACAGTTCTCTCCTGTTTTTTTAACTCAACTGTTGGCGCTAAACCCTTCGATACCGAAATGGAGTACATCTGCGGTGGCAACAGGGAAAGAGGATTCTGAGGCGTTTCGCAGAAGGGTGGAGGCGTTTTTTGGGGATATGGGTGGCGTATCCTCTGCCGATACGGGTACTCCTGCCAGTCAAGCCCCGGAGGCGGAAACGAGGGAAAATAAAAAAAGAAGCAGCCATTCACATGTTGAGAAAACACTGGGTACACAACACTTGCCGCATAGGGAAAAAGAGAGGGAGGATATGCATGACCTCATAAAAAAAACGCCTTTCCTGTCAAATACGGCATCCACTTCAGGTAAAAATTTAGTTCAATCAGAGCCATATTTTAAGAGCATACCTTCCCCATCAAATGCTGAAACTACAAGAGAAGACCTGCCGAAAGAAATATTTATCCAAAATGCCGGACTTACACTGGTTATCCCCTGTATTATGCCCTTGTTTGATGCCCTGGGTTATCTGAATCAAGACCGGGTTTTTAAAAGTATCATTGAACAGGAGCGTGCCGTTCATCTTTTGCAATTCATGGCCACTGGTGAAACCGAAACGCGCGAATACCCACTGATGCTGAATAAGATCGTTTGCGGCTTTCCCTTACACGAGGCATTGCAACGCCACGTTGTCTTAACGGAAACCGAAAAAAATGAAGCGGAAACTTTTATGTTGAATATAATCCGGCAATGGACTGTACTAAAAAAGACATCCGTTCCGGGTTTGCGACACAATTTTCTCATCCGCAATGGAAAACTGATCGATCAAAATGGATACTGGAAGTTAATCGTAGAAAAAGCCTCCTACGATCCATTTTTATTGGATAAACTTCCCTGGGGGATTTCCGTAGTAAAGTTTCGATGGATGACCTCTCGGTTACAGGTCGACTGGATTTAACGTATTCCAAGATGGTATGATGTTATGGAGAAAAAAAACGCTACCCGATCCAACACGCAGACGCGACAAAAACAACAGCCTTTCTTTCAGAAAAAAGGCAAGGGCGATTTTTTTTCACCCAAAACCGAATTAAAATCTTCGGTACGGGAAAGGCGTTCCCATGACCCTTACGAAGCGGAAGCAGACAGGGCCGCTGATTTGCTGACAAGTCAAAAAAAAGACACTGTCCAACTTAATCCATTATCCCGCCAAATCAGCACACGAATACAACGAAAAGCGGATACTGCTGAAATGTCTGAAAGCAGTATGCAGATGAAAGAAGAGAATATTCGACGTGAAACACTGCAAAAAAAGGATGATGAAGAAATAGCTCAAACGGATCAGGATACCCAGTTAAAGAAAGAGCATGTTCAGCACCTGAAAGAAGAGAAACGAATTCAAACCACAAAAAACGAGGAATCCGCCGATTCGGAAATGGCGCAGGAAAAACCAAAGCCACAGACTAAAGAGAAGGAGGCGCAGGCAAAAGAAGAGAATAAGGTACAGCCAAAAGAAGAAAAGGCAGGTCAGGCAAAGGAGCATGAAGAATCGTCTGTCCCGCAAACGGAATCGCAATATCAGGCTGAAAACGAGCAAGAACCCTCTACTCACGATAATAGTGAATACCAGGCAAAAGAGGAAGAACTACCAACTCAGACAAGAGAAGAGGAAACAAAAACCTCAAAAGAAGTGCAGCGCAAAGTACAAGACGGAGAGAAAGAAACTGAATACCAGGCAAAGGTGGAAGAACTACCGACTCAGACAAAAGAAGAGGAAACACAGACCAAAAAAGAAGTGCAGCGCAAAGCGGAAGACAAGGGGGAAGAAAGTGAAATTCAAAGCAAGAGCGCTACTCCAAATGTAGCGCCGCCATTATATAGTGTGCTCAACAAAGCCGGAAGCAGGGGCAATCCTTTGTCCGATTCCATCCGACCGCATCTTGAAGCCGGTTTTGGGGTGGATTTTAGCGAAGTACGCGTCCACACAGACGCTACTGCCGCTGAAATGAGCACCGCTTTGGGAGCGCAAGCTTTCACCCGCGGAAAAGATGTTTACTTCAACAATGGCAAATTTGATCCTGCTTCCGTAAAAGGACTCCACCTATTGGCGCACGAGCTGACCCACACGATCCAGCAGGGGGCCGTAAAACCAAAGCCGCCGGCGGAGGCTCCTCCCGCTTTGCCTGCCAACCAGGAGTCCCTGGCGCCGGAGGCAAAAATTGCGGTAGAAAAACCGGAGAAAGTCGAGCCCGCCGTACTGCCACCGCCAGAAATGGGCACAGAAACAGAAGCCCCGGAACAAGGAGAAACAACTGCTCCCACACCCGAAGATGCTGCTTCCGAGACCCTGCAACAGCAAATCAGTCCACGATCCCCTGAAGAAGACCCTAATTTTCAGGCCTTGAAAAGCCGGGCCGATGATGCTGCAAAACAGCAAAAATCGCATGAGCCGTCCCAGAGTCTGTCGCACAGTGCCCAGGCCGCCGCTCCCTCTCCCCCCAACGAACGGACCAGCATGGCGGAGGCAGAGCAGGTGGAAACGATGAACGAACAAGAGCCTGCAGCCTTTGATGCAAAAGTGTTTAAAGAACTGCTCCTGAAAAGAATCGCAGATATACTTCCCCAGAACGAGGAAAAGGCCGATGAATTTGCCGAAAACAACCAAATGGGCGAAGTACAAGCGGCTGCGTCAAAAAAAGTAAAGGAAGAGCGCAATAAGTCTGCCGGCGCTATAGAATCCGCTACAAGCCAGGAACCAAATACAGCCAATATTCCCGAAAGAAAAACCGAACCCCTGCAAATGCCGCGCACCGGCCCCAAGCCCCCCAGCCTGAATGCCGGACAAGCCATGCCATCGGCCCGGACTGAACAAGAGGTAAATCAGCCGCTACAGGACAACGTACAGGAAGTGGAAAACCGGATGGCACAGGAAAATGTGACGGAGGAGCAACTGGCGAAGTCGGAAGAGCCCAAGTTTCTGAGTGCGCTGGAAGCCCGCAACGCAGCCCGCGAACACAGTAAAACGGCTCCATCCGAATTTAGAAAACAGGAAGAAGGCGTCCGCAGCGACGCACAAAACAAGGCTCAAAAAAACGCTGACGGTCAATTTGTAAATATATTCGGCAAACGGACAGATATACTGTCCAAAGTAATCGGGACACAAAATCAAACAGGAAATAAAGACACTGCCAAACGGCAAGAAATTTCAACAGACATCAATAAAATTTATGAAAACACAAAAAAAGATGTTGATGGTATTCTGGGCAAACTGGACGGTTTTGTAGAGCGGCGTTTTTACGATGGTGAATTAGACGCTCGTGGGCTGTTTGAAGGCTATATAGCGGCTAAAATGTTGGTGTACAAGTATAAAAGATATAGTGGTTTTAAAGGCAACCTGAGAGCGGTGGGTGATTTTTTTACGGGCCTGCCCCCGGAAGTAAACGAATTTTTTGTTCAGGGCCGAAATTTCTATATTTCGAAAATGGATGTCTTGCTGACGGACATATCCAATGTGGTGGCCAATAAACTGAACGAAGCGAAAAAAAGGATTAAAACGGGGCGGGATGAAGTGAAAACATATGTGGACAAGCTGCCCAAAAACCTGAAGAGCATCGGCGCAAAAGCAGCCAAAGATATTCAGGACAAATTTGGGGAACTGGATACAACCGTCAACAGCAAACAGGAGGAACTTATTGACTCCCTGGCCGAAAAATACAATGAAAGCGTGAAGGATGTGGACGAACGGATTTTGGAAATGAAGGAAGCCAACCGGGGGTTGTATGACAAAGCGAAGGATGCACTCGACGGCGTTTTCGAAACAATCCGAAAACTCAAGGAAGCCATCGAAAATCTTATGGGCGCTATCCGTTCAGTTATTCCCGTTATTTTGGCCGACCCGATCGCTTTTATGGGCAAACTTTTCGACGGCATCGGAGAAGGGATCGATCTGTTCAAAGCAAATATCAAAAAGCATTTGCTGGGCGGCCTGCTGACCTGGCTGACCGGCGCGCTTGGCCCGATAGGTATCCAGATACCCGAAAATATCTTCAGCTTGCCCGGTATTTTTGACCTCGTGACCCAGATATTGGGCGTCGGATGGGATTTTATCCGAACCAAAGCGGTTCGGATGCTGGGCGAACCTGTTGTAGCAGCCTTAGAGAAAGGCTTTGAGATATTCCAGCTCATTCGCGAAAAAGGTATCCTCGGGCTATGGGAATACGTTCAAGCGCAATTTACCGATTTAAAAACAGTTGTGATCGATGCCATACAGGACATGCTGATCACCAAAGTAATTGAAGCGGGCATCAAATGGCTCCTTAGCCTGCTGATCCCCGGCGCCGGTTTTATCAAAGCCATTATGGCGATCAAAGATGTCATTGTCTTTTTCGTGGAATCGGCCATTATGCTAATCCCCGCCATCACAGAAGCGATCCTGGCACTGGCTTCAGGCAGCATGGCCAGGGTGGCCAAAGCCATGGAAAAGGGATTGTCCACACTGATCCCCCTCGTCATCGGTCTCTTCGCCCGACTGATTGGTATCGGCAGCCTGGCAAAAAAAGTGCAGGCCATTATCAAAAAAATCCGCAAACGGATCGATAAAGCCGTCAATAAACTGCTCGCAAAAGCGAAAAAATGGGCGCGGAAATTGATAAAAAAAGGAAAGGGGATCTATGCTAAGGGGAAGGAGAAGGTGAAGAAGGGGGTTGGGAAATTATTGGGTTGGTGGAAAATAAAAATACCTTTTAAGACGACAGATGGTAAAAGTCACAAGATTTATTTTGAGGGCAAAGGACCTAATGCTCAGTTGGTACGAGCCAGCGATGCCCCAAAGGAACTGGTTGATTATTTAACTTCTCTGAATATACCGGAAGGTACTCCAGAAGCAGGGAAAAAAGCAGAAGCATTGTCAATTTCTAAACATATTAAATTAATTATACGAACTCCTGGAAAGAGCGGTCAAGCAACTTCAGCAAAACAAGAAAAGGACATAACCAAAAATATGACTAAGTTAAGTAAATTATTAATCAAACTTGTAGGAAAAACTGTATCAGATGTGCCAGATCCGACAGAGTGTACATTTACTAATTCATCTGGAAAAAAAAGAGCCCAGTGGGAAAAAATGTCTTATAAAACAGCAAAAGGTGGACAAGGTGCAAGTGGTACAAGTCGTGAATATAATTTGATGAAAGGCAAAGAAGGCAACTGGGTTAGGATGCATTTGATCAGTGCAGCTCTTGGAGGCAAAGGGGGAATTGAAAATTGGGTTGTTGCACCTACAAGAATTAATACAGGGGGATCAGTATTATCCAGTTTTGAGAAATCTGCTGAAAGGTTGATTCGATCAGAAGCTATACCAAAATCTAGCGGAGTAAGAGAGAGACCTAAAAGACCAAAACTTCCTAACGTGTTATGGATGGATGTTGAGGTGAAGGAAAACCATCCTCCCCATCCTTCATATAATAACTTATCTGAATTTCCTAAACTGATTCGCTTAAGATTTGGTATTTATCTCCCCCCTAAACCCGGAATTGATGACAAAAATGCATGGGAAAAAGTTGATAGGAATTTATCTTATCAGGCTGTAAAAATCCCTCCCCCTAAACCTTGATTTATGAATTCGGTTTTTTAAAATTGATTTTTTAATTCATTGAAACATATTATATGGGACTTTCAAATATAATTCAGGTTTTAGTTGACTATCAGGATGAAATTGAAATTAGTGGAAAATTTTTGGATTCCACTGTTTATTGGGACGAATCGGCAAGCCCAGATGATATTCTTGAAGCTGAAAAAATGCTTAATCGAGATCTTCCGGACGAATTAAAGGAATTCTATCAAAAAATAGATGGTTTAGAATTAAGATGGAAATATCAAAGTGACTGGGGTGTTTTTCAGGGCGTTTCTGATATTAGTTCTATAGGAAGGTTATTAAATAAAAAGATGTCATTTGCAATTTCCTACGAGGAATACTATGAAGATTTTTGGTGGTCAAAATGGCTTGAAGAGAACCATTCTTTAATCTTGGACCGATTATTTGTCTTTGATAATCTTGGGCAAGGGGACTTAATTTTGATTTACTTACCAGAGAACTCAAAGGATTATAAGTTTTATCTTTTTCAATATCCCAACTTTTTTGAGGAGTTATTTCTGAGCATTTCAGAATATATAGAATACACTCTTGAATCGAGGGGCTTCTATTTTTGGCAAAAATATTTTATCGCCAATCATGAAAATGAAGTTAAAAAATATGGAATCTCATATCATTTGCCAGAAATTTTTCCAAATTCTTCCCAAAGTTCATTAATAAAAAAATGCAAACATAAAGACTCATCCTTACGGAGGGATGTTTTTTTGAGCCATGATAGATATATTGAGAAATTTCATCAACTTGAAAATGTGCTAAAATCTATTGGAGGCATTAAAATTGAAAGATTTCACGTTAATCCTGGAGTATCTTTTCAGACTATCGAAAGAGTTAATAGATTTTTCGGCATTACTATGCCGAGTGAAATGGTTAATTTTTATAAACAAATAAATGGTGTTCATATAAGATGGTCTTATATCTTATCAGAAGATTTAATTTTGGACGGTATGATTTGGTTGTTACCTGTAGAGGACATTTTTGGAGGACCAAATGGATTAAAAAAAAAGGAATGGAGTGTTTACTCTCAAGAAGGAGTTCTTTGGGAAAAGAATTTAATAGAAGAAGAACCAAATTGGTTTAATACAGTTAAAGTCTTTAATCCTATTGAAAAAGTATTTGAAGCAAAATACGTTGTGGTAAACTTTAATAATCAAAATGATAAATCTATATATTTACTTCAGTTTGATAATCCTATCAAAATGACCTTAAACTTTAGAGAATATCTTGAAGCCCTTTTAAATGGAGGAGGAGTTGAAAATTGGCATTATTTTGCAACCTATTCCCATGATTTTCAAATATCAGAACCCAACGAATTGATAAATAAAACCTTGCTAAGCAAGGTTTTTCCGAAGTTTGACGTTTTTGGATTAAGAAAGCCTTAATTTGATGTCTTATAGCCAATATATCTATCACCTTTCAGGAAATAGATTTGTTTTATTGGAAAATCTATACCTAATCGCCCTGAGAACATCCTGTTGCAAGGAAAAATATAGAAACCACCTTTATAAATGAGACTTGACAAAATTAACTGTAATTGTCACCATGTCCCACCGCCGCCGCAAGCACCTCCTTCCCCAACCGGAGCCGGAAAAACAACCGGCGCTCTTTTTTGCCCGCAAAAAAGAAGAGGCTGTGCCATTTTTCCATACCAGGAAGATAAAAGCGCAGCCCGTAGAGCGGCAACAGGTCGCCGTCGAAGCGGCGCAAAAGGCGGCCATGGCGTTGGTGTGCGATGCGGTACATCTTATGCGCGACAGCGAACCAGCGGCGGTGATTCGGCAGAAGGCGCTGGTATGGGCGCGGCGCAGTATGGCCTCCGGTATTCGTTCCGTCGATACCGTGTTGGAAGCCTTGGAACAACTAATAACAACCTTGAAAAATAACCGGTTCCTGATTGCAGGGGTTCCGGGGGATCGGGCCGTCCTGCTTCAACAGGATTTTGGAGATTTGAACCCTTCGACGCAGGTAACCGTATTGCTAAAAGCCGCTATCAGGGCCACCGCACTTCCCTGCCTGGATAGCGCCCCTGACGATGACTATCAAAATAAAAGCCGGACGGATGCCTGGGAAACGTTTCTGGTAGGTTTATTCGCCCTTTTGCCGGATAAACCGCTCCTGATTACCGGCACACCCATTCACCGGCAACTGGAGAAACCGACTGAAGAAGAGCGTTCCAGAAATACCCCGCTGGTTCGCAATTGGCTTCGCAATTTGTTCCGCCGCCGCAACCAAGGCGGTTAACCTTACGCCTAAAGATGACCGACACACACCAAAACCTGCAACGCGCCATGGATTATCTCCGCGAAGTCATACACTTGCGGATGAAGGATTATTTGAACCAAAGTAAATCTTCTCAAACGGCCCTGGAACTTCCACCATTTGCTCTGGAAGAATCGGATGATTTTTTCACGCAGTTCGTATCTTATAGTGAACCTACCATCGAAGAGTTTATCACTTTTATGCTTGCCTTGGTACCCCATCTGGTTCCGGGCTTCTTCGAACAGCTGATTGGGCAATATTTTCAGGATGGAAGCGATTTTATAGAATTCGGGGGTACGAAGAGCGGGAATACCCGATATATGATGCCTACGGTTGGAACAGCGCTGTTTGTTGTAGCAGGGGAAGATATTTCCCGTCGCATACAATTAATGACTATTTTTAAATCGGACCACTTTTTTATAGCCCAGAACATCCTGAAAGTGGAGGAGGCTGGGCGCGGCGAACCTCTGTTGAGCAGCAGGCTGGTATTAGAAGAAGATTATGTGGAATTGTTGACCACGGGAAATATTTCAATACCTAAACTGAGCACTTCTTTTCCGGCTCAACAAATTGCCACCAATTTGGAATGGGATGATCTGGTGGTGAATGAAAATACGCTGTCGCAGCTCCGACAAATTGAAATCTGGATGAAACACCATGAAGCCCTCATGAATGATTGGGGGATGGCCAGAAAATTAAGACCTGGGTACCGGGCCCTTTTTTACGGACCTCCGGGAACGGGGAAAACACTCGCAGCAAGCCTGATCGGGAAATATACCGAGATGGAGGTTTTAAGGGTAGATCTGTCGCAGATTGTATCAAAATATATTGGCGAAACCGAAAAAAACCTCGCCAATTTGTTCGATAAAGCGGAAAACAAGGGCTGGTGTTTGTTTTTTGACGAGGCCGATGCCTGTTTTGGAAAACGGAGCGCCACCAAAGATGCCAGAGACCGTTATGCTAACCAGGAAGTGTCCTATCTCCTGCAGCGGATCGAAAACTATGCCGGACTTGTCATCATGGCGACTAACTTTAAGAGCAATATTGACGAGGCCTTTTTACGCCGGTTCAATGCAGTCATCAATTTCCCGTTACCCAGATCAACAGAGCGATATAAATTATGGTCGAAAGCATTTCCGGAGCAGGTAAATATCGCGACAACTATCAATTTGACGGAAATCGCAGGGAAATATGAACTTTCCGGTTCAAATATTATGAACGTAGTTCAATATGCTTGCCTGCAGGCTTTATCGCACGATTCAAACACAATTGAACAGGATTATCTCTTAGATGGAATTACAAAAGAATTTGAGAAAGAAGGGCGTATTGTAAACTAAAAAAAAAACGAAATTGAGGCAACTATCCGTATGTAGATGAAAGACAACGCCTTGGAATCAATTACTTATAAAACACAATATACTTATTCCCCACTGTTATGACTTCCGCTTCTTTGGTAGTACCCAGAAGGGCTTGTAATGCGTTATTGTCGTTAACACTGGTCTGTTTCCATTGACCTGATGTAGCAGATTGACCTCTCTGGTAAAAAACGATCAAATCCGTTCTCGAACCCTCCTGAATGGCTACGATTTCAGCATTTTTTATGGTGTGGTTATAGCCCCCGCTTCCATTTAGAAAATTAACTGCATCGTTTAAATTCAGGTTGGTGACCCGTTTCCAGCCCCAACCCTGCGATGAGCCCGGTTGATAGAACAGGATCAGGTCTTTTTGGCCCCCCCGTTGGATACTGAATATTTCTGCGTTGGCTATTTTTTGGGAATAGGTGCCGGTTCCGTTCATAAATTGGTGCGCGTCGTCCAAGTTCAGGTTAGCCACCCGTTTCCAAGCCCACCCGGGAGATGTCCCGGCCTGGTAAAAAATGATAAAATCGCTGGTTGAACCCGGGGCCGGGACAATCTCCGCCTGCTTTACTTTCCGGGTATAGGCTCCTGCGCCATTTAAAAAGTTATTGGCGTCATCCATATTGGCCTGTGTCACCCGTTTCCAGCCCCAGGAAGCAGAAGCATCGCCGCCGGATGGAGGTTGCTTGACAGCATTTATTGTGACTGCTTTCCGGGCGAAATTGCTGATACCCTCAGGAGAGTTCACTCTCAAGGTAACAATGTAATCGCCCGGTTTGGCATACTGATGTTCAGGAGACCTGCCAAGGTCTATATGACCGTCGCCGAACTCCCATTTGTAGGACACGGCATTTACCGAGCTATTAATGAAACGCAACTTGCACGGCGCTTCACAGCCGTTGTTTTCTACCTGAAAACGGGCAATTGGCTTGGGTGTGGTAATTTCCTGCCGAACAACTACTCCCCGAATAGTCAAAGTGGTTGGGGAGGCGTCCATGTTCCCCCGAGCGGTTATCTGACCTTGCTGAGCGCCGGTTTTGCCTTGTGTATTGAAGACAACCATAATTTCTCCATGCCCGCCGGGAGGAACCGAATCGCGCCGCCAGTATTGAATGGTATATCCCGGACTCCCCGATACCTCCGAAAGCAGGAGTGGCGCATTTCCTGTATTTTGGAATCCAAAAGTGTGCGAGATGGTGTTGCCTTCGAGCACCGTCCCAAAATCAAATGCGCTCTCAGCAAATGAGATAGTCGCCCGTCGAGGAACTCCGGTCGGTGGGGGATCTTGTTGAGGGGGCTGTTTCGGCTCGGGGTTTAGATCCCCCCAGAACACCGCAACCAAACCTACGGGTATAAGTAAAAGCAACAGCCACCACCATTTCTTCGAAGGTGTGGTGGCCGGTGTATGTGCCGTTGGCGACGAGGCCTCGCTTTCCATGTCGCCGATGATATTAAGCAGCGCATCATTGATTTGGGCTTTTTCGCGTAAAACGTCATCAGCGTCCATAAGACCGAGCGTTTCTTTATGACTCAGGTCCTTAAATTTACTGTTCAACACAATGACCCCGTCACGAAGTTTTCTGGTTTTGCGATCGCTGCTATCCAACAGAGTTAACAGCCTGGCGAGCGCCTCTTTTAAATTACCCTCACCAATGAGATTGCGAATTACGTCAAGATTTGGCATATGAAAGAGTATCAATTCCACAAAAGTGGTATATACTTCTCTTCCATATATTGACCTTACTCAGTCGAAGCCTTGACTCTTATCACTTTGTTCGTCAATCGTTCTTCCCCCCCTAAAAAACGCCCTTTTCCAAAGGTTCGATTCCAAACCGCCCCAAATGGAATCTGCCAAAAATGTTTCACCTATGTTTCACTTTTCAAACTTAAAAAAACCTAATTCAATGATTATCAATTTTATAAGACAATAGTTCGATTCCCGTCGGACGTACCAAACAAAGACCCATTTTGCACCAAAACAAAAGCCTGATAGCAGTTTCAAAAACTTGACTGTCAGGCTTTTTTGTTGCAGACATATTGAATTGTGTTTTCAAAAATTCGGAACCACGTGTTTCGGAAAATCCCCTACCCTTTCGCAGCAAATTTGCTCCATCACCTGTTTCAACTGGATTTTTAAAATCGAAATCGTGTGCTGGCCGCCCGCCTCGCCCAAAGCCGCCACACCGTACATAAACGACCTGCCGAGGAAAACAAATTCCGCTCCGCTCGCCAACGCCCGCGCCACATCGGGGCCGGAACGAACGCCGCTGTCAAGCATGATTTTGATGCGGTTTTTGTAGTTTTTGACGATGGGCGCAAGCGCGTGGATGGACGATTCGCCTGCATCCAATTGCCGCCCGCCATGGTTGGACACGATGATGCCGTCCAAGCCCAGCCGAACCGCCATGTCGGTATCCTGCTCGCTGGCGACTCCTTTCAGCACGAGTTTTCCTTTCCAACGCTCGCGGATGGGGGCGATTTTTTCCTCGTTCAGCCTACCGGAAAAAGTCTGGTTCATGTAGGCCCCGAGTTGCGCCATGTCCAATCCTTTGGGCATATACTTTTTCATCGTGGCAAAATTTGGCTGCCCATGCAGGAGGGTTTGAATCGCCCAATTCGGCTTCCCCATGATTTGCAAAATATTCCGGAGAGTCATTTTTGGCGGCATCGCCAGACCGTTTCGGATGTCGCGCGGGCGGTAGCCGAAGGTCGGCACGTCGCACAAAATGACCAAAACTTTGCACCCGGCGGCTTCTGCTCGGTCAAGGATGTCGTCGCGCAAAGCATTATCGGCGGGGTGGTAAAGTTGGTACCAGAATTTGCCCTCCGTCAATTCGCCGATGCGCTCGATACTCGCCGTCGTTACCGTGCTGAGGATTAAAGGAATGTTGTGTTCAAATGCTGCTTTCGCCAAAATCTCTGGTGCGCCCGGCCACATCAGTCCCTGCAAACCAACGGGCGCCACGCCAAACGGCGCGTCATAAACGTGGCCGAACAATTCCGTTTTCATGTCCGAGCCCGTGTGTTTGCTCAGATAAAATGGCTTCAACTCGACCTCGCGGAGTTCGGCGGTGTTTTTGTGCAGGTTCACATCCTCATTGCAGCCACCGTCGAGGTATTCAAAAGCGAAGCGTGGGATGCGCCGTCGGGCGCGAGCGCGGAGGTCTTCGATGGAAGGGCAGTTCGGATTGTACGTCAAATTCATGTTTAGAAAACTGTATTGAAACACATAGGCACAGAGAACATATAGAGTTTTAAAAATCAAAAACTTATGTGTTCTCTGTGCCTATGTGTTTCCATATTTTTTCAAAGAAACCAGGTTTTCAGGCATCGGTTTGTTGTTCCAAAAACGATGAATTGCTAACGCCGCGCCGAGCGCCGTCGCCTGTGGAATTTCCGCCGCGAAGACTTCTTTTTCGGGAAATGCACGAGCCAGCAGATTCATAAAAATTTCGTTTTTGGAAAAACCGCCATCCACGAAAATGCGACGAACGGGCGTGTTTTGCAAAACCAATTTTGTGGAAACGGCTTGTTTTTCAACCAATTGGCGCATGAAATTGAGATAACTTTCCGAAAGTTTCCAATTTTCGGAAAGTTGATTGGTCAGATAAAAATCCTCCGAGACGCCGTGTTGCGCGGCGATGCGCTCCACCGCCTGTTCGTGTTCATGTCCCGCAAAAAGGCGGGAGGCCTTCACGGGTTTCCCCTGAAAAGTCAGGTAGCAAAGGCAGTCTTGCGCGAGTTCTTCGGTCGTAAGCCGCGCATGGTTGAATGGGTTGAGCGAGATATTCCACGTACCCGTGGAAATGAGGACAAAAGGTTCTTGAAAACTGGCGAGGTAGGGAATCAGCGCGGCAGAACTGTCGTGCAGGCCGACACCAACATGGATTTGATGATTGGGCGATTTGGTGATACGGAAGGTGGAATCGGAAGAGATGATGGGCGCGAGTTTTTCCAAAACCCCTTCTTTGTTCACCCACTCGTGATAGTCGTTTTTCCGAAAATCCCACAACATGGTGTGGCAGCCGATGCTCGTGATGTCTGAAAAATATTGGCCAGAAATCAAAGATGCAATGTATTGCGGCAAGTGCAGTGCGTACTTAATTTTTTGAAAATCAGCAGGTCTCTGATGTTTTATACGGTAGAGTTGCAAGCCGGAATTGAGACTGCCCAGCACGGGTGAGGCCGTTTCGAGCGACACCTTTCCTTCGCCGCCGTATTTTTCAAAAAACTGTTTTTTCAAATTTTCGGGAAAAGGTTTCAGGTAGTTGTAGAGCGGCAAAACGGGTTTCCCATTTTCCCCGACGCAGACGAAACTCGCCCCGTAGGTCGTGAAATTCATGCCTGAAATCATGAATCGTTCATCTTCCAAAATGTCTAAAAACGTATTCCAGACCCAATCGGCCAACAAATTGACATCTGCACAAGGGTCTCCGTCCTCGTCGGTCGTCTCGGGCAATTGTTCGCTTTTTTCAAAAACGATGCGGTAATCCTCGTCGAAGACGAAGCATTTTTTGTTGGTTTTGCCGATGTCGAAAATGGCAATCATAGGCCGGTTGCGAAGGTTTTCGCGCCACGTTCTTGCACCAATTTTTCTCTCATTTTCATTTCCCTAAAAAAGCCAACCGGCTCCAGCGCCCCGCCCGCCCGCCGCCGCGCCTCCGCCACGAGCGGGCGCACGTCGGTACGAAACGCATCTTGCAAAATCTCCTGACAGCGCACCGTGTCGTTTTCCAATTGGGCTTCATTCAGGGCTTTTTTGTCCACGAGCAGGGCTTGGGCGTAGGCGATTTTGATGGCTTCGACCGACTGCAAAAGGTCTTCGAGCGGGTCTTTTACATTGTGCGAGGCATCAATCATCCAGCCCAAATCGGAGGCGTGATTCATGCCACGTGCATCCATGCCCTCCACCAATTCATTGAAAATCAGGAACAGTTGGTAGGGTTTGATGCTGCCCACGGTGAGGTCGTCGTCGCCGTATTTGGAGTCGTTGAAATGAAAACCGCCGAGTTTGCCTTCCATCAAAAGCAGTGCGACGATTTGTTCGATATTGGCGTTCGGCAGGTGATGGCCGAGGTCAACGAGCGTGTAGGCTTTTTCGCCTAACTTATTGGCGTACAGCAAAGATTGACCCCAGTCGCCGACAGTCATGGAGTAAAAATTCGGCTCGTAGGCTTTGTACTCGGCGAACATTTTCCAGTCATCAGGCAGGGCAGCATAGACTTCTTGCAAACTTTCGAGGGTGTTTTGAAATGCCCGCCGAAAATTCAACTGTCCCGGAAAACACGAGCCGTCGGCGAGCCAAACGGTGATACTTTTTGAGCCGAGTTCGATGCCGTGCCGGATGACTTCGAGGTTGTGTTCCACCGCCTGCCGCCGCACAGCCTTGTCCGCATGCTGCATGGAGCCAAATTTGTAGGAAAACGCCTGTCTCGGCTGGTCTTGAAAAGTATTGGAATTCACCGCGTCGAAGCGGAGCCCGAGTTGGGCGGCGAGGGCGCGAATGGCCGCTGGGTTTTTCGGAATATCCCAGGGAATGTGCAGCGAAATGGCATCGCTGGAGCGGTTGAGGGCGTGGAGCAGCCCCACGTCCTCCATTTTCTCTTCCAAATTGCGCGGCTCGCCGCCGCCGGGAAATCGCCCGAATCGCGTGCCACCCGTGCCGAGCGCCCAAGATGGGATGGCGATTTGGAAGTCCATGAGCCGCCGGATGATGTCCTGTTCGCCGTTGATTTCGGCACTCAGGAAGCCGAGGCGTTTCAGGTGCGTTTCGAGGCGTTGTTCGTTGTGGGCAGCGATTTGATGTTGCTCTAACTGCATGATTTTGAATGTTTACGGCAAATAAAAAACCTCCCGCAACGGCTCACTCAGCGGCGAATGGTCGGGATTGGTTTCCATGATGTCGGCCATGTAGGCCCACCATTTTTGCATGACCGGGTGACCGGGCAAATCCTCCAAGCGGGCGGGGTTTTCGATGTTCAAAACGCCGAACAAATCGAGTGTTTTTTCATCCAAAAAAATGGAATAATCGGCGATGCCGGTTTCTTTCAGCAGGCTTTCGAGTTCTGGCCAGAGCGCGTCGTGGCGGCGTTTGTACTCGGTCTCTTGGCCGGGGTGGAGTTTCATTTTGAAGGCGATACGTGGCATTTCAGAATCTTGTTTTTCTCAAAAAATCTCGCGTCACCCGCGCCCACAACTCGTATCCGTTGGCGTTGAGATGCAAATTGTCTTCAACCAAATATTCGGGATTGGGCTTTCCATCGGGCGTGAGCAGCAGTTTGTACACATCAATGAAAGAGGCGCGTTTCCGATGCCAGCAGGCGTATCTTTTGAAAAATCTGTTGACTTTTCGCTGCTGTGGCATGGTGCTTTCGCGGGCGACACTGGGGCGGAGGGCGTACACGGCGACCCGGGTGCCGGGCAGTTTTCGCTTGACCAATTTCATAAAATGTTTGTAATCCTTAAAAATCCGCCGGGGCGATTTTCTGCCGTTGGTGATGTCGTTGTCGCCTTCGTACAGCAAAATCAAAGAAGGCGCGAGCGGCACCACCACGCGGTCGAAATAGTAAATCGCATCCGACATTTCTGAGCCGCCGAAACCCCGATTGACCACCGGATGCCCCGCCAAATCTTGCCGAAAGGTATTCCACATCGCCATGGTCGAACTGCCGTATAGCAGGATTTGGCCTTTGGCGGGTTGTTCAATGGAGTCTGCAAACTCAAAGGCGCGGATTTCTGCTTCAAAACGCGGCGGCGCTTGTGCGGAGAGACAGCTGCAAATCAGCGATAGCGATATGAGAAGAATGTGTCGCAACATGATACGTGTGAAATCAAAGAGAAGACATTTTTTCGATAGACCAGACGTAGCGGAAACTATTCGCAGAGCCGCCGCCCGGATTTTCTTTGACGATAAACTCGGCGTTGGCAGCGCCCAAATTTTCATAAAACCGCCTCGCTGCCACATTCGCTTCGTACACCCACAGGTACATTCCGGCGCTTGGGTGATTTTCCCGAATCCATGCCGCCGCCGCTTTTACCAACGCCTTTCCGATGCCCCGGCCTTTCATTTCTTTGGCAACGTGCAAGTTGTCAATCAATGACCCCCAATGAGCATCCGCGTCGCCGTAAACGCAGACAAAACCCACCATCTTCATATTTTCTTCCGCTACCAAAACGAATTGACGGGCGGGTGGCGCGGCCAGTCTTTGCTCCCAAACGGCGGCGCGGTCTTGAAAAACCTCGCCGTCCAAGAAATCGTCGCGCAGTATTCCCCGGTAGGCGTGGCGCCAACTTTTGGTATGAAGTGCGGCTATCGCTGCCGCGTCGTTGCTATTTGCTTCCCGGTATGTCATTATGGTTCAAACAAAAGAATCCTGGCCAACAATTTCCCAAAACTCGCTCACCGTCGTCACCGGCCGTTGGCACGCAAAATCGCGGCAAACATATATCAGCGCATCATTAGCACCGGTTTTTTCAGCCAATAGCGGCATTGCATCGGTCGGTGTTTTGCTCGCCGCAACGACTTTGTTTGGCAAAAATCCTTTTTGAATTTCGAGTGCTTTTTCCCCAGCATTGTCGCCGACGACGGCGATTTCGTGGATGGGATGCACCTCGTGCATCATCGCCGCCGCCCAACGCTCGAAGGAGAGCGGGTAACGCTCCACCGCGTCGCGCATGGTCAGCAACATCCGCGTGGCTGCGTCGCGCCATTCCCGTCGGTCGAGCAAAATGCCGAGGCGTTGGAGGTTGAGCGCCATGGTGCTGTTGCCGGATGGCGTGGCGTTGTCGTAGAGGTCTTTTTTTCGCAAAATAATGTCCGATTGGTGGGCATCGGTGAAAAAGAACAGCCCGGTGTCCGCATCGAAAAAAGCACCCAACACGTAGTCCGTGTATTTTCCGGCCAATTGCAAATAGCGGGCATCGAAGGTGATTTGGTACACGTCGGTGAGCGCGGCGATGAAAAAGGCGTAATCTTCCAAAAAGGCGTCGTTTTGGGAGGCGGAATGTCGCAGCCGACCAGATGTCTCGTCAGCAAAATTTTTCAGCAAATAGTCCACGTTGCGCACGGCGGTAGCGCGGTATTCTTCGCGCCCCAACGCCGTGAACGCGGCGGCGAAAGCCGAGGCCATGAGCGCATTCCAACTGAGCAGCACCTTGTTGTCCAGCCCCGGCCACACCCGTTTTGAGCGGACGGCAAAAAGTTTTTCGCGGCAATCAAGCAGCCGTTTTTTCAAATATTCAACTTCTACATCGTTTGCGACAGCAAACTCTTCAAACGTGGAAGGCCGCCAGAGGATGTTTTTTTCTTCCCAATTGCCGTGTTCCGTCACGCCGTAAAACGCGCAAAACAGTTGCGCCGCCTCGCCCAAGATTTCTTCGATTTCTGATTTTTCCCAAACATAAAATTTGCCCTCTACGCCCTCTGAATCAGCGTCTTGCGCGGAATAAAACCCGCCGTCGGGCGAGGTCATTTCGCGGCGGACGTAGCCCAAAGTCTCTTCGATGCTCTCTTTGTAAAGTTCTTTTCCGGTCAGTTTGTAAGCCTCGGAAAGTACGCTGACGAGCAGCGCGTTGTCGTACAGCATTTTTTCAAAATGCGGCACCAGCCACGCGCGGTCGGTGGCGTAGCGGGCGAATCCGCCGCCGATTTGGTCGTAAATGCCGCCCTGAATCATTTTGTCCAACGACAATTGTGCGTGTTCGAGCGCCTCTGGGTTGCCGGTGAAATAGTGGTAATTCAGCAAATATTGAATTGCCATTGTGGACGGAAATTTGGGTGCGCCGCCAAAGCCTCCTTCCACGCGGTCGAATCGCTCGCGCATTTGGTAGTACATGGTTTCAAGGTCAACCCCACCCCTACCCTCCCCTGAATGGGAGGGAGTAATGTTTTGCACAAAAACGTCGTCGTTGCGGGTGATGTGGCCGAGCAATTTTTCTGCTTGCCCGTACGCGACTTCGCGTTTTGTCTCCCAAATATTGGCGAGGTGTTGGAGCAATTGGAGCCACGAAGGGCGGTTGTGGGCGGGGCGGGGCGGGAAATAGGTGCCAGCATAAAATGGGCTTCCTTCGGGCGTGAGGAAGCAATTGAGCGGCCAGCCGCCGCCGCCGGTGAGGATTTGGCAAGCCTCCATGTATATCGCGTCCACATCGGGGCGTTCCTCGCGGTCCACTTTTATGTTGATGAAACTTTCGTTCATAAACCCCGCAATGTCTTCATTTTCAAAAGATTCGCGCTCCATCACATGGCACCAGTGGCAGGTGGAATAGCCTATGCTGACCAATATCGGCTTTTGCTCCGCCCGCGCCCGCTCGAAAGCCTCGGGACGCCAAGCGTACCAATCCACGGGATTGTGGGCATGCTGGAGAAGGTAAGGAGAGGTCTCGTGTTGGAGGTGGTTCATTTTTGTTGGATTTGAGTGAAAAAAGGAAATTGAAACAGCAAAACCGCAGAACCGAAAAACCGCAAAATGTAAAAGGAAAATAAAAGAAGCAAAAAAACGAAAATCTACTCCGCTTCCGGCTTTTGGTTTTTGTCTTTGTCGCGGTTTTGAGAAGCGGTTTTTACGCTCGCGGTGAAAATCGCCACGAGTTCGCCGTTTTCTTTCAGCACTTTCTCCATCAAGGTCATCTCGACGAAATTCCTTTTGCGGATGATTTTGTGGCAAATCTGCGTCTCCCGCAGTTCTTTCAAAATGATTTTGGCTTTGTGGACAAAATCGGCGTTCGATTCGGATGCTTGCGCCTCGCCATAAAGCAGTGCCGGAGCAGTGCCCGACCGCACCAATTGGCCACCTAAATGGTTGGCTGCCTTGCCATTGGGCAATTGCTCCACCACGTCAATCACCATGTCGGCGAAATCAACAAGGCGGTTTTCGAGGTCAAATTTTCGTTCGTTGTCTTTCATGATTTTTTGAATTCAAGTTTGCGTTTTTGATTTTTGATGCTCCTTTTTCCCTTCCTTTTTACATTTTAAATTCTGCGGTTGCCCCCCCCTTTTAGATTTTAAATTTTGCGGTTTTGCGGTTAAAGCACCTTTTACATTTTAAATTTTGCGGTTCTTCGGTTTTGCGGTTGAAACACCTTTTTACATTTTAAATTTTGCTATTCCCCTTCATTTCATCACCCCTTGCCGCTTCATTTTGTAGTAGTGTACCCCCGCGCCAAATACCCAGCCTTCTTTGCCCGATTGGGTGCGGATTTTCACCCAGTGGTCGGTCACTTTTTCGTAGCCGAGACTGATTTCCTGTGTCCATTCTGTCTTTTTATTGAGAAACGTGACTGGCTCGTACAGCGCGAGTTTGGCGATGGTTTCTCCTTTCAGACCGGGTTCTTTGCGCACATTCAGGCCATCAATGGTGACGTAAAGTGTTGAGGATTTGGTATTTGCTGGCGAATTGGTCGCGGTGGGCTGCTGATTGGAAAGAGAAGGGCGGGCGGGTTTGGAGCCGGGTTGTTGCGTGGGCGAGCCAGCGGGGACGGGAATATTTGCGGCAGGTTGTTGCACGGAAGGCGGCGGCGCAGGGCTTTGGGTATTGACGGGCTGCTGCACAACAGGTTGTTGGGTCGGTGACTGCTGCACTACGATGGTATCGCGGCGCACGGGGCGGTCTTCGTCGTCGCCGTTGCCGATTTCTTGGGCTTTGCGCACGAAATCGGAGCGTTTGGCGGAGCATTTTGACACCGCCCACAAGGCCACGCAGCCGAAAAAAACAAAGATGATGAGCGTCTCGACTTTTGGAAGTTTCATTTTCTCAATGTTGATTTGTTAAACTGGTTATTTGGTTATTTGGCACAATTGTAATTTTTCAGAAACGGCTGACGCGCAAGTTTCTACTTTTACCGCCCAAAATTAAGACAGACTGTTTGGTTCTTGGTTGCTGGTTTCGGGTTTCAGGTTGCTGGTTGTGCATTTTTTGAAACATATTGGGAGCCTGCCCAGAAAACCACCCGATTTTTCCGAAACGTTTTTTTTAAACGCGGAAAAAAGAGGCGCATAGAGAGCCACAGAACAGGATAAGGAATACATACTCTATCAGTTCTTAACTGCAACACTAACAACCAGCAACCCCAAACCAGGCAACCAGTAACCCAAAACCAACAACCAGCACCATGCCCGACAGCCTCCAACATCAAATCGCACTCACACTCGTGCCGCAGGTTGGCCCCGTGACTGCCAAAATATTGGTCAGTTATTGTGGCAGTGCGGAGGCCGTGTTTCACGCCACAAAAAAGGAGTTGGTCAAAATTCCCGGTGTCGGCCCCATCACGGCGGATTATTTGCTGTCGTCCGAGCCGCTTTTGTTTGCCGAGCGCGAACTTGCTTTTCTCGAACATCACGGCGTAGAGGCGCTTTTTTACACCGATGCCCATTACCCTGCCCGCCTCAAACAGTGCCACGACTGCCCGCCGATGATTTTTTGGAAAGGCTCGTCGCTCGATTTGTTGGCTTCCCGGCGCGTGGTCGCCATCGTCGGCACCCGCCAACCCACCGAATACGGCAAAGCGCTCTGCGAAGAATTGGTGGAAGGTTTGAAATCGTACAACGTGTTGGTAGTGAGCGGTCTCGCTTTTGGCATAGACATCACTGCCCACCGAAAAGCCTGTGCGCTCAATGTCCCGAACATCGGCGTATTGGGACACGGACTGAGCAACATCTACCCCAGCCAGCACCGCAGCACCGCGCTCAAAATGCTCGAAAACGGCGGCCTCGTCACCGAGTACACCCACGATACCAAACCTGACCGCGAGCATTTCCCGATGCGCAACCGCATCATCTCCGGCCTCAGCGACGCGCTCGTGGTGGTGGAAACGGCCACCAGCGGCGGTTCCATGATTTCCGCTGACTTGGCCGTTCAATATGAGCGCGACCTCTTCGCCATACCGGGCCGCGTGCGCGATGCCAAAAGTGCGGGCTGCAACCTGCTCATCAAAAAAGAAGCAGCCAAACTCGCCGAATCCGCCGCCGACATCGCCGCAGCCCTCCGATGGGACGAAACCGACAAGCAAAAGACGGTGCAAACCCAACTTTTTCTCGACCTTAACCCCGCCGAAACCCAATTGCTGAATATCATCCGCGACCAACCCGAAATCCCGATTGACCAACTCACAGCAGCGGCCCAACTCCCGCCCGGCGTATTGGCCTCGCTCATTCTTGGACTGGAATTCAAAGGCGTGATTCGGACATTGCCCGGCAAACGCTACATGATTTCCGCCTGATGTTTTTACAAAATTATTGAATCAACGTACTGTGAAGCAACTGTTTATCATTCCTGCCTTGCCCGCCATAGTCTTGACGACGGCGGTGCTGTTTTTTTCTTTTCAAAAAACAGCACACCGCGAGCCTGCTCTTATCCACGGCGAAAAGCCGAGAAACATCATCCTGCTCATCGGCGACGGCATGGGGCTGACCCAAATCACCGCCGGACTGTACGCCAACGGCAATAGCCTGCAGCTTGAAAACTTCCCCATTTCGGGTCTTATCAAAACCCATTCGTCGTCGCACCTCATCACCGATTCGGGCGCGGGTGCCACGGCTTTTTCTTGCGGCTGCAAAACCTTCAACGGCGCCATTGGCGTGTGCAAAGACAAAACGCCCTGCCTCACTATCCTCGAACAAGCCGAGCAACAAGGGCTTGCCACCGGATTGGTGGCCACATCGAGCATCACCCACGCCACGCCCGCGTCGTTCATCGCCCATGTGCCAGACCGCGGTGATGCGCAATCTATCGCCGCATTTTTTTTGCAAACGAATATTGACCTCTTTATCGGTGGCGGCCTCAAATATTTCAATGAACGCACAGCCGACCAGCGCAATTTGGTGCAAGAACTCGTCACAAAAGGCTACGCGGTCTCCACTTTTTCCGAAAAAAAATTGTCAGAAATCAACCCGACACCTGAGCGGCCTTTTGTTTGGTTTTCTGCCCACAATGAGCCGGAGAGTGTGGTAAAAGATCGTGATTACTTGCCGCTTGCGACGCGGTTGTCTGCCGATTTTTTGAAAAAAAGGAGCGAGAAAGGCTTTTTCTTGATGATAGAAGGCTCGCAAATTGACTGGGCCTGTCATGCCAATGACGCACCACGCGCTGTCCGCGAAATGCTCGACTTCGACGCGGCTATCGGCGAGGCGCTCCGGTTTGCCGAGGCCGACGGCAACACGCTTGTGGTCGTCACCGCCGACCACGAAACCGGCGGCATGGCGCTCGAACAAAGCCGCGAACCGGACTCGCTCGACATAACTTTCACATCAGCGCACCACACGGCCTCGCTGATACCTGTATTTGCTTACGGCCCTGGCGCGGCGCGGTTCGGAGGGGTGTACGACAACACGGAGATTTATGTAAAAATGAAGGAGTTGTTGGGCTTTCCGGTGCCGGTGGAGGAGGAGAAGGGGAAGTGAGATCGTATCCTCCTCTACCCATTTATCGTTGGTGTGAAGGAGGGCAGCCGCACCAATAGCAAAAGGCAGAAGGCTCTGACACGAGCCTCCTGCCTTTTCATCTTCAACAGTGAGATATGTGAATAGGATTATTCTTTCCTAAAAAAGTGGCACCTTCCCGGCGCAAAATTGTGGTGAGGAGACCAGCCCTACCCCCCAGACGGACTGGTCCCTCGCCCACGGGTTCAAGACCGCATTCGGCCTTAAATCTTATGGAAACTCAGATTCCACCATTCGTTTCCGAGAATCACCTCCGGTAAAAAACTTTCGGCGACCCGTCGCGCATCAGCGCACTTCAACTTAGGCAAGGACTGTGCCAATTAGCCTTTTCGTTTTCCGTGCCCCTCACATATTTTCCACAATAATTTTTCTGAAAAGTGACAAACTTGCCCTGCCAAAACGCTGTTTGTCAAAAAGTTAGAACATACTATGCAAAGTACAAGACAATTTGGCAGTTAGATTTTGGCTGGCACGGGCTTTGAAAAACGCAGTCTTGTCACGCTGCCATTTCAAATAACCAAATCCTCCATTACACAAATCAACAACCTATGCAGACAGGTACTATTTCCGTCCAGACCGAGAACATTTTCCCCATCATCAAAAAATTCCTCTACTCCGACCACGAGATTTTCCTGCGCGAACTCGTGTCGAACGCCGTAGACGCCACCACCAAACTCCAAGTGCTCGCCAACCGGGGCGAGGTAAAGGGCGACATCGGCGACACCACCATCGAAGTTATCCTGAACGAAGCCGAAAAACAACTCATCATCCGCGACCGGGGCATCGGCATGACGGAAGAGGAAGTGCTGAAATACCTGAACCAAATCGCCTTTTCGAGCGCCGCCGAATTTTTGGAAAAAAACCAAGACAGCGCAATCATCGGGCATTTTGGGTTGGGCTTCTACTCCGCTTTTATGGTAGCCGACCGGGTGGAAGTATTGACCAAATCGTGGCAAGAAGGCGCGGAAGCCGTGAAATGGGCCTGCGAAGGCAACCCCGAATTCAGCATCGAGAAAATAGAAAAAACCGAGCGCGGCACCGACATCATTCTCTATATCAACGAAGAGAACAAAGATTTCCTGAGTAAACACCGCATCGAAGGGCTGTTGGAAAAATACTGCAAATTCCTGCCCGTGCCGATTCAGTTCGGGACAAAAAGCGAATACTTTGAAACAGGCGAAGGCGAGGAAAAAAAGGAGGAAAGCCGTGAAGTGCCCAACATCATCAACGAAACCCGCCCGATTTGGAAAAAGCAGCCGAACGACCTGAAAGATGAAGATTACCTGAAATTTTACCGCGAACTATACCCCATGACCCCCGAGCCGATGTTCTGGATTCACCTGAACATTGACTACCCCTTCAACCTCACGGGCGTACTTTATTTCCCAAAACTCGGCAATGCGCTGGAGGTGACCCGCAACAAAATCCATCTTTACTCCAACCAAGTGTATGTCACCGACGACGTGCGCGACATCGTGCCCGAGTGGCTCCAACTCCTGCACGGCGTGATTGACTCGCCCGACATCCCGCTCAATGTGTCGCGCTCCTACTTGCAGAGCGATGCCAACGTCAAGAAAATCAGCGAATACATCACCAAAAAAGTCGCCGACAAACTGCACGATTTGTTCAAAAGCGACCGCTCTGCCTTCGAGCAAAAATGGCGCGACTTGGGCGTATTCGTGAAATATGGCGTGATTTCCGACAAAAAATTTGAAGAACGCGCCATGAACTTCACCCTTGCAGAAAACACCAAAGGCGAGTTTTTCCTCCTGAACGACTACAAGGAAAAAATCAAAACCAACCAGACCGACAAGCACGGCAAAGTCGTGGCCATCTACACCAACGACACCGACGGCCACAATGCGCAAATAAAAGCCGCCGACAGCCGGGGCTACGACGTGCTGCGGCTCGATACCGTGCTCGACAACCATTGGATGCAACACCTCGAATACCGGGGCGGCGGCCTCAACCTCGTGTTCGTCCGCGTGGATTCCGACACCGTGGACAATCTCGTGCAAAAAGACGAAAAGCGCGAGTCCGTCCTTTCTGAGAAAGAGCAAAACGAAGTAAAAGCCATATTCGAGGCGACCGTGAAAAATCAGCCCGGCGCTTCTGTCACGCTGTCGCCGCTCTCGCCCGACGACCAGCCGGTGCTGATTACCAAACCCGAATTTATGCGCCGCATGAAAGAAATGCAGTCAATGCACGGCATGGGCGCACTGGGAGATTTCCCCGATTCTTACAACGTGGTGGTGAATACCAACCACCCGCTTGTGGCGCAAAAGTTGTTGAAAATCAGCGACGAAGCCGAGCGCACTGGATTTTCACAATACCTTGTCAACCTTGCCCTGCTCCATCAGGGCATGCTGCGCGGCGAGGCATTGACGGGATTTGTGGCGGCGACGCTGGGGAAGTTGTAAACTTGATTTTTCGGTATTCTTCAAATTGTCAGGCTGTGTATTCGGCCTGACAATTTTTTTCTAAAAACCTGTTGTAAAAAAAAGAACGCCACCCCAACAAATGGAATGGCGCATCTTGTAATAATTCAAGTGCGTTTTGTTTTGTGCACTGATGGAGAAGAACCGTTTGTGTCCTTCAATAATGAAGCGTGCTCTGGCGAGCATTCAGGAGATTACAACCGGGCAGGGACCCAGCAGTCATCAGATTAAATCATTATGGCGAAAGTGGATGTGAAAATGTGTGCCGTGGTCTTGGATGAGGTGTAGCCCTGCGGGCAATTCGCGGATGTGCAAACCGAGCGCAGACACCATAGCGGGCGGAATGGGGCATGGCTCCTGCATTTCAAGCACACCATGACGAAAATGGCGGCGCATCAGGTTGGAACACAGCCATCCGCGCTGAAAGACCATATATGCTCCGTTGCCGTCGTCGCCCGAACAGAACAGTGCTTTTGCATGGCTGCAACTACTCCGCATAAAAGTGGCTGCCGAGCGGTTGTCTTGGGCAACTATTTTGCAGATGCCATTGCCACTGCAATTGGAACTTGGCGAGCCAAACATGACCTCGCACTGGAAGTACAAAGTTTCGTGTGTGCGTTCCTTTCGCAAGGGGAGATGCATCGTTCCATACAGAAGCCCTCCTATTGTTTTTGTATTCAGAAAACCTCTTCCCATGGGTTCGGACGGTTCAGTGTTACGTGAAGAGTTAGAAAAACGGGGTGATTCACACACCGAGCACATCAATTACAATGATGTTTCCTTCGGCATTTGTGCAAGTTGCGGCACCTGTTGTTTCGTTGAACAACAGTAAAATCCAACCGATGGGCAAAATCCAATTAAGCATAGCTATTAAAGATTTGTTTCTGTGTCAAAGGTATCCGCAAGGGCTGCGGACGATTTAGGACAGAAAACACACCTTTATCGCCCGGTTAATTTTGGCACTTTTTGAGCATTTTCTTTTTTTTAGCGCTGATTATCAATTGTTTGCAAAAACAAAAATCCGACAGAATATTGCTCACCCGCTTTTTTACTCAAATCCATTGCCCCCTCGTTCAGCCTGCTTTGCCCAGATGAGGCAGAAATGTTTGCCGTTTTTTGGCCCTAAAAAAAACGCCCAACCAGCATTATCAGCCGATTGGACGTTTTCAAAATCTACCATGTAGCAGAAAGAGCATTGCATCACGAAGCCCTTGACCTTAGCAGGTCTTGCCGAGGAGACACCTTCTCCAAGCTGCTGACAGTAAGCTGCCATAGGGCTTCATAAGGAATTATTTCAATTTCGTAAGTTTGGTTGGCTACCTCCATCGGCACGGAGCAAAGCATCTCATAAAGTTTTTGGGTATGGCGTGCTACTCGCTCACGGTGAAAAGCATAAGTAGGTATCTGGAGCAACATTTTTATAAAACAGTTGCTGCGGAAAGTGTCATTTTGCTTCAGATACCGGCTGCAATACTTTTCTATGCCTTCCATGCGGCCAATGCACTGCTCGTAGTCGCGGTCTGCCAATGCATACAAAATCTGGACGATGAGTATCGGGATATTCATGCCGCGCTTGTCTTTGGAAAAAACGGGCGTTTCATTGAGGAATTTTCCGATTTTGAATTTTGTATTGCGTTGCGAAGCAAGGCTATTCGGCGACAGTTGGTTCGTCTTTACAAGAAAGTGAATATAGGCTTGGTAAATTTTCCAAATCTCGGTGATTTGAAACGACTGATTCTCAAAACGAGGGTCGTCCATCACCTGCTCCAATACCTGCGCCGCTGCTTCGTAGTGCGCCGTGTGCATGGCCAACAAAAAGAACAATTCTTGGAGTTTGAACCAGTTGAAAGTACCCGCTTCCACCAACGTTTGGCAACGTTCGATGATGACCCGGCCTTTTTCAAACTCCCTTAACTGCAAGTAACAGGTGATAAGGTTATAATAAAATATTTGTAAAGGAATACCGCTATCGTAGTCCTTTTTGTCGAAAAAATGTACAGCCTCCTCACAGAGCCTCGCTGTGGTGATGTAATCATTCACACTGCTGTATCCGAAAACCTGAATCATGCGCCCGAACAGCTGCAATTTGAAAGAATCGCATTTCTCCATATCTGGCTTTACGATGCTGTAGTACAATTTTGCCTGCTCAGAAACCTCCATCTTAGTGGCCTTGCTGTTCACATACCTGCTTATCAACTCGGTATAAAAATCCTCCACCTGGTTCTCCATATTCCAGATTTCCTGATAATAATGGAGCTGCTCCCTTATATTTTCGTATTTTTTCAAATCGCCCCCCGTTGTGCTGTAGTGTATCCGCAATATGCGCAAGATGTCGCAGGTGAGTTCGGTGAATTCAAAACGGATAGCGTGGCGAAGCAATTTTTCCAACAAGTCAATGCCCGATACTTTAGCATTGCGCATCACCAAAATCATGGCCGCTGCCCACTTTTTGTAACACTCGAAATATGCCTTCTGGCGGTCTGAAAAACCCGGCTCTTTGAAGTCCAGCAAGAACACCGAATCAAGCATCCGCTCTTTCAATTTGTTCTTGAGGCTCGGCAGTTTGGTCAAGTCCTCGCCCGAATCCAACAGCCATGCCAGCGCCTCATCGTCGGACTGGACTCGCCGGCTCACAATAGCATCATACATCTGTTGCATTTTTGAGTCCGGCTCGAGGATAATGTCCAAGGTGCCGCTGGTTTTCAGCTTGGTTTTGTTGAGCAGATTTGCCAGTTCAATCAAGTCTCTCATAATCTTAGGACTCTTAAGGTAGGTAGTCGGTTTAAGCCTTTATCAATGGCGGCAGTAGGCAATGTTACCTTGCCATTCAGAAACAATATCTTGGAAACGAAGATTAAAGCCGGGAAAGTGTTGGGGATTGTTCAGATGTTGCCCCGACCGGCATTAGGCGAGCGAAGGATTAAAATCAGGATATAAATGTAACTACATCATCGAAACGGAAAAGGTTTTTTTCAGATAAAAAAATTTCAAGGTGCTGTGCCCTCTGCCAGTTACCCCAACAAACACGACGCCCCGCCGCCGCAAATGCGGGGCGGGGCACCATGTTTTATTCCCTCACTCGACGAATCGCCAAGTTATTTCAAACGAAGCATTTTTATCGTGGCTTCGCCAGTGGCCGTCTGAAGCCTGCACCATACTGGGCCAGTCGCACTGCCAAGTTGTGTGCGGTCGAGCGTGACGGCGTTGTGGCCTTTTGCAAAGTTTGCTTTTTGCACAAAGAGCAGCTTGCCTGCCTCATCGAAGAGGGTCAGAGTAGCCTCTGCCGCCTCTGGCAAGTAGAAGCCCACCACCGTTTTGTCCGTGAATGGGTTGGGCTGGTTTTGGTACAGCTCAAAGCCCACGCCGCTGACGGTGCTCGCCCCGCCACCGGCGGGATTGAAGCGGAGGGCAACGCCCGCTCTCGTCGCGCTGCCCGCCTCCGCGGGTGCTTCGGCGGGTAAATACGCCTCTGCGCGGGTGATGCGGCTCGAAACGCCCAGCATCTCGCTCAGGCGGCCTGACTTGGCCGCACGGAAACGGACTGTAA
>CAYZVM010000001.1:61684-76321 GCA_964481485.1 uncultured Saprospiraceae bacterium | reverse complement strand
AACTTTATTTTTACACAAAACTTGGGCACAACTTTCCGAAAAATGTCAACTTTGAAAACATTGCTCTTCATTTTGTGCTGCCCACTCGCCCTCGCAGCCCAAACCGAAGATCCTTTCACTGGCGAATTGCTCGAAAATTTCTTTCGCGACAACGAACAGGCCACCGAGTCCGATGCCCAACTGTTTTTGGAAAATCTCGAAAACTACCGCTCGCGCCCGCTCAATCTCAACCGCGCTTCCCGCACCGATTTGCTCGAACTGCGCCTGCTCAACGAACTCCAAGTCGAGAATTTCCTCGCCTACCGCGACAAGTTTGGCCCGCTGCTGAACGAGTATGAGCTGCAAGCCGTGCCGGGCTGGGATTTGGCCGACATCCGCCGGATACTCAAATTTGCAAAAGTCAGCACCGGATTGGACTCACGCAACGTACAGATTGTCAACGGCTTTTATGAGGGCGACAACGAGGCTTTGATACGATGGGGCCGCCCCGTGCCGCCCAATTACCGGGGGCGAGTGGAAGGCAAACCCAACAATATGGCGTTTCGGTACCGCCACTCGTTCGACAACCGGCTGCGGTTCGGCTTCACGGCAGAGAACGACGCGGGCGAGGCAATATTCAGGGCCAGCAACCGGCACGGCTTCGATTTTTACAGCGCACACCTTTTTGCCCAAAACCTGAACAACACGGTGAAAATCGTCGCATTGGGCGATTACTCCGCTCGATTCGGGCAGGGGCTGTTGTTGCAAACCGGCTTTTCGCCCGGCAAATCCGCCGAGACCACTTCGGTGATGCGCGGCGGTCGGAAAATCAATGCCTACTCGGCTTTTGGCGAAACATTTTTTTATCGCGGCGCGGCGACGACGATTGGTATTGGAAAAAATGTGGAAGTCACCGCGCTCTACTCTCACCGGCGGCGCGACGGGAATGTGGCAATGGCAGATACGGCGGATTTGGAATTCTCGGAAATCGCCTTCACTTCACTGCAAACCTCTGGCTATCACCGCTCTGCGGCTGAAATCGAGGATGAAAAATCGCTGCGCGAACAGGCCGCCGCGCTTTCGGCCACCTATCTCTGGAAGTACGGCCATGTCTCGCTCAATGCCCTGCACCTCCACTACGACAAACCTTTCAGCCCGGCCACGGCGACTTATCGCCAGTTCGTTTTTCGTGGCCAAGACCTGACCGGGTATAGCCTCGACTACAACTGGCGGCGACGCAATTGGCTCTTTTTTGGCGAAACCGCCCGCAGCGACAACGGCGCTGTGGCGACCATCAATGGGTTGCTGCTTTCGCCCGATAGGCACGTCACGCTCACGGCGCTGCACCGCTCGCTGCCCAAAGACTACCAATCGGTGTATGCCGCGCCTTTTGCTGAATCCGCGGGCGCGGCCAACGAGCGGGGGCTGTACCTCGGTGCCGATATTCGATACATACGCCGCTGGCAAATCAATTTGTACGCCGATGTGTGGCGGCATCCCTGGCTGCGATTCGGCGTGAGCGCACCGTCGCAGGGGCGAGAGTTTTTAGCGCGGGTGCTGTGGACGAAAAGTCGTGCTTTTTCGGCTTACGCGCTGTGGCAGAGCGAAATAAAGGAGCGCGACAGCGATGTGGAAGCAATACCCGGGCTACTCGAAAACCGCCGCGACCGGCTGCGGCTGCACGCAACTTACCGAGTGAGCCAAGCGACAGAATTGCGCAGCCGGATAGAATGGACGACTTTTCAGGTGGATGGTTTTGACCGCACGACCGGGTTCATTGCCTATCAAGAGGCGGTGGTAAAGCCGCTTGGATTTCCGGTATCGGGGACGATGCGATTTGCCATTTATGACACGGACAATTTCGACACGCGGGTTTTTGCATTTGAAAGCGACTTGTTTTCGGCGATTTCTATACCGGCGTTTTCTGGGCGCGGCACCCGCTATTATTTGAATCTGCAATGGCGGGTGAGCGATTGGCTGAGGCTCGAAGGCCGTTTTGAACAGACCAACCAAGTACGCGCCGTGACCACCTCGGGCATCACCGGGCGGGAAAGGATTTGGAAATTGCAGGCCCGGATGCGCTGGTGACAAAAGCAAACCCGTCCTGCGGCTGAGCCACAGGACGGGTTCGACAAATGTTTGCAACAGGGAAAAAGAGGTTGGGAGAAAAAATTAGTTCACCGCCTCTACTCCAATGATTTCGGGGATTTTCCCCCGAATGGCCTCCTGAATACCAGCGCGCAAGGTCATCGCTGACATGGAACAGGTTTCGCACATTCCTTTCCAACGAATTTTCACGTGCATATCATCGGTGAGCTCCACCACTTCCACGTCGCCGCCGTCCACGCGCAAGTGCGGGCGCACGGTGCTGAGCGCATCTTCTATTCTTTCGAGCAATTGCTGTTTTTCGGTCATTATTGAAAATTTCATGCAAAGATAACCCTACAATCGGTTATTTGTTGAGATGTTGATTTGGTTATTTAGAAGCGGTCATTACAAATAACCGAATCAACATCTCAACAAATGACCAGATACAAGGTCACTGCTTCAACTTCTCCTGGTATTGCTGCCTGAGTTTTTTCACCTTCGGCGCAATCACGATAGAGCAATAGGCTTGGTTGGGGTTCTCCTTGAAGTAATTTTGGTGGTAATCCTCGGCTTTGTAATACTTGTCGAGCGGGCTGATTTCGGTCACGATGGGGTTGTCCCAAATTTCCTGCATAGACTTTTTCACTTCTTCCGCCACCGTTTTTTGTGTTGGCGAATGATAAAAAATAGCCGAGCGATATTGTGTGCCGGAGTCGGCTCCCTGCCGATTGAGCGTGGTGGGGTCGTGGAAGGTGAAAAATATTTCGAGGATTTCTTTGAACGAAATGACCGCCGGGTCGAACGTAACTTGAATGACTTCGGCATGGCCGGTCGTGCCCGTGCAGATTTCGCGGTAGGTCGGGTTAGCCACATGGCCGCCGGTGTAGCCGCTTTCTACTTTCTGCACACCTTTCAAATCTTGGAAAATCGCCTCCACGCACCAAAAGCACCCACCGCCGAGGGTGGCGATTTCCATTTGGCCGGAAGTTGTGATGAGGTTGGAGTCTTTTGCTGCAACAGTTGTGGTCATGGTCGTATCCTTTCTTTGAGTGATATTTTGTGCCGAATGGCATCCTGCGCCGAGTAGCGCGAGGAGGAAGAAAACTTGTTTCATCGCATTCTGATTTATTTCGGGAAAGAAACGGACGAGGTGGCAGTTTGGTTTTTTGTCTGCGCCGAAAGCCATCCCAAGTGTCGCCGCCAATACATCCGCATAATTTCGTTTTTTCAAAAACTGGCTTCCATCTGACGTTTTTCATGTTTTAATTGGGCATTTTTCGCGGCAAATCAGTATAATTTTGCATCACTTTTTGTCACATTTTTAAACACACATCGAAATGCGTTCTTTTAATTTTTGCCTTTGGTTGCTTTTGCTTGGTGCCGCTTTTGGTGCCTGCGAAAAAAATGAAAAATCACCCGAACCATTGCTTCTTTATGGTGCCGATGCCAACCCGACGGGCGACTCCATCGGCGGCGGAAACGGGTACAGTAAAATTATCTTGGAGGGCGATATTGTTGTGGACAACGTCCAAGAACTGCTCGCAGCATTCAACACCGCCCAGCCCGGCGACGTGATTTATGTCGAGCCAGATGCCGAAATTGACATATCGGGCATCTCCAACGTCGAAATCCCGGAGGGCATCACGCTGGCCGGCAACCGCGGCCACAACGGTGCCGCCGGGCCTTTGCTTTTTTCTACTTCCACGCCTTTTTCGAGCATCATTTTCTTTGTGCAAAAAAATGTGCGCATCACCGGGCTGCGCCTCAAAGGGCCGGACGACAATTATCCCGACATTGACTACGCGGTGAGGCCGGAATCTAAAGTGCTCTGCTTTGCCGCAGAGGGAGAGAATATTGAGATCGAAAACTGCGAAATCTCGAATTTCAGCCGTGGCGGGGTGGAGGTTTATCCCAAAGGGAAAAACGTACATGTCCACCATTGTTATTTGCACGACATCCACTCTTACCCGGTCATCGTATTGAACAAATCGGCGCTGCCGGTTCTCATTGAGGCGAATAAAATCCACTGGATTTGGCACGCTACCGCGGGGAGCGGCGCGCCGGGCACAGGCTATGAGGCTCGGTACAACATTATTGTCCGCGAACCGGTGCCTGATTCTTGGCAGCCGTACAATGGCTCTTTTGCCGTAGATATGCACGATTACCTGCCCGTTTTGCAGACGAGGGGCCATCATATTGCGGGTGATGAATTGAAAATCCACCACAACACTTTTGTCAACAATGCTGGCAGCGACCCGTCGGTGCTGACCTCTTACGACGCGGGTGTGCGCGGTGTGCCGCGTGTGCTGGCCGAATTTCACCACAATATTTTCTTGCAAAGCGACACCGCTCAGTCTCTTTTCCATCTCGGCGGCAATGTATGGGTGTACGAAAATCTGTACGGCCCGCAACAGACTTTGGTGCCAGTATCCATGCAAACGACCCCACAAATATTGTTCGTAAACCCAGCGCCGCCCGCAGAAGAGGTGCCCGTTTTGAGCGGCAACATCGCGCTGGATATCAAAGTGAATGTGCTGAATTCGTTGGAATTGAAAAATGTGGTGGTGGAGTTGAATGGCACGCAGATTTATAGTGGCAACAAAGCACCCGCAGCGGGCGAGGTAATCATCAACACTTCGACGCTCGACCCCTCGCTCCCATTCCAAGAACTGACGGTGACTGCTACCGACACGCGCAACGTGTCGGGCAAACACACCACGGTGTTTAAAGCGGAGTAAACGAGATTTTTTTTGCCAATGCAAATCGCCCGGTACGCTGAATGTCAGCATACCGGGCGATTTGCATAAAGCCGAAATTTTTGGAAAATTCAATTCCCGTCAGACATCAAAAAAGCCCAGCGGGTTTCTGTCAAAATACTTGACGGAGAGACCGCCATTGTCAAAACACATTCCTTTTTGAACTGTGAAATCGGCATCATAGGCATTGGCCAACAGCAAACCGCCGAAACATTTGACCAAAAACTTGCCGCTTTCAAACACGGCGACCACTGAGCCGGCGGGCTGGTTTTCGTAGCCAAAGTCGTTCAGGTCAAAAACTTGGGCATCCCAGATGGCGATTTTTTTGTTTTCAAAAAAAGTGAATGCCCCGCCGAATGGCCGTGTGACAGCCCGCACAAACCGCTCCACGACACTGACATCTTGCGCCCAATCAATCAGCCCGTCGTCGGGCGTGCGTTTGGGATAATAGGTGGGCGTGATGGAATCATCCTGCTTCGTCAATTTGAAATCGTTGCGCACCAGACCATCTATGTTCCGCTCGATGAGGTATTTCATGGCGAGCGTGTTTTTGAAATGCATCGTCTCCGCCGTATCGCGGTGGGTGATTTGAAATTTAAAGGTATCCACCACGTCGCCCGAGTCCACGCCGGGGTCGTAGCGGAAAAGGTTGGTGTAAAACACCTGCCGCCCCTCGATGATGGACCAATTCATGGGCGAACGCCCGCGCCCGAGCGGGAGATTCATGGAGCTGCCGTGCATCCCAAAGGCTCCGATGGACAACCCCGAGAGCACTTCCGGCGGCACGAGCCGTTGCCAGCCGACCACAAATGCGAGGTCAATTTTCTGGGCATTGAGATATTCCTGGTCTGCCGCGTTTTTCAGGGAGTAGTATTTTGCCTGATAGACCTTGATGCCTTTCGATTCGACGATTTCTTTCAAATCGAGGTAATCCGCCACGTCGTGTTTCTGCCCGGCTTCGGGACCAATGGTAATGAGATGGCGGATTTTATGTGGGATACTCAGGTTTTCGAGCAAAAAAAGCGTGGTCGCCTTGCAGCCAAAAACGGCTATGTTATCAAAGACTTTCATGGATGGCGCGGAATGGGATGCAGTTGTTGGAGAATTCTGTTTTCAGCGATTCGACTCTTTGTGCGTAATAAGTGCGCAATTTGGTCAGGTTGGAAGCGCCGTCGAGCATCCACCAGACGGGATGAATCAAAACGTGGAGCGAGCGCCGGTGCAAAAACTCCGGCGACTCGAACGGATGTCCAAAGCGCCAAACGCCGGTGGAGTCGGCGAAATATTTGATGTCGCGGAAATATTTGGACTGGTAGGTGTGCTCGATGTCGAAAATGGGCGCGTCGAATTCCTGAAAAAACGTGTTGGGGCGGTGGAGGCTGATGATGCTGATATCTTGTTGGAATATCTCACGAAATAGCGCCACCTCCCATTGCAGCCCTTTGTGGAAATCATCATAGACAGTGGGATCGAAATGGATGCTGACATGGTGGCCCATTTCCCGTATCATCAGGACATTTTGGTGATCCTGCGGCGACAGGAGGTTGTAAAAATTGGAGCGCATCAAGAAAAAATAGGTGGCCTTGATGCCAAGGTTCGATTCTATCAGCGCTGATTGGAGGGCGAAGTTGGTATCGAAGTCAATGTCGTGGCGCAGGGCTATTTGCTTTTCCGGCTTGTTTATTTCTGAGAAAAAACAAAACTGATATTCATGCTCCAAATAGGTTTTCAGGAAATCTTCGTAGGGGCCGAATTTGTGCTTTGCGGCTTCGCCGTTGTGTTGGAGTTGTTCGGCAGGGGCGGTCATTTGTTGAGAAAAATTCATCGTGGCAATAGTTTTTCCAATATGGTTTTTTGAAAAATGAGCATTTGCAGTGCGGTCATAAAACCTGCGTTTTTTGAAACAATACTTGACAAAGAGCGGCGAAAATACGGGGGCGGCTCACAATAGCGCTGTTTTTTGCCTTAAAATTGAGAGTGACGAAGCGACGCAAAGTCGCCCCGTCACTTTCACGGTATTGTTATCAATGAGTGTTGAATTTGAATCAATAGGCTCAGTTGCTTCTCACTTTTTTGATGAAGATGTTGTAGAGTGCCCGGAAGAAATAGCGCACATCAGTGAGTATCGGGTTGCGCTCGTATGCTTCGAGGTAGCGGCGCTCGATTTCCACGATGTCTTCCAGCGATTTTGGGATTTCGACATACACCGGCGGTATCAGGCCGGGCGTGAATTGTTTGCGGTAATCTTGAAATTCTTTTGGGTACAGGCCAAAATAGTGCTTGCTGAGGGGGCGCACGCCCATGAGTTTCATGTCGCCTTTCAGCCAGTGGTAGAACATGGGCAACTCGTCAATCCAGTATTTGCGGAAGATGCGGCCCAATGTGGACACGCGCGGGTCGTTTTTGAATTTGCCACCGCTTTGCAGCCCGTAATGTTCGTAAATGTATGATTGCAGGTACTCCGAATAGGGGTACATCGTGCGGAGTTTGTACACGTTGAACAATTTGCCGCCTTTGCCTACCCGCCGAAGTTTGATGAGCGGCCCGTAAGATGCGCCGGTGTTGTAGTCCGGCTCGCCCGTTTTTTCGGCTATGAAATACAACTGGCCTTCAGCGTTGATGGTTTTCACGAGGCGGAAGCCGCAAGAGTAGAGGCGCCCGTAGGTCTCCATTTCAGAAATAACGCGATTGCGGCCCAGCGTCAGGAAAAAATACAAATGCTTCAGGTAAGGCATTTTCGGCCACACACGTTTCACCCAAAAATCGAAGAAGTAGTACAACTTGTTGATGGGCCAGACAAACTTCGACATCAGGCGCTCTTCGCGTTGGCGAGACGTCTCGACGCACCCGATGAGGTAGCCGCCGGGGCGCATATATTCGTTGGTGGATTCCAGAAATTTATTGATGAACCGGATATCGTTGAGCGGCTTCAAATTGATGATGCAACCAACGCCCGACTCGTCGTATCCCCTGCACGAAACCAGATTGACCAAATTGAGCGGAGAGGAGGTCTTCAGAATGACCATATCCCACAGGTCATTCAAATCAACGGCTCCTTCGATGAAATCAACAACCTGTGGTGGCACTTCGTTATTGAGTGCTTTGCGGTAGAGGTTGGGTTGTGTTTGTTGTGGTTGTACAGACATCTGGTGTAACGTTTGTCCCATTTCAGTATGGTTTTGCAATTGATAAAAACTCAGGCGACCTCAAGCCAGAGAACAGGGGGGACGTTCACCTGAAAAAAAGAGGCAAATGCTCCGAACGGAAGCAACGGGGGGAGTGTGTTGTACCGACCAGGGCTTGGGATTAAGTTTGTTCAGATGCCCTTTCTTATGCCGGCGTGTTGTTGTAATCGGTGGGACGGCTTACTTCATCTGTATCAACAAATACTTAGCCAGATTTTTGAATCGCTGCGTATTTTTTTCTTTTAACCACAAAAATTTGTCGTCTGTCCAACGTTGTGGGTGAAAATTGAACATGACCTTGCCCGGGAAATTACCCTTTCCAATGTAGTCAATGACATCTGGGGTGGAATGAAACGACAGACCGAAATGGTCTTCCACTTTGTCGCGCACGCTTACTTTGTGCCCGTCCCACATCCGCCCAGTGTCGGTCAGGTAAAAAACCTTTTTGAAATCAATGTCAAAATACGGCTCGCCGATGATGCCGTATTGGCGGTAGTCGTAGTGTTTCCAAACGTCCTTATTGTCGTACTTTGAGCGGGGGCTGCCGTGCATACAGATGGTAGTAACGGGTGCTAATTTACGCAACCTGTCCAAATGTTTTTCAAAAAGTTTCACTGCTTGGTGCGGGTCGCCGTTGGCAAAATCCATATCCTCGTAGTGGTAGCCTATTTCATGCCCCATGTCGCGGATTTCCCGAATCACACCTTCGTCAAAACTTTCCGGCACCATGCGGAAGTAGTAGGTACCTACGATGCCGCGCGCGTGTTGGATTTTTGCGAATTCGAGCGAGTGCAATTTGCGGTCGTCCACATCATGGCGCAGCATGATAGTTCGCACCGCCGGGTTTTTCAAAAAACCCGAAAAGGTTTGGAATTGATATTTGGCCGCTTGCAAGCTATCGAGCAGTGCTTGGTAGGCCGTAAGGGTGAAGTCGCGCATTGTGTATTGGTTTAGAGTAGTTTAGATGGTTTAGAATGGTTTAGATTTGGAGGGCTTAGAGAAGTTTTTCTAAACTATCTAAACCATTCTAAACCATTCTAAACCACTCTACACTTGTTGCATTTGCCTTTCCTCGTGTACCTTTTTGTTCCATTCGTACACCTGTTTCATGCCCTCGAACATGAAAACTTTGGGCTCATAACCGAGTTTCGTGCGTATTTTGGTGATGTCCGCGTTGGAGTGTTTTACGTCACCGAGACGTTCTGGGCCGTGGATGGGCTGAATGTTTTTGCCCGTGATTTGGCGGAGCATATCCACCATTTCGTTGAGCGTAACTTGGTCGCCGCAGGCCACATTATAGACCTCGTTGAGGGCTTCCTTTTTTTCTGAAAAGAGTGCCAAGTCGTTGGCGTGCAGCACGTTTTCCACGAACGTGAAATCGCGGCTGTGGGTGCCGTCGCCGTTTATCTTGGGCGGTTGGTCTTCGATAAAGGCTTTGCAAAAAAGCGGAATCACTGCCGCGTAAGGATTGTCGGGATTTTGTTTGGGACCGAAGATATTGAAGTAGCGGAGGCCGACGAAGTTGAGGCCGTAAGTGCGGCAGAACACCTGTGCGTAGTGTTCGGCGGCGAGTTTGCTCACGGCATAGGGCGACAACGGATTGCCGATGCGATGCTCGACTTTGGGCAAATCAGGGCTGTCGCCATAAGTACTTGACGAAAAAGCCAGCACGACCCGGTCGGCACCTTCTTCTTTGGCAGCGTGCAGGACGTTGACCGTGCCGCCCACGTTCACCTCATTGGTGCGCATGGGATTTTCGATGGAGCGTGGCACGGAGCCGAGCGCAGCCTGGTGCGTGACTTTGTGGATGCCTTTCATGGCGCGGCGGCAGGTATCGTAGTCGCAGATATCGCCTTCGATGAACTCGAATTTCGGGTGAAACTCAAACTCTGCGATATTCTCGTACAGCCCGTTGGAAAGGTCGTCGAGCACGCGGACAAGCCCTACGCGCTCGTCGGAAAGGAAGCGCTCCACCAAGTTGGAGCCAATAAAACCGGCACCGCCGGTGATAAGTAGATTTACTTTCATGTTGGTGATTTTCAATTATCAACCTGCTCGGCGGCTTGAATTTGCCGGGCGATTATTTGAGTTCCCTATGAGATTCAGAGCCTCGTCAATTGTTGCAACAGTTATGCCTCTTTTTGAACACTCTGCCACCACCGCCTCAAAATAGGCGGGCGAGCAGCCCCAGTCCGTGTATTTTTCGTCCACGTCGTGGGTGTAAAAAATGAGCCAGCCATTGTTTTCCTGTGCCTCATTTATCTTATTGAAAATAAAGGGCAACGGATATTTTTTTTCGTACAATTTCACTGTGCGCAAATTGTACAAATCTGTGTCGTCGGTGTTGATGCCTTCTTCGATGCCACGCGCGCTCCTGAATTGTGTGCTCACAAATTTTTTGATGGGCAGGGTTTGTGATCCAAATGGGTAGGAAAAATTGCGCAATTTGTACGCTGGCAAAAGTGCCTGGATTTCGGTTTGGTTTTTTTCGATATCGGCTTTCCCTTTTTCAAAAGTGATGCGGTACAAATCGGTGTGGCCCCAAGTGTGGCAGCCGAGTTCGTTGTGTTGGGCGACCGAGTCTTTCAACTGCTGCACGGTGAACCGCGTTTCGGGGTCGGCACCATTCATCAGCGAGAGCGAGATATAAAAAGTACCGCCGAACCCAAATTTTGACAAGGCACTCCCCCCATTTAAAAACGCCGATATGGGCGCATCGTCGAACGTAAAAGACACTATTGGCCGGTCGAGTTTGACATCGAATTTTTTTGTAAAACTCACATTGGCCCATTTCCTTCTAATAAACTTTAGCAGCCTTCTCATCATTGGTGGACAACTGATTATCGGTAAGCGTATAGGGTTTGATTTGTTGGACAAGGTGTCTCGTGAAAATCTCGGCTCCTTCCACGTTGAGGTGGTCGGGGTCAACGAAGTAACCTGGTTTTGTGATAAAAGCGGTGTCGTCGGAATAAACGAAAAGCGGGATGTTGCGCTCCTTTGATTTTTGCCGGAGGTACTCTATCGCGGAAGATCTGCCCACCGTGCGGCCATAATTAGGCGACACGACAAAAAATATCTTGCTTCCTTTTTCTTGGAAAGCATTGACCAATTCATCAAACAGCGCAACAGATTCTTCGTGGAGCGGCACTTTGGGGGGTTCGGGTTCCAATGTGCGCGTCATTTCTGCCGACATTTTTTCCAAACGGGGCTTCCAACCTTTGTCGCTCGTTTTGCCGTCCAAGCCCTGCACAAAATAGGGGCGAATCAGGTAGTAAAAACTCGAATTGTATGCGTAAAGGCGGGATTTCAGCAGCAACCACTCAAAGGTAGAAGTTTCGTTCAATACCGGGCGAATCGGCGGGCAACTTTGGTAAAAGGGCCGCAGCACCCCCGCGTGTTCGTAGTTGGGGCGTGTTTCGAGGTCGTTGTCGTCCACGTTCAAGATGACTATTTTCGGTGCATACCGCGCCAGGATTCCTTCCTGAATCGCCCGGAAATACGGAGTGCCTTGCCCGCCCCGACTAGCATTCCAGCAACGCAGGCCGAGCGAATCCTCGATGATTTGAGGCACATAGTTGATTTCGCCACGCGAACTGCCTATCACCACGATATCCTCGTCGCAGGCTTCGAGGGAATATTTGGTTTTGTAATAACGCCCATCGGGAGAGTGGTCACGCAGCCAATCCAACGCCACACCCGCCAGCACGTCGCACACGGCGAGCAGCACGAGGATGATGCCGATTTTTGTAAATAGTTTTCTCATTGTTTATGGTTTGGTAGGGTCTAGAGTTGTTGAGGAGGCGAATTTTCTAAACCATCTCAACCATTCTAAACCATCTCAACTTTTCAAAATTGGAAGTAAATAAACTGGCTGCCGTCAAACACGCCGAGGCTGATGATGAATATCAACATGACGACGATGGTAGCAAACCGGACGGGGGCGAGCCGATGGTGCAGCAAACTGTACCCAGGGCGATATTCCATCATAAACTCCACCAAAAATAGGACAGCAACTCCCCATACAGAAAAAGCAAATATCCCGATATCGCCGACGTGAACGCTGTCGCCCAAATTGGTGAACATGGTACCGACAATACGAAACGCATCTTGCACCGTGGCCGCCCGAAAGAAAACCCATGCCAAACAAGTCCCCACGAATACCAGCAGAATGCTCAATATTTTGGGCAACTTTGGCATTTTCATATCCTGCGCCATCCGTTCCAGGATTTGGTACGCCCCATGAATAGCACCCCACACCACGAAAGTCCAGTTGGCGCCGTGCCACAACCCGCTGACCACAAAAGTGGCGAACAGATTGGCAAACGTGCGCGACTTCGTGCCCCGGTTGCCGCCGAGCGGGATGTAGAGATAATCTTTGAACCAAGTGGAAAGCGAAATGTGCCAACGCCCCCAAAACTCCCGAAAAGATGCCGAGAAATATGGGCGGTTGAAATTCATCATCAAATCAAAACCGAACAGCCCAGCGGTACCAATCGCAATCAGCGAATACCCCGCAAAGTCGCCATAAATCTGCACCGCAAAAAAGATGGTGGCCACGATGTACGACCAGCCCGTGTGCAGCCCCACATTGTTGTACACAGCATCCACATACAGCGCGACCCGGTCGGCCACCACCACTTTCATAAAAAAACCCCACAACATGATTTTCAGCCCCCGCGACATCATCTCATAACTGAAAACTTTTTTTGCGAAAAACTGCGGGAGCAGGTGCGATGCCCGTTCGATAGGGCCGGCCACCAATTGCGGGAAAAAACTCACGAACGCCAAAAACGCGACGAGGTCGTTGGTAGGCGTCAACTTGCGCCGATAGATGTCAATGGCATAACTCATTGACTGAAAGGTGTAAAAACTGATGCCGACCGGCAAGATGATATTCAGGCGGTTGGCGTTGATTTCTTGCCCGAAAAACGAAAATGCGGTAGCAAAACTGTCCGCAAAAAAATTGAAGTACTTGAAAAAGCCGAGCAGGACGAGGTTGATACTCATGCTCACCACAAACAGCAATTTCCTTTTGCGCTTGTTTTCCTCCCGGTGCAATGCCCCGCCCACAAAAAAATCGAGCCCAGAACTAAACGCGAGCAATGCAAGAAAACGCCAGTCCCACCAGCCGTAGAAAATATAGCTTGATACAAGCAAAAGCCAATTTTGCAGCTTCAGGCTGTGCTGGGCGAAAAACCAGAACAGTACAAACACAATCGGCAAGAATATGGCAAAGTCAATCGAATTAAAAAGCATGGCAAGAAGGAAGGATTAGAACAATTCGTCGGTTTTCAATTTTTCGCAGCGGCCAGCACTTTTCCGGCTTTCTCTTTCACATAGTTTTTCTGGATAAAATCATACAAAAACTGCGTCACGTTCACTTTGTCGGCCAGTAGTTGTTTACTGCGCTCTCGGAACGATTCGCGGTCTTGTCCCAACATCTCGTCCACCAGCGCAAACACTTTGCTCGATTCGCTGGTGTTGTACACGAGGCCGTATTTTTCTTGGTCTTGGCAATAACTCCGGGCAATAGAATTGATATAGATGGTCGGCGTGCCGAGCACCCCCGCCTCAGAGGCTATAGTAGCACCTTCGCTCACCACCATATTGGCGTAATAGAGCGCGTGGTGCAGTTTGTCAGGCGCGATTTTGATTTGATACTGCTTTAGTTCTGCCGAAAGTTCTTTCTCCGAACTGATAAATACTTTCATCTGCTGCGAGAGTTTTCGCACTAATTTTATCTTGTCCTCGTTGCTCAGCCCTTTGTGACCGGCATCGTGGGTAGCGTTCCAAGAGACGAGCCGGACGATGGCATATTTTTCATTTTTGTTCAGGCCCAGCCAGCCATACGTGCGCGGGTCGGGTTTGAAAAACTGCGGGTGCAAATAGGCGATTTCGTGATAGCCTTCATAGCGAATTTGTTTTGGCCCCAAATCTTCCGGCAGCACGTCGGGCGTGAGAATCGCGTCGGTGAACGGGCGATAAAGCACGATTTGCTCCATATTGCCCGAGTCTTCCAGCGAGAGGTGTTTTTTGCCCAATAAAAATGCGGCGTGTGCGGCATAGATAGAGCCGTGGCTCACAAACAAATCGGGTTTGAACTGCAAGCCGGTGACGAACATTTGAAAGTCAAACTTCAGCAAACCCCAAAGTTTGCCCCACAGGCTTTTGTAGTGTTTGCCAAAGTTTTTGAAACGGAAACCCTCGGCCCGCAACAGCTCAATTTCAAATTCCTTGTCCCGCGCCGTGAACAGCACCTCTGCCCCGTCTTTTTGGAGCAGATGCGCCAAGTGTTTGAACAAATGGACGTGGCCCGGATGGCCAATGTCGAATAAAATACGCATAGTTTGTTGCTTTGAAATTGGTTTAAGAGGGGTTTAGAAAGGTTGAGATGGTTGAGATAGTTTAGAAAGGTTCAGATAGTTTAGAAAAAAATAGAAGCACATGTTTTCTAAACTATTCTAAACCATCTAAACCCCACTAAACCAACTATTTCACACTTTGATAAACTTTCAATCCGAGCTTGCCGACCTCGTACAGCGGCTTATTGACAATCATTTCGTACCTGCCGAACCCGACCTCATCCCCACCAAAACGGGCTTTGAACTCGCGCACCCCGTAATCTTGGT
>CAYZVM010000001.1:0-61584 GCA_964481485.1 uncultured Saprospiraceae bacterium | reverse complement strand
CCGACCTCATCCCCACCAAAACGGGCTTTGAACTCGCGCACCCCGTAATCTTGGTCGGGCTTGCCAGCACCGAGAAAATCAAAATGCTCGAAGCCGTGCCGGTAGCCATATTCGATGGGTGCCCAAGTAGCCAGCACGCTCGGATGCAAACCCTGTGCCAAGCCATCTTCTCCGCAGATGTACCATTCGTAAATGATTTTATCTGCAAAAACAGGACACATGATGCCGCCCACTACCCTACTTTCATGGAGCACAATGAAGAATTTTCCGATGCCCGCTTTCCAAAAATTCATGAACAAATCAAGGCCGGGCAGGGGCTTTTTCACCTTCTCTTTGTAGAGTTGGAGCAGTATTTTGTAAAAAGCCACGATGTCGTCCTCGGAGCGGGCTTCCGTGATTTCGGCGCCCATTTTCAGACTGGATTTGATTTGGCGGGTACGGCTGCTGCTCATGCGTTTTTTCACCGCCGCCTCTTCGTCGGTTTTCACTAAATAATTGAGGTGCGGTTTGTACTCAAAACCGCTCGCCTCGAATGTGCCGCGCAAATTGGCGGTATCGAAAAAGTTGCGGAACTCGACGTAGATAGAGCGGCTGCTGGCGTGCTTTTTCAATTCGGCCAAAAGCCCTTTCGTCACCGCACCTACTTGAGCCGGCGACAAATCGGCCACCAATGGGCCACCCCACACAATCATGCGGCGCGACAGCCAAGATTTCACACCCGAGCCGTTGGTCTGCACCACGCCGAGCAACGTTCCGATGACTTCGCCGCCGTCAGCACTTGCGATGATGAGGAAGGGTTTGTACCCCTGCACGCCTTCTATGAATTTGAAAAATTCAGCGCTCTGGAAAAAATTGGCGTTTGGGTGGGCATTCAAAAATTTGGCAAAAGCACCGAATTGTGCGCTGCGTTGGAAGGGTTCGTAGGAGGTGTAGAGTTGAAGTTTCATTGTCGTTTATTTGTCTTTCTGTAAGAATCAGTTTTTGGTGAAGCAAGCGATGGCACTGTTTGAAAAGATATCACTGCTCGGGCTGGTTTGTCCATCCATATCCCTGTTTTCTCCCATTTTTTGTTTTGAAAAACTGCCACACGCCGCTGGCTTTCACGGCCAGTTCGTCGAGGTTGCCGGTGTCGTTTACGCTGAGACGTTTGAGGCGGAACAGGTCGGAGCGCACGGTGTTGTAGCCGAAATCCACGGTGACACCACATTCGTAGCCAGCCTCTTTCACCAGCGCGATGTCGCGGTCGGAGTAGTCGCCATTGGGGTATGCGATAGCATTGATGCGGAGGCCATATTCTTTTTCCAAAACTTCTTTTGACTTAAAAATTTCTTCCCGTGCCTCCTCACTGGTGCAGCGCGGTAGGCAGGGGTGCGACATGGTGTGCGCCTGCAAGTCGAACGTGTCTTCTATTTCCAGCACCTGCGATTTGCTCATGGCTTGGGCAGTTTGAAACTCGCGGTCGGGCGAGAAGCCGATTTTGCGGAGCATCTTGAGGCGGTCTTGGTTGGTGGCCCGTTTGAGCGCCGTTTTTGACATATTGGGGTGCCGGAAGGTAAACCAGTAGTGCCGTTTCGTATTGATGATGCCCGCGCACAAAAAGATAGTGGACGGGATATTCCATTTGTTCATGAACGGCATCAGTTCGTAATTGCCGAGGTGCCCATCGTCGAAAGTGATGATGAGCGCCTTTTTCGGCAGCCCGGTGCCGTCCTGTTTTTGGCAAGCCTGGATAAAAGTTTGGAGGCTGATGAGGTTGTAATGTTTCGCCAAATAGGGAAATGTTTTTTCAGCTTTCTCCAAACTGATATCGTGGTAGAGCAGCAGGGTAACTTTGTTCCGCTGGATAATTTCGCGAAAAATGTAAACCAGCCCTGAGCGCCGGAGTATTTTGTAGAGGAGTTTCTTCATAGTGTAATACGGTCTGTGGGTGGTTGAGTGCTTGAGTGTTTGGGTGTTTAGGTGGCTGAGTGTTTGAGGGAATTAAAAAGGTAAAAACACTCTCACACTCAAACACTCAAATACCCAAACACTTGCTTAATCAATAAACTTGCTGAACCAGTTTTCGAGATGAATCCACTTCCATATTTCTTTGCCGTGGCTGGCTTCGCCGCGGAGGTGCTGTTCGTACATGGACTGCACTTTTTTCACATCCACCAAACCACGCGAAGCAAATGACTGGGAGTAAATGATGTCCTTGATATACCGCTGGAAGGCGGGTGTGCGAAACCACTCGTCGTGCGGAGTACCGAAGCCAATTTTGTCGCGGCGGGTGCGGATAGGCTCGGGCAGACGGCCTTTCATCGCTTCCCGGAGGATGTGCTTGGTCATGCCGTCTTTGATAATCATTTCGTCGGGCAAAGTGAGGGTGCGCTCCACGAGGCGGTGGTCGAGAAACGGCACACGGGCTTCGAGGGAAAACCACATGGAGTTGCGGTCTTCCCATTTGAGGAGGTGCTCGAGTTTGAACTCAAAGTGATTGATGAGCGCCTCTTGCAGGGTGGTGGAGCCGTACAATTCGCCCGAAATCGTGCTCGCCAGTGCGGATTGAGTCGTGAAAAATTCTTCGTCAATGTAACCTTTTTCCATAGCACGCGCTCTGGCACGAACACCTGCTGGGAGCATGAACAGGACAAAACTCATCAGCCCGAGCAGTGCCCTGTGCTTGTTGCAATAGTGGAACATCTCGGAAGTCATGCTGCCGATTTTTCCCTTGAGCAGCAGGTTTTTGAAATGAAACCCAAAAAAGTAGTGGTAACCGGCGAGCATTTCGTCGGCACCCTGGCCGTCGAGGGTGACGGTGACGTGGTCTTTGGCGAGATCCATGACTTTGTATTGGGCATAAGGCCCTGTGCTGGCGATGGGCTCGGCGTGGGCGTGCACCATCGTTTCTATATCCGCCATGAGGGTTTTGTCGTCCGGCATGATATAGTGCATGTTCGGTAGTTCATCCTTGTAGAGGTGGATAAACTTGGATTCGTCGCCGAATTTGCCGTCGCCATAAACGGCTGAAAATGTGTGAACGTCGCGCTTGTCGAAGTCCTGTATCATGGTGGATACGATGCTCGAAGAGTCGAGCCCGCCGCTGAGGCAAACGCCGATGGGGACATCGCTTCGGAGGCGCAGGGCGATGGACGAGACAAACATTTGGCGGAATTCTTCGGGGTCTTTGAACGGCTCTTTCAATTCTTTGCGCAGGTCGTACCATTTTTTGATGGTCAATGCCTGAGTCACCGATTTGCCGGGCTCCACCTTTATTTTGAAATGATGGCCGTGGTTGACCTTTTTTATTTCGGAGAAAAATGTGTCCTCGTTCTGGTCGGTCCGGTTGAAAATGAGGAAGTCGAACAGGGCGTTCTGATCGGCGGTGGGCTTGCGGCCCAGCACGGCGAGGATGGACGGGATTTCGGAGGCAAAAATGAGCCGGTTGCCATCAATGCTGTAATAAAGCGGCTTGATGCCGTAGCGGTCGCGGGAGCCGAACACGGTTTTTTCCTTGCGGTCGTAGATGACAAAAGCCCACATCCCGTTGAGCCGGTGCAACATATCCTCGCCCCACTCAATGTAGGCTGTGAGCAGCACTTCGGTGTCGGTGCTGGTTTTGAAAACGTGCCCTTTGGACTTGAGTTCTTCGCGCAGTTCGACGTAGTTGAAGATTTCCCCATTGAAAATCATCACATAGCGCTCGTCGTGCGAGAACATCGGCTGGTGACCGGCGGGAGTCAAGTCAATGATGCTCAAGCGGACAAAGCCAAACCCGATGCCGTCCTCAAAAAACGTCCCGTTGTCGTTGGGGCCACGGTGTTTCATGGCTTTTATCATGTCCCAAATTTGTGGTTCGGGTACGGGCGAGCGGTCTAAATGGATGATTCCTGAAATTCCACACATGAGTTGATTGATTTTTTCGAGTGCATTAAGAGTTTAGGTTGTTTCCGACTGGCTGCTTGCGCTGCAATTTTTCGTAGATGGCAATGACCTTGCCAGCAATGCTTTTTGAGTCCAAACCGAGTGTCAGCAAACGCTCGCGGCCTTTGGTACGGCCGTTTTTTTCGGCGTATTTGAGCGCGAGGTTCAGTTTTTTTGCAAAATCTTCTGGCTCGTAAGAGGGCGACACATAACAGCCCGGGGTGTCGCCCACTACCCACGCGGCATCGCCTGCGTTGGTGACAACCATCGGACAATTGAGTGCCATGGCTTCTTTCACCACATTGGGCGAACCCTCAGAGAAAGAACAGAGGACGAACACGTCCGCCGCATTGAGGTACTTGACCACTGCATCGTGCGAGACTTTGTAGCGGACAATCAATTCTACATCTGGGCGACCAAGTACATCCAATGCACCCTCCACGAGTGCGACGTTTTTGTTGTGGTCAGCGGGGTCGCCGAGGAAGAGGACGTATTTTTTATTTGTTTCAAGACCCAATTCTTTCCGACAACTTTTTTCATAAATTTTAAACTGTTCCAGCCGAACACCATTCGGAACCAAGTGGCAAATACTTTTCCGGTTGACGGCTTCCACCATTTTTGGCGATTTGCAAATAATGGCCTGTACAAACGGCTGAACGGCTTTGCCCAACTGAATGAGCAGCCAACTTGTGAAACTTCTTTTGTTCAAATCGGTGTGCGAACCGAACAGGTCGTCGCCCATGTACGACAGCACGACGGGAATGCGCCACGAAGCCAATGCAGCCACCCAACCGCAAAGTGAATAATGGGCGTGTATGACATCCACGGGGTTTTGTTTGAGGTGTCTGCGCAGGGGCAACACGTTTTTCAGGTAGTTGAGCGGCCCTTTGCCTTTTATCGGGAAATAGGACACTTCGATTCCTTCTTGCACCAGCGAGTCACCCTGCGAACGGATAAACGGAGCGACATCGTAATATTGGTTGTTGCCGCTGACCACGAATAGCACTTTCATTGCTGGAGTTCAAGTTGGTTTTGGGTGAGCACTTCTATGAAATATTCGAGGCGGAGCAGGAAGGATTGGTATTTGTTGAAATCGCCTGGCTCGAACACCCACTCGTCGTCAATCTGGCGGTAGCGGCCTGGCACACCGTCCACGAGCATCTGGTAGGGGTCGCTCTGGCCGAAGGTGCATTGCATTTCGTTGACAAGGTAATGCCCGTCGGCGGTCTCGAAAATATCCACCGATTGAGACCTGAAATGGCGTTTGTCCGTGACTTCTTTGACAAAATCGAGGAGGGCAAAAGATGGGTTTTCGTATCCTTTGATGAGGCTGCCGCTGGCTTTTTCGCCTTTCACCATTTTTTTGTGGGCAAAAAAAGAATCGCCGATGCGGACGCAGCGCCATTCCCATTCGTGCGGGATGTGCTCTTGAAGTATCACATACTCTTTCTGTACTTCGGAGCCTTCGGCTTTGTAATGTTGGAGCCGCGCCATGAAGGCTTTGGGGTTCGCCAATTTTTTGAGCGCGCGCATGGCCAGTCCTTTCTTTCGCAGATTGGGCCCGGTACTGCGCAATGAGCCTTTGCCGGAGAAGGTGTTTTTCACATATTCCACAGCTCCTGCGTTGGATTTCAGGATGGTGACTCCCCTGCCGGATGCGCCTACGTTGGTCTTGCCGACGATGGGCATTTTGGCTTTGGCGGCGAAATCAATGGCTTCTTGTTCTTGATAGAATACCCAAGTTTTTGGGTGCGGGATGCCGTTGGCGGCGAGCCAGTAGGAGAGGTATTTTTTGTTTTCGTAAACGGCGATTTCCTCCATAGAGGGGAATACGGGCAAACCGAGGACGGTGTTGAGGATGTTGACGCGTTCGTCGTACATTCCTTTGTAGGCATTGGTGATGCCGGGCGGCATGGCGAGCAATCCATCGAACCGCCCGCACTGCACGCGTTGCAGCCAGTCGGAGCGGTCAATGTCGATGGATTCCCATTCCACGTGGTCGCGCATCTCGTGGCAAACGGTCTCCCACAAGGCATAATCCTTGTCAATCTCAACTTTTAAGATGGCAAGTCGAAGTTTTCTCATAGTATGATGATTATCTGATTATCGGTTTTTCAAAAACAGCTAAGCGGAAATAGGCATTCTGTGATGAGTTCGAGTTCTTGGAGCGCCAATAGACTACCGACTGCGCTGTGTTTTGCGGTGGTCGTGTTTCCGAACAACTTGGAAGCCTCTGCCTTGACACGCACTTTTGTTTCTTGCAATTTTGGCTTGATTTTGCCGCGATACACGGCGATGAAGTTGGGGTTGGCGCGGATTGTTGTTTCTAATTTTGATTTCAGGACAAAAGGCAGATTGGTATAGTTGGAGATGAAAATTTTACAGAGTTCTTGTTCGCCGTTGGTCATGCCGGCTTTGTATGCTTCGCCGCCTTTTCCGAAGTCAATCTTCACCATGCCGTTGTCGGACATCCATTCGCCGATAAAATACATGAGCGCCTTGCCGGGGCTGAATTTTGCATAATCGGGGTTGTATGCCTGCGCATGGCCCACTAATGCATTCCCTTGGCGGAGCGCAATGTTGAAGGCGATTCTTTCGTCGCCGATTTTGATAGAAAAACGGGTGAGCAAATCGTCCTTTGCCCATGTCCGAAACACTTCTCTGCTAAATTCCTGCAATTCTGTCCGATTATACTGAGATGGAGTGGGAGTGCCCTCCCATCGCTTGACGTGGCAATCGCAAAATTCGTCGGCCCATTTGTCCAATTCTTCTTCGCCGGTGAACACTTCAAATACGGCATTTTGCTGCTTTTTGAGGCGGTTCACATAGTACCTGAAATTCTTGAGGCCGTTGAACCATTCTGAAATGCCTTTCGGAGTTTCAGCCTCCACGTGCGGGCAAATGGAGTGTTTGGATACTGCCAAAAACAAGCCACTCGCTTTTCCTTCTGCTTCGAGGGTGCGGAGATAACTCGCCCACGACGGTTGGTAATTGATTATCAAAGACCAATTCTGCTTTTTTATCTTTTTGAACAAGGTGCCAAAAAAGTCTTTGACATCTCCTTCCGTACAGTCTTTGTGTATCGCGATAAAGTTGTAGTCGGACTTTACTTCGCTCAGCAGTTTGTGCGTGCCGTCGTCGTTTCTAAAGAAGGCTGCGCCTGCTAATTTTCCGCCTTTGCAAAACTGATAGACAGCAAGTGTCTGCTCGTATCTTTTTGCCAAATACCTGATAAAATGGGGTGCCTGAAATACAGAGCGTTGGGCGCTATTTGCCCAAAGTTCAGTGTAGGCGTCCCAGAATTGCTGGTCAGGATACGAGTGGATGATGTCGGTTTTCATCGTAATACGGTTTTGACATAGCGAGGGGGCAAATGGATTATCGCTGCTAAAAGCGCGGTATGTCAGCAGTGTTGGATGTGTATGATTAGTTGCAATATTCAGGCTTTCACTTTTTTGGCCAAGGGGCGTATTTTTTCATTGTAAAATTTCTTGAGGCCGGGGTTTTTTACAATTCTTTTTCTCAAGGCTTTTTTGATTTTCACCTTCAGGATAAAGGGGATGTTTGAATAACTAGATATAGAGATTTGGTTCAGCGCAAGTTCTTTATTGGTGTATGCGTATTTGTATGGCTCCGCCCCTTCGCCAAAATCAAGGATATTCTGTCCGTTGTCTTTCATCCATTCTGCGATTGTCAGTATCAATGCCTTTCCCGGGCTGTATTTGTAATAGTCGTCGTCATAGGCGGTAGAATGGTGAATGAGCCGGTTTTGCTGGAGAAGACCGATGACAAACGCAATGCGCTCACCACCGACCTTTACAGAAAACCGTACCAAAGTGTTGTCATCTGCCCATGCCTGAAGGCAATTCTTCAAAAATTGTTGCGACCGTTCGTCTGCATATCGGGAAGGCGAGTCGGTACCTTCCCAGCGCTTTTGATGGAGCAAACAGAATTTGCGCACCCAGTCGTCCAAATCTTTGTCGCCAATGAGTATTTCAAATTCGCCGTTCAGTTGGCTTTTGATTCGATTGACTCTGTATCTGAGTTCTCTCGAACTGTTCAACTTGTCAAATAAGTCTTTCGGTGTGGCCTCCTCCAAAACGGGGCAAACGGTATGCTGCGCGACATCAAAAAATAATCCGCTGCTGCTTGCCAATTTTTCGAACGCTCCCATATAAGAAGCCCACGACGGCTGCACGTGCATGGACACGGCCCAGTGTTCTTTTTTTATTGCTGCCAAAAAGCCTTTGATAAAGTTGGCAATGTCCTCTTGCCCGAGGTCTTTGTGCAAAACAAAAAAATTGTGGTCGGCTTTGATGTCGGTCAACAATCTGAACTCATTCCCATCCTTCACAAAAAAAGAGGCTCCTTTCAGTTTCCCTTCCCGGTAAAATCGGTAGATGGACAAATTGTCTTCATACTTTTTTGCCAAAAACTGTATGTAATGGGGCGATTTGAACACTGGCCTGTGCACACTATTCTCCCAAAGTTCTGTGTACTCGCTCCAAAAACGAAGGTCTGGATATGAGTAGGTGATAGACGCTATCATAAAAAGGTTCTGTTCAAAAAGGTGTCGGTGCAAATGACGCGTGGGACTAAAGCAAGGCATTGATGTGCAGGAGTTTTTTTTATCTTAACTCCAATTTTTGGGGCGCGACACCCGCCCGCGCTGCCTCCCAGCCAGCAGCGATAGAGTAAATTTTGACCCAGTTTTCGATGTTCTGCTCACGCGGTATTTCATCAAAAGATTTTTCAAACAATGATTGGGCAAATGGAGGAGCGCCAGTCACGATTTGTTCGGCGATTTGCCGGTGGCTGCGCTGGATAAAAGCGTGGACAGAATTGTCGTCTATGTCTTTATTGCCGATGTACTTGTGCGACACCACCCGCGCAGCCAATATGGGGAGTCGCCAAGGCTCCAGCACATCGGCAGGGCTGTATCCCTTGTTGGTCTTGAGTTGGTACATTTTTTTGTCTGACTGCTGGATAAAAGTGGCATAAAACATCTGCCCTTTCATCCGTTTGCTTTTCATTTTTTCAAACAAACGCGCGTGGACGCCCGACCAAATCGTGCGGTTCAGTTCGCGGAAAAAACTAAGGTTCAGGTAGGGAGTCCGGTTGTTGAGATATTGGCTCTGCATTACCAATTCTGGGCCAAAATATTTGCGGAATATCTCGTTGAACACAAAATGGTAAAACTTGTGATTGGCCTCCCAACCCTCCATTTTTTTCAAATAAACTTCGATATCGGCGATGAGCGCATCCGTTTCGTTTTGGAAAAAATGCGCGTCCCAAGGCCGGACGGACTGCCGCAGAAAATCTTTCCACGAGTCGTCTTTGGCAGAAAAAACGCGGATAAGGCACTCGCTCATCATCACGCCCGGCAAGTGCAGCGCCCGGAAAAGTTCGCTGCCAAAATTGCCGGTGAGGATGTAGTTCGTTTTTTCGGAAAGCAATTTGGCGGCGTGGTGATAGTGCGGGCGGCCAAAATTGCCGTTGTATTCCGTGAGCCGCATAAAATCCCACGCTGAGCCGAGCGATGCCGTTTCCACATATTGGTCGTCCAAAAAAATGGGATTGTAGGGGATGCGCAGCACGGAAGCCTGTTCGGCGGGCATGGTCACGTCCGTGGAGTCCGGCCTGCCAAAGCTGTATGCCGAGAACAACCGCCCAGCTTTTTTGGCCGCCGTCACCAGTGTCCGGCCGTCGAATCCCCCTGTGAGCGACACAGCGAACGGCTCGTCGGGGAAAAACAGCCGGGTTTCTTTCTCGAACAGTTTTCCGAGCCGATAGAGGCTGTCTTTCGTGGTATCTTCCGGCGAGCCGAAAAAATTGCTCACCTCAAAATCGCCGCCCACCGCCGCGCCGCGTGCGCCGATATTCAAAAAACGGTGCGCCTCCAGGAGCTGAATGCCGCTCCACCAGGTCGAGTTGAAAAAAGGGTAATTGAACAGTAAGCGTTCGAGCAGATTTCGTTTGTTTTTTGTTTCGGCATTTGTCTTTTCCGCCACCGTAAAAGAGGAGGAACAGGCGACAATACGCTCTTTTTCAATAATATAATATACGGGGTAAATCGCGCCGAATGAATTGCCGATAAGAAGATAGTTGGGGTCGGCAGATGGGGAGTTCGGAATATAAAACCAGTAATAATGCCCTTTGATTTCGAGATAAAGGTTCTCTTGGTTCACTTTGCCCGGCTCGGGGACGATGCTCTCAAACAGTTTTTCTTTTTTCCGAAACACGGGGTCGCCGAGCAGCAACAGCTTCCCGCCCGGCACATCGAACGAGAGCAGGCGCTGTTTGCCCGCCCGGAGGTAGAGCGTGTTGGCCTGCGGGTACATCGGCACTGCCTCTTCGCCCGGCAGGTGTGCGACGGTTATTGTTGATTGTTGAAATTTGTAGTCTATGTAGAAAAACATGGATTGCAATTGGTTTGAGTTTGCGGAGTTGCGCTATCTGGGTTTTTCGACGGTTCAGATTTTTGGTTGTCAGCGTCGCAACGCTCTGTTTTTAAACTCATTCAATTTCAGGAAGGTGTAATAAGGTTGCTTCCGGTAATGTGAGGCTACTTTGAAATGGAATTTCTGGCGGTTCACCCAAGGGCTGTTTTCAAAATCGGCGGCCAAGCGCGGTATTCTGTCTTTTTGATTTTGCTCGTTCAGCATCTTGCCGGACGTCGTGGCGAGGTAGCCCGATTCTTTTGCCAGCGTGTGGGCGGCGGAGTTGTTGTCGCCGTGGGGCCAGCAAAGGAATTGGACGGGTTTGCCGAGTTTTTCTTCGATGATGCGTTTGGAGTCCACGATTTCGTAAGCCACTCTGGCGCGGAAATCGTCGTCTCGCTCAATACCTTCGATGAGTTTGCCGGAGCGCCCGAAGTCGTCGGCCAGTTGGCGGGCGGCTTTTTCGTAAGCAGGGCGTTCTGTCGAGTCTATCAGGTTGTGCTGTTGTGCGAGCGCGGTTATTTCACGGATAAATTCCTGATTGACAAAGTGTTTTTTCGCCACCACCGCCGATGTTTCCTCGAACAGAGGTGCGCCCCAAGGAAGTCTTTTTTCAAAATCGGGGTCGCGCATATAAGTCGGGCGGAGTTCGGGGTGAGCGTTCAAAATCGGGTGAAAACCCTTGAAGCCGCCGTAGTAAAAGCCCTTCAGCACGGGAGATGAAATGTATTTTGCGTGGGTCATGGTGTGCGATTGCACATCCACCACACCCGATTCTTGCATTATTTTCAGTTCGTCCCAAGTGAGGTAGCCGAGCCCCTCCAAATCTTCTTCCTTGCATTTTCCATTCCACACATCTTCCAGCGTGGGCCGCACCCCGGAGCGCGGCTCGATGCACTCTGGCGACACGAAAATGGTGAATTTCATGCCGTATTTTTTGGCGACGGGGTAGGCATACACCCAGTTGTCGAGCAGGCCGTCGTCAAAAGTGAGGCAGACTTCCTTTCCGGTCGCTGTTTTTTGGCCTTTGCGGATGCGCAGCCATTCGTCCAAAAAGATGGCTCTGCAGCTGTTGTCTTGCAGGTAAGCCATTTGCTGCTCAAAGTTGTTCAGCCGGAGCGTCAGGAATTTGAGCATCCAGCCATCAAACAATTTGGGTGCTACCGAGTGGTAGTAGAATATGGGCGGACTAATGTTTCTCATAGATGTTTTCGATTTGCCGCAAATGATTTTCAATACTGCACTGTGTTTCCACAGAGGCGCTGAGGTCGTGGGCTTTTCGGGCGAGATTGGGAAAGTCTTGTATGTTTTTCAGAAATTTTTGCTTCACCACCTCGTAGTTCGCGGGGTCGCCGAGGATAAAATCTTTTTCCTCGCCATATATTTCTTCAAAAACAGGGATGTTGCTCGTGAGCGTGGGCAAGCCTGTCAGGAGTGCTTCGGCAACAACGTTGCCAAAAGATTCGTAGGCGCTCAGAAATACGAACAAATCCGCCGAGCCATAAAACGAAGTGATGTCTTTGACGTAGCCCAAAAATTTGATGCGGTCGGAATATGGGCTTTTTTGCGCCTGTGCTTCCAACTCCCCTTGCAAGGGACCGGAGCCAGCAAGATGCAGTTCGAGTTTGGGGCTATCGCCCGCTATTTCTTCGAAAAGCCTTATCACCAAATCCACATTTTTCCCGGGGTACATCCGCCCGATGTATGCCATGCGTTGCAGCTCCGTCCGCAGTGATTTGTTTTTCAAAAAATTCTGGACATCGAGGCCATTGTAAATGACCGTTGGCTGCACGGGCAGGGCTTTTTTGCTGAAAATGCCTGCGCTGTATTTGGAGTTGGCGACGAAAGTTGCCTTTCGCCAAGTCAAGAGCAAACGGATAAAACCCCAGATGGGCTTCAAGTACAGTTTTTGGACAAAATTGTGCCAGTAAATCGTGCCGTGAATGTGGTACAGGGGATTCCGCACACCCGCCAACAAAGTCAATAGCAGAATGACCGGGCCACCATTGTGCATGTGGAAAATATCTTTCCGGTGCCTTCGGCAATACTTGAAATAATCCGCGTACAACCGCCACCCGCTCTTCCCTCCTTCCGTGACCGTGATGCTTGACTCGTCGTATATGTTGCGGTCAATTTTTCGAAGGCTGTAAGCGTACAACTTGCGTTGAGCGCTCAAATGGTTGATGTAGTGATTGATGCTCAATTCGATGCCCCCTGGCCCGATTTGCCATTGAATGTAATGAACAGGTTTCGTTTTCGTCCGTGTCCCAGATGTCTTGGCAAGGGGGCGGCTGAGCGTGGCCCCGTTGCCGTTTTCATAAACAGGATTCATTTCCATTGGTATTCTTCTGAATCTTCGTGCATCAAAGCGCCCAAGCTGAAAAAAACTGCTTGGATGATTCCACCCACGACGAATTGATAATAAGAGAAAAACTGCTGGGAGGAGGAGTGCAGCATAAACCACGCTGGGAAGAAAATACAGAAAAAGAGCAACACGCCTTTATATGGGCTTCCGCGGGGCTGGTTCATGCTGCGGAAAAAGAGCGTTGACATGAAATATAAAAAGAAGACGTGCAGCAGCACATAGCCTATAATGCCAGAGTGCATCAGGATATTCTGGTTGCCGACGTGGAAGTCGTTGTGGTCCATGAAGTGTTTGGAAAAACCCCACCCGGTTAGCTTCGATTCCGCCCAGTGTTTCATCACCCGGGGGCCACGGACACTCAGGCGTATCAAAGAGCCGCCGGCGGTTTCGTCGCCTTCTGCCAATTTGCCTATGGTCATGAGGCGCTCCACGGCGTTTTTGATTTGAACTCCGATGATGGGCAGCGATTGTGCGCCAAACAGGAAAATGAGTACCAGCACTCCTATTGTCAAAAGGCGTTTGCCACTCAATTTCAAAACAAATATCAAGGAGAAAATCAGGGCAAAACTGAAACTCAATACCCAGCCTCGTGTGGCAGACAGAAACACCGAAGCGAAATTGGCCATAATGACCGCAAAACACAACCATACCGGCAGATATTTCCCGGGCCTGAACGCCAGAAAAAACAAGGCACCGAAGTAACTGATGAGCAGAATACCCTCATTGTAAAGACCTCGGTAGGTTTTGCCTTCTTTTACTTTGATGGCAAACCAGGCTTTCTTTTCCGCACCGACATATTGTGCTGGGCTTTGCGCATTCATGATGGTAAAAATCTGAGCCCCCAAGGCCACAAACGCAACGCTGAACAGATACAGGAAAAAATCGCGGTATTGCTCTACCCGTGTAAACAACCGGGGAATGGAATAAAGCAGGAAAAGCGGCGCTATCCACTTGACAATCCTGAACTGCACATTAATTTCCATCTCGACCCCTATCACGTAACCCTGCGCCAGTAAAAAAATGGTGTATATCCACAGAATCCTTAAAAAACCGTGGTAAAATGGCTGGTACGATATCTGTCTGCTGCCCGCCTTTATAATGGACAGCCAGATATAAATCTGACCCACCTCTGCTTCTGGCAAGCCCGGCACCACGGCGATCATCGTCTTGTACAGCCCGAAAAAGCCAAAAAAGCCGTCGGATACTGTCAAGAAATAAGCCAACCAAAACGCCTCGTCTTTCGAACGGAAGTAGGCCACCAATATGCCGATAAAAAACACCGTGCCGAAGAAGTCTGGCGCAAAATAGTTGAACCAGATGGACACAACAACCAGTGCGACGAACCCGATGACCTTCCTGAGCATGGAAGGCTCGCGCACGGCCTCAAGGGCCGCAGCCGTAGTTTCGGGCGGTTGTTCGGTATGTTCAGCTGAGACGGAGGGTATTGGATATGAAGTTTGCATTGTTCGGGATGGAATATTTTTCAAGCATGACATTTCGCATCCACTGCACCTTTTCCACGCGCTTGTCCTCGTGTTGGAGGTAGTAGCGCACGATTTCGGGAGCTTCTTCGAAATTTTTCACCGCAGGCACATCGGCGTTGCCGAAAATCTCCACCACGTTCTGCTGCCATTCCAAAATGGGCAAAGCGCCGGAACAGAGTGCCTCCACAAAACGCCAGTGAATGGCGTGGAGAAGGCCGGGATTAGCATCCACCGGGGCGAACTTGGTGGCGTTGTACATATCGTTCAGTTTTTCCACTGAAATATGCGATTCGCCGCCCCGGGGTTTGTAACATTTTTTGAGTTCGGGATAAATCCCAAACCAGCGCGGCCACGAGTCGTCGCCGTGTATTTGTAAATCAAATTCTGAGAAGCAACTCAAAAATTTTGCCTTTTTGATACCCCAACTGGTCTTATAGTTCATCCCCACATAAAGGACTTCCGACTTCAGCTCGTTGTATTTTTCAGGCGACAGTTTTTTCTCAAAATGCTGGTGGACAGGCAGGTTGGGATAAAGGTAATGGATGTTTTTGATGCCCAATTTTTTCAACGCCTCCACCCAAAAACTGTCGTAGGTATAAATCGCATCGGCGTGAAACAAGATAGGCATAAAGTGCCGACTGGCTGGCGTATAATAGGGGCAGTCGCCGAGAAAAAACGCCACCTTCGAGCCACCCTTCTTGAAATGCTGGATGGTGTCTGGCACCATCAGTTCGCTGTTGTAAATGAATACCAAATCGGGTTTCAAGCGGTCGTACTCTTCGCGGTAGAACTTGTTGATCCGTTCAAAGTAGTAATTTTCCCACTTGAGCCGGTATTTGTCGGGCAGGCGGTACATCTGTGTATTCACCTTTTCCTGCCAGCCCTGCACCAAATGGTGGTAGTCAATTGTCTGGATTTCACCGCCCATGTGGACGAACAACTCTTTGAACGTCTGGTGAAAACCATATCTTTTGGGTACGAGGAGTAAAACTTTCATCAATGTATGTTTGATAGGTTTAGAAAGGTTTAGAGTGGTTTAGATGGTTTAGAAAGTTAAAAAAAGCGGGTCTAAACCTTCTAAACCACTCTATACCAAATTCAAAGATTTGAAAATACCTTCACCACCGCCTCGGCCACTTTTTCCCGCTCATCCACCGTCAAAGTGGGGTAAATCGGGATGCGGAGCAAGCGGTTGAAAAACTCCATGGAGCCGGGGAAATCGGCATCGGCACCGAGGTCTTTGTAGTATTTGTTGCGGTGCAGCGGCGTGTAGTGCACGTTGGCCATCACGCCTTCGGCGCGGAGGGCATCCATAATCCAGTATTTTTTCTCAGCAGGTACCAACAAGCCGAACAGGTGCCAGTTGTGCTCTGCGCCTTCCGTGATTTGCAGAAAATCAAGGCCGGGCAATCCGGTCAGTGCTTTCAGGTAAAATTCCGCAATCTCGCGGCGCACGGCGTTCATCGCTTCGAGGCGGGCGATTTGGGTCACGCCCATCGCACCGTTGATGTTCGACTGCACATAGCTATTGCCTTTGTTTACATATTCGTAGTAGCCGCGCGTCACATTGTCGGTCAAGAAGGAGTATTTGTCCGTGCCTTTTTCGCGCATGATTTTGATGAGGTCGGCCAGTTGGTCGTCATTCGAGACGATGGCGCCGCCTTCACCGGTGGTCATGTTTTTGGTGCCATGGAAGGAAAAGGTGCTCACATGGGCTTGATTGCCAGTGTAAAAACCTTTGTACTTCGAGCCGATGGACTGTGCCGAGTCTTGCACCACGAAGAGGCCGTATTTCGCGGCGATGGCGTTGATTTCATCCATTTCGGCAGGGTTGCCAGCGTAGTCAACGGGCATGATGGCCACCGTTTTCGGCGTGATGTAGGACTCCAATTTCTCGACATCTAAGTTGCCGTTGTCGGGGCGCACGTCGGCCAGCACGATTTTCAGGTTGTTCAAAATCGGCCCCAGCGCGGTGCTCGTGTAGGTAAAATTCGGCACGATGACCTCGCTGCCCGCCGGAAAGTCTTTTATCATAAAAGCCAAATCGAGAGCGGTGGTGCAGGAGTTGAGGAAGAGGACGTGCTTCACGCCGAGGTATTCGGCCATGCGTTTTTCAAATTCGCGGCAAGCCGGCCCGTCGCCGCTCACAAAAGTGGAGCGCATGGCCTCCGTCACCGCCTGAATATCCTCTTCGATAATCGTCGGCTTGTGGATCAAGATAGGTTCCTTCGAAATGGGTGTGCCACCATTGATGGCGAGGTCGGAAGTTTGTACAGTTGTCATCAGGTCTTGATGCTGTTTTAGTTAGTGCGTGAATAAATGTTGTTTAGGAGGGTTTAGATAGTTTAGAATGGTTTAGAGTAGTTTAGAATGGTTTAGGGTGTTTAAAAATGTGGGTCTAAACCATCTAAACATTTCTAAACTCTTCTACCAAGTCAATGATTCTCCTCGTACCATTTTATCGCCTGCGCTACACCTGCGCGGAATTCTACTTCGGGGCGCCAGCCGAGCAGTTGCTCCCCACGGGTGCCGTCCACCGTTTTGTAGGCGGCGCCGTCGGGTTTGGTCGGGTCGAGTTTTATTTCGCCCTGATAGCCCGTGAGTTCTTTGATGAGTTCGCACATTTCGATGACCGAGATGCCTTGGCCGACGCCGATGTTCACAAAATCTTCCGTGGCGGGCATTTCGATGCTGCGAATCATGGCTTCCGCGCCGTCGTCCACGTGCATCCACTCGCGGACGGGCTTGCCGGAGCCCCACACATTCACGAAAGGTGCGCCCGTGCGTTTGGCTTCCACGAATTTCATAATCAAAGCGCCAAGTGCGTGCGAACGTTCTTCTTCAAAATGGTCTTCCGGGCCGTACATGTTGGACAGGACTATATTTACAATGTCCATGCCGTATTGCCGATGCGCCGCCCATGAGCCGACCCAAAATGCTTTTCTGACAAAACCATAGACCAGCACGGATTCGTGCATGGGGCCGTCCCAGATTTCGGGTTCTTTGAAAAGGGTGGCTTTCGCGGGGTAAACGCAATTGGAAATGGGGTTGACGATGCGCTTCACACCAGTCAGGCGGGCGGCTTTGAGGATGTTGACATTCATCAACAGGTTGTTCTCGAAGAGGTCAACGGGGTATTTGTAGCCAAACTGAATGCCCCCGACGAAGGAGGCACAGTTCAACAGGATTTCGGGTTTTTCTTTTTCAAAAAACGCGATGGTCTGCTCCCAGTCTCTCAAATCCACGCCCATGCTAAGGGAGGTGGTAGTGGGGTTTTCGCCACGTTCTTTCAACTTTTTTACCACGCGTTTTCCCAAAAAGCCGGTGGCACCTGTAACTGTAATTTTCATTAGTATGTGATTGATTGTGAAAATGGTTTAGAAGAGTTTAGAATGGTTTGGATGGTTTAGAATGGTTTAGAGATGTAGGGCAGTTTTGGATTAAAGCATTGTAAAAGGGCGTTTTTTTGAAAAAAACTGCACCGCTTTCGGCACTATGAACGACTCCATAAATTGTATTTCTTTCGTCCGGGCCAACCAATGCAAGCCCCCGTAAATCGCCAAGCCAACCGCGCCGCCGAGCAACAAACCGTATCCGTGCGGCACATCCACAAACACTTGCAGCAAATACACCGCTGCCCCGGCCAACAAACTGAACCCTACCGTTGCTGCCACGTCTTTCGATTGCTCGCTCAATGAGTATCTGAGCAATTTGTCGGAGTACCATGTGTTGATGAACAACGCGATGAACACCGACGCAACTTGCCCAGCCACCATTCCATAAATTCCAAATTGCATACCAATAATGATGCAGACCGCCGCAATTACCTTTTTTATTACCTCTAATTTCAAACTTAAATCTACGCGCCCCAATACCAGCAGCATATCGAGGTTGATGGCGTTGAAATGATAAACCGCCCCGCCTGCGCACAACATTTGCAAAAAAGGAACTGCCCCCAGCCATTTTTCTCCCACGAGTGTCACCACGAGCGGCTCGGCCAAAACGCACATAAAAACCATCACCGGCACAATGGCGAAAGAACTCATGGTGACAATCTGGCGATAGCCTTCTTTCAGTTTGGGCTGGTCGTCTTTCAGTTTTGCCAGCACCGGATAAGTGACTTTTTGAATCACCTGGAGAAAATTGGTGGCGGCCATGTTGCAAAAAGTGTTGGCTTGCGCAAAAAAGCCCAACGCGGCGCTCGAATAAAATTTGCCCATGAGCAACTGCACCATATTTCTGAAAAACTTGTCAATCACCGCCTCCGCCAGAATCTTGGAGCCAAACCCAAACAACTTCCTGAATGACGCGGTGCTGAACCGCAGCACAGGTTTCCATGGATTGACGACCCATAAAAAAATCGCGCTCATCAACTCCATGACCCCCAACCGCGCCACCAAACTCCACACGCCAAATCCTTTCAGCGCCAGCACGACTGCACAAACACCGGAGATGACGGCGGCGAGCAATCGCACCTGAGTTTGGGCTTTAAAGTCGATTTTTTGACTCAGTACTGCAATTTGTACAATTGAAAACGAGCCGATTATCAAATTCAGTCCCATCACCCGCACTATGCCGACCAGTGTTTCCTGATTAAAAAAAGACCCGATGGCGGGGGCCGAAATGTACAGCGCGACGTAAAAGACAAAGGCCGCGACAAGATTGAAAATAAAGGTGGTGGATTTGTCTGACTCCGAAATCTCTTTCTCCCGGACGAGCGCAAAACCAAAACCACTCTGGATAAAACTCGAAGAAATCTCAAAGAACACCATGACCATCGCCACCAGCCCAAAATCTTCGGGCATCAGCAGCCGGGCGAGTATGACAGTGACTGCGAAATTGGCGATGCTGCCGCCGATTTTGTCCACCAGCACCCAAAGGAACGCGGTGAGGGATTTGTCTTTAAGTGAATCGGCCATTTCTTTTTTGAGTCGAACGCGCTATCGTCGGCACTCAACTGTTGTTCACTATCGGATGCTTCACCAGCGTCGGGAAATTGTACTCCCGCAGCGTGGCCAACACTTTCAGGTTGACACGCCGGAACGGGCCGTTCAGCCCTTTTGCAAACTTAAAATATTGATAGGCAAACCCGTACAAGCCACGTGGGTCGCCAGCAGCGGCTTTTTTCAGATATTCCAGCGTCTTGTCTTTTTGCCCCAACATATAATAATCGGTGGCGGCGGAAAACTCCCACCACGCGGTTTCGAGCGGCGAAAAGACGTTTTTGCCCCGTTCCAAAAGCACGAGCCGCGCCCGCACTTTTTTGTCGGTGGCGCTGCTGGCCGAATCTTCCGTCGGGAAGGTGACAGCCACCACATCGTCGTGCAGCGCAAAAGTCTCATAAGCCGCCAGCCGGGCGCTCAGTTCGATGTCTTCCAGCGGCGCGGCAGTTTGGTCGAAACCGCCGACTTTGTCCAGCAGGTCTTTGCGAATCATCCAGCGCGACGGAAAGCCCGTGCAGGTGGCTTTCAGTTCCAGCCGCTGCTCTTCCAGCACCTCGCCTGTCACTCGGTCTTTTGATTGAAAACCCGACACAAGGAAGCCGTTGCCCGATTTTTTCATGGCTTTCAACTGGGATTCAAAACGGTGCGGCAGGCTGATGTCGTCGTCGTCAAGAAAAGCAACGTACTGCCCCTGCGACATTTGGATGCCGTAATTGCGGGCGGAGCTCACGCCTTTTTCGGGGTTGAGGAAATACTTGACGCGCGGGTCTTTGGCCGCGTAGGTTTTAGCCACCTCGGCTGTGTTGTCGGGCGATTTGTCGTCCACGATAATCATTTCCCAGTTCTGGTACGTCTGGGCGATGGTACTTTCGATGGCGTCTTTTAGCAGGTGCGCGCGATTGTAGGATGGCACCACGCAGGAGATTAATTCATTCATAATGGTGATTTGTTGAATTGAGGATTTGGTTGTTTGAACTGGTGATTTGTTGAATTGAGGATTTGATTATGGGTGGTCGTCTCTACGGATAACCGCATCACCGACTCAATAAATAACCAATTTTATCCCAGTGCCGGTTTTTTCATAAACTTCTGCAACACAATCTCTTTGATCTCCAAAAAGGGTTTTATCCTGAACTGGTTGGAGACAATTACGGTGAACAGGAAGCCGGACACGACCTGAATCAGCAGGACGATGAGGGCGTGAAAGGGGAATAATTTTCCGATCAAAAAGACAAATGCCCCCAGCAGTACGGCAAAAAGGAAACTGGGGAAAATATCCTTTATCTGCTCCTTCACCGGATAATTGATGAGCTCGCCCGACGTGGAGGACGTGACCAAATAATCCACCGACCAAGTAAAAATCATGCAGATTATCATGGGGATGATGCCAAAAAAGAAACCGACGAAAAGAGCGGGCACGGCAATCAGTTTGGTCAAAAACTCCAATTTCAGGTGTTTGCCCGATTGGCCTTTAATGACCAAGATGTTCAGATTGATGTAGTGCAACGGGTAAAAAATGCCGACGATGCTCAGGAGCTGCAAGTACGGAATCGCGTCCGCCCATTGCGGCCCGATGAGGCCGAGTATGAAATGGTCGGCAGTAGCAGCCAAACCAAACATCAGTATCGCCGTGAGGTACGTCGTTGTTTGCACCAATCGCCGATAAGCATTTTTCAGCCGCACGTCGTCGTCTTTTATTTCTGCCAAAGCAGGGAAACTTACACTCTGGATGACATTGTGCAGCGTCCGGGAGAACATATCCTTGTAGCCGTTGGCCCGTGTGTAAAGCCCCAACTCTCTGGCACTGAAAAACTTGCCGATGAGCAGATAATATAGGTTGTTGTAAACTTCGAGAAACAAACGCGACATGAGCAGTTTGGAGCCGAATCCGAAAATTTCCCGAAAAGACGCCCGACTGAACTGCAACCCGAAACTGGGTCTGGAAAAAACGAATATCAGCAAAGTGGTGGCTAAGCTCTGAACGATATTGCGCCACACCAAACTCCACACGCCCCAACCTTTGAATGCCAACACGATGGCCACTGTGCCAGAGATGATGTTGCTGATGACGGAAATGGTCGCCAGTGACTTGAAATCCATGTTTTTCGTCAGCGGCACCCGCGCCACCATGCTCAGCGCATTGATGACGATGGTGCTGCCCATGACCCAGATAATGGGCGTCAAATCAGGCTGGTTGAAAAACCAACTGATGCCGGGCGCACCGACGCACAGGAGCGCGTAGAAAAATATCCCTGTGGCGACGTTGACCAGAAAAACCGTCGAGTAATCTTGTTTGCTCGGGTTGGTTTTCCGAATGAGCGCCTCGCTGAAACCCGCCATGACAAACGTGTCTGCCACTTCAAAAAAAATAGCCAACATCCCTATCAGGCCGTATTCGGCGGGCGAGAGCAGCCTTGCCAAGATAATCCCGAAAATAAACTGGGAAACTTGGTTGGCAAAGCGGTCAATGAACGCCCACGAAAGCCCTTTTATCGTTTTTTGTTTGAGTGACACTTGATAGCGAGTCGAGTTAGTTTTTCTAATTGCTCATTCCAAAAGCCGCATCATGGACGCGAATCAAGGGGCATGGAGCATAGCACCACGCCAGAGAGCGTTGAGAACTGGGCACAAAAGTTTTTCTTTACTTGTCCTCTCCGTAATACGAAGTGTAGTACCCGCCGTAGGTGCTTTTGTCCAAATGCACGGCATTCAGGACGACGAATGGGCGGGGGAGCTTGTCCTTCTGGAGTATATCGCGGATGATGCGCAACTGCCCTTTATGGGTATAGCCAGAGCGAACGACGTACATAGTGGCATCGGCCATATCCTTCATTTGCAGCGCGTCAGCCACCACGCCCACCGGCGGCGTGTCGAGGATGATGAAATCATAGCGCTGGCGCAAATGAGTCATCAGTTCGCGCAGGCGATCCGAAAGTAGCAACTCGCTGGGGTTTGGTGGTTTTGGGCCACAACGGATAACATCGTAGTTGATGTGAAGGCCGGTATTTTCGATGATGTTGTCCAATTTTGTGCCTGGGTCAATAAGGTAATTGACCACGCCCTCTTCCGCAGCTTCAATATCCTCAAAATGCTGGCTGGGCTTCCGCAAATCCAGTTCGAGCAGCACCACTTTTTTACCAGCCAGTGCCTGCGTCACGCCCAAGTTCAGGGCGATGAACGACTTGCCTTCTCCAGGAATGCTGGAGGTGACAATCAGTGCCTGCATTTTGTGGCCGGGCGCGATGAAGGCCAAGTTGGCACGCAAAGCGCGGAACATCTCGGCGGCAGCGGTGGTGCTGTTTTCTTTTACCACAACGCGCGATTTTTTGCGGCTGTGCGCCAAAACGCCCGCAATCGGGGCCGGCACGGCACGCTGCACGTCGTCCTCGGTCATCACCTTGTCGTTGAGGCTATGGATAGAGAACACAATACCTGTTGGGATAGCCAGCCCCAGAAACAACGCAATCAACAGGATTTGCGCAGGTTTTGGGCTGAATGGGTCGCCAGCTTGTGCCGGTTCGATGACCCTGCCGGTACTGGTGGTGACAGCAAGCGCAATGGCGGACTGCTCCCGTTTTTCCAAGAGATAGAGGTATAGGTTTTCTTTCAGGTTCTTGTTGCGTTCCAAATCGAGCAGCCCGCGTTCGCGGCTCGGCAAGCTTTGCATTCGGTTTTGCACACTGGCACTGAGTTGTTCTTTGGCGTTGCGCCCCAACTGAATATCTGCTTTGATGCCACGGATATTTTCGACGATGGTTTGGCGAAGGTTTCTGATTTGCTTTTCCACCAAAATTAAATCGGGGTGGGAGGGGCCGACTTGGTTTCTGAGGCGGTCGCGGTCAGCCAATGAGGTGTTGAAACTCGCCAGTTGTTGGGTCAGTGTGAGGTTATTGATGTTGAGGTTAGTCGGCACGAACTCAAAGTTTTCTTTGTTTCGTTCCAAAAACTCTTGGATGGAGGTGAGTATCTCCAATTGGACATCCGTAGTGGCGATTTCTTTGTTGTAGTCGGCCAAATCACGCATCAACAGGCTGCCTTCGGCACTGACTTCCACGAGATTGTTGCGGCGTTTGTAGCTTTCTACGCTGTATTCAGCTTGGGACAATTCTTGTGTTATCAGGTTGATGCGCTCGTTGAGCAGGTTAAGGCTGTTTTCAAAAACTTTATTCTTGTCCTCAATGGACTGTTCGTTGTAAAGCTCTATCAACTCCATGAGCACGGCTTCCGCACGCGACGGTACTTTATCTTTGAGAGACATGCTCAAGGTGCTTGATTTTTCGCCCATAGCCGATACATCGAGGTATTCAAGCAGCTCTTTTGCTTTGCTGTGCGGCGACTGCACCCGGATGCCAATTGGCCCCGAAGCATCCTTTGAGCGGCTGAACGATAGCGTAAGTTTGCCTTCAGGCAACCGGAGTTCTTTGCCAAACTCTCCCTGATATTCGTTTTTTTCGACTTTCAGGGTATAGCGACCGTTGCTTTCAAAAAACACATCGCCTTCCAAATAAATGTCTTCATAGGCGGGCTTCCAGTCCACCACTTTGATAGGCGAGTCTTTCGTGATGTCGCGCCGCTTCATCCATTCGATGCTGTAATACTCATATTGCAGCTCCAAGTTTTTTACCACCTTCTCCATGAGCGGGGTGGACTTGAGTATTTGCACCTCGTTTTCGAGGCTTTTTTGTTTTTTTCCAGCCACGCCCAATCCGTCTAAGACGGCTTCTTCCACGAGTTGGCCCGATTGCGCGTCGTCTTTTATCAAGAGCATGGCCACTGCTTCATATTTGGGGTGCGCTTTGCGCAGGTACAGGAATGCAAGCCCCAACGCGGCAGGGAATATAAGGGCATAGAGCCACCAGTATTGGAGCGCTTTGCCGAGCAATTGTCTGTAATCAGTTTTTTCCTCTTTCACGGTTCGATTATTTTTTTGAAGAAACTGTGTCTGTTTGATTTTATGAAAGTTGGGGCGCAGGTTGAAAAATTAGTATGTTTTTCAAATTTCACCCCTATGTCAATTGATGGAAAGGCCAAGGACGAAGGTCAATAGTGTCACGATGGGGAAAAACACATTGGAATATCTCGATAAGAAGTCGCCCTGTGTGGCATATTCTTTGGCTTTCAAAGGCTCCACATATACAATATCATTGGGTTTGAGGTAGAAATAGGGGGAGGAGAACAAGGTGGTATCCTGCGTGTTGAGGCGCACAAACTCGCGTACTTGGTTGCGCTCGCGCATGATGAGTACGGAATTGCGCCGGGCGTAGGGTGTGAAGTCGCCCGCCATGCCGATGGCTTCGAGGATGTTGAGCCGTTCGTTGGGAATGATGTAGGCATTGGGCCGTGTGACCTCGCCGATCATGGTGACGCGGAAGTTGAGGAAACGAACCTGCACCGTTGCGTCGGGGATAAACTGTATCATTTTGTTGCTGATTTCTTGCCTTAGTTGGAGTACAGTTTTTCCCGCCGCCCTCACCTTGCCGATATAGGGCAGGAAAATGTCGCCGTTTTCGTCCACCCGGTAGCCATCTTGGATGCCGAGGGCTTGCTCGCCCGAAGAGGCAAGGCCTTCCGTTTTTTGTTGTTGGAAAGCAATCAAGTTCTCTGGCGAGCGGCTGCTGACCTGAATACTTAGGATGTCGTCTGCTTGGATTCGGAGTGCGGGGAGCGTGTCGATGGCGGCCAGTCGGTTTTGGACATCTTGGAGCATCAGCATCTCAGTGTGTTTGACGCTCCCACAGCTGTTGAGCATCGCAAGGAGAATGACAGCGACGGCTGCCATTGGGGCAATAGTAAAATTCTTCATTTGTTGCGCGTTGGCAGATTAGTGAACAGTTAAGTCACCGTGGCAGGAAGGAAGGATTAAAGTTATTGGGTCATTGCTATCATCGTGCCATTTTGATAATGGCTTCGAAAATTGCAAAAAATCGGTCATTGTAGGGACCATTGCGGCCAGAAAGGGAGAGTGGATTAAAACGGCGTATCGGTTATTGAAAATCGCCGTTGTGAAACTTTTGGTGCAGCGACACTTTGCTCAAATGCTTGAGGTGCGTGGCGTTGTGTATGTCTGTGCCCACAAATTCGTACCAGCCGTGGTCCAACAATTTGCGGGCTCTTTTGGTAATATCTTTCCCTTCGAGGCCCGACACCGCAAGCGCATTGCCCTGAAACAGCAGCCCGGTCTCTTTGAGACCCTCCATCGTGTTCCAGTTGTCGCAATAGTATCCGTAGCGTTCGGGGTGGGCAAGCACGGGGATGTAGCCTTTCAGTTTGATATCGAACAGCGTTTGTTTCAGCGCTGGCAGGATTTTGACCTGTTGGGGGTTGAGTTCCACCAGCACATATTTGTCGTGCAGTGTGAGCAGTCCCTCTTTCAAGTGCCTGGCAAAACCTTCGTCGAGCATATACTCCGCACCCAGCGACAGATCTACCTCAATACCTGCTTTTTTCACGCTTTTTTGGAAATATTGGAATACCCGTTTCAAGTCTTTTGGCTCGTTGGGGCAGGTCTCTTTGATGTGGGGCGTGGCAATGAGTTTGGTGTAGCCCAACTCGACAAGGCCACGGACGAGGGCCAGACCTTCTTTCTCGGTCTGGGCCCCGTCGTCCACGCCGGGCAGCCAATGGCCGTGTACATCTACTTGTAGATGCTTTCCCAACTTTGTGTGGCCTGTCAGATATGGTAAAAAAAAGTTTCTCAAAAACTGTGTCGGTCCTGATGCCGTCGGATTAGAAACGGCGTGTGTGTAAATCGAGTTTTTCATTGTCTGGGATGGGAATTTTATGGTGTGTGAAAAAAGGATTACAAAAACTCAACCAACTCCTCGCGCTCAAAAGGGTGAGGGCTGGACGGCAAAAACACCAACGGGTGGCAATTGTCTGCGATGCCTATGGGTTTTGCGTTGCGGATATCGTAAGTGATTTTGACTGCTTGTGCGGTGTCGTCCAGCCCAAACCCGTATCCGTCGAGAATATCCATATAACTTTTTGTGTGCAACTCGGCAAACCCGTCGCTGAACTCTACTTCTGCACCATCTACTTGAAATGAGCGATAGGTGCGGGCTTTTGTGGTGACTTTCACCGCCTCAGGGATGGTGTCGTAATTGATACTGAGAAACCAACGCACCCGCGCCCTGTCCAATTCGAGGTATCCGGCGGCGCGGTCGTGCGTGTGCAAATGCACCGTGTTCTCCCTTACGCCCCCAAAAATCCATGTCAGCGCATCGAAGAAATGGACACCGATGTTAGTAGCAATACCGCCCGACTTTTCTGTGCTGCTTTTCCAGCTGGCATAGTACCAGTTGCCCCGCGAAGTGATATAGGTGACATCCACGTCGAACACTTGATCGGGGGGGGCAGCATCCACGCGGCGTTTCAAATCCAGCATGCCCGGGTGCAGCCTCAATTGGAGGATGGTGTTCACTCTGCAGCCACTTTCTTCTTCTTCTACGCGAAGCGCGTCAAGGTTCCACGGGTTCAGCACGAGTGGCTTTTCGCAGATAACATCTGCACCGATACGCAGCCCGAAACGGATGTGCGCGTCGTGCAAGTAGTTGGGCGAACAAATGGAAACGTAGTCAATCTGTGTTCCTTCACGTTTCAGTTTGCTCAAATAACGGTCAAATCGCTCAAACTCCGTGAAGAAGTGTGCTTCCGGGAAATGACTGTCAATGACACCTACATTGTCGTATTTGTCCAATGCAGCAACGAGGTCATTTTCCGTTTCTTTGATCGCTTTCATGTGCCGCGGTGCGATGTAGCCCGCAGCGCCGAGGAGGGCAAAATTTCTCATTCGTTTATTAAAATTATGATTGGTGACTTTGTTGAGACAACTCATAAGATGAAAAAATACGGCTTCGCCGATGAAAAGTCGCAAAGTACTTATTCTCAAAATTTTACAGCCAATTTTTCTAAGTTGCAACCCACAAGTTGAAGGTTTTTTTACCAAAACAAATCCGGCAATATGCACACCGGCAACGAATGTAATCGGTTCTTTTTCTCTCCCAGCCGGGTCTCATCCTCTTGCTCTTGCGCCCGCCTTTTTCAGCAAACCTGGCTCCACTTGGATGCGCAGCGAATAGCCGATATTTTTCAATTCCACCAAAAAATTTCGCTGACCAGCCTTTTCCAACAAGATACCTCGCAAACCGGCCAAACTGCCCGACACAATCTCTACCTCGTCGCCCATTTGATAACCTTTTGGTGTCACTTCCAAGTCAATGCCCTCCCCTACCATGCGCTGCAACAATTGGATCTCACGGTCAGGTATAGCAATCAGGTTTTGGGAAAATTTGACGAAGTTCAGCACATCCGCCGTGTTCAGCACAGACACATAATGCTTCTTAGTTATCCGCGTAAACACATAGCAACTGATGAGCGGCATCTCCACAACTTTCACCTTCCTGTCGTACCTGCGCGTCAAAGATTGTATCGGCAGGTATGCCTGAATTCCTTGCTCCTGAAGCCTTTTTTGCACCACTTTTTCTCTTTTGAACTTGGTGTAAACAGCAAACCACCGCGGCTCTACATTATCAAGGTGGTTTTCACCGGATGTTACTGTACTCATATTCTTGTAGTTATTTTTCCGTTGGACGATAATCGCAGTTTTGAACAGGTGCCACACACTTTGCTTGAACAGGAGCGGACAGATGTGCCTATTCAAAGAAAAAAAGTTTCTGGAACCTTGCTGAAATTTGTTCAAACGGGAATATGAGGGGCAGACGATTAAAGGGGGTTCCGCTCGCAAAAAGAAAACTTTTCACCGCGAGTTTGGCGGAAAGGCTGGCAAATCAGGGCGCAAATTTCTCGATTTAGAACCGGGGCACAAAGGATTCAACGATTAAATTTGGGTGAAAAACACGCTCAAAATTTGTCCGGTGCTTTGCCTTAATGCATTATCCGAAAACCGTGCCAACACTGTTGAGCATTTCGAGCGCTGGGCTATGTGGCAAAAAAATGAAACCTTTGCCCAAAATCATTTTTCAGAATGGACCGCAACTCACTCATCGGCCTCGCTGTCGCCCTGCTCACTTTGCTTTTCATCTTTTTGCAGCCAAAATCAGGTCAGCAACCCGCCGAAGTGCCCGACCCGCTGAATCGCCAGCCATTCGCTGCGAATTACGGCACACCCCTCATCAACGGCATCGCCGACGACCCCGCCTGGCAAACCGCCGAATGGCTCCCGCTCGACCAACTTTGGCTCGGCCAGCAGCCCTCCGCCGAAGATTTCTCCGGGCGCTACAAAATCCTTTGGGACGAAAACAACCTCTACGTCCTCACCGAAATCACCGACGATACCCTCATTGACATCCGCCCCGATGGCCTCCTGAAATATTGGGACGACGACTGCCTCGAAATCTTCATGGACGAGGACGCTTCCGGCGGCAACCACCAATACAGCTACAATGCCTTCGCCTACCATATCGCCCTCGACGGAAAAGTGGCCGATATCGGGCCGGACGAAGCCCCCCGGTTTTATGACGACCATTGCACCACCCGCCGCGTCACGACCGGGAATGTGAGTACTTGGGAAGTCGCCATAAAAATTTTCGACGGCAACAAATATGAAGACGGCGGCGACAACATCCCGAAAATGCTGAAGGCCGGCAAAAAAATGGGTTTTGCGTTGGCCTACTGCGACAACGACCACTCGCCCGAACGCGAAAACTTCATCGGCTCGGTGCGCGTGGAAGGCGAGGACAAAAACCGGGGCTGGATAGACGCGGGGATTTTTGGGCTATTAGAACTCAAATGATATGAATATCGAATCGCTCCGCACCCTCTGCCTTTCCCTCCCCGGTGCCACCGAGGACATCAAATGGGAAAGCGACCTGTGCTTTCTCGTCGGCGAAAAAATGTTTTGCACCGCCTCCGCCGACACCGACCAAGGTGCCTCTTTCAAAGTGCCCGATGAAGAATACCGCGACATGATTGCCCGCGAAGGCATCATCCCCGCACCCTATCTGGCACGCGCCAAATGGGTCTATGTACTCGATTTTTTGTGGCTGAGCGACGCAGAGTGGGAACACTGCATCCGACAATCCTACGAACTCGTGAAAGCCAAACTGCCCAAAAAACTTCGCGATTCACTCTGAACGAACAACCCTCCTTCGCCAAGGCTACGGCGGGTAAACAATCAACGAACAACAAAATGCAAATTGGACTAATCGGCCTCGGCAAAATGGGCTACAACATCGCCCTCAACCTCCGCAATCACGGCCACTCTGTCGTCGCCCACGACCGCTCCGCAGAACTGACCGCCAAAATCGCCTCGGAACAAGACATTTCGAGCGCCGATTCGCTCGCCAATATATGTGCCGCACTCTCGCCCCGCCGCGTCATCTGGCTCATGGTGCCAGCCGGAAACATCGTGGACGAAGTCATCGAAAACCTCATGCCCCACCTCATGGCGGGCGATGTCCTGATTGACGGCGGTAATTCCAACTTCAACGACTCGGTGCGGCGCTATCATTTTTTGAAAAAAGTAGGCATTGATTTTCTCGACTGCGGCACCTCTGGCGGCACCTCCGGCGCATTGAACGGCGCCTGCACCATGATTGGTGGAGAACAAGAAGTGTACGAATTCTGCAAACCCGTTTTCGACGATATTTCCCTGCCCAATGGTACGCTCTACGTGGGCGCGGCGGGCGCAGGACATTTCACCAAAATGGTACACAACGGCATCGAATACGGCATGATGCAGGCCATCGCCGAAGGTTTCGAGGTGCTGGAAAAATCGAGTTACGACATTGATTTCCAAAAAGTTGCCGAACTCTGGAATCACGGCTCCGTCGTCCGCTCTTGGCTCATGGAACTTACCGCCAACGCTTTTTCCAAAGACCCACACCTTGATGCCATTCGCGGCGTGATGCATTCTTCCGGCGAAGGCAAATGGACGCTCGAAACTGCCCTCGACCTCGGTGTGCCCACGCCCGTCATCGCCCTTTCGCTGCTCATGCGCTACCGCTCGCAACAGGACGACACTTTTGCCGGCAAAGTCGTCGCTGCATTGCGCAACGAGTTCGGCGGCCATGCAGTGGAAAAAAAGTGATACTTTTTGAAAAAGTGTCACTTCCCACCTTATGTTAATCGGTCTCGACATCGGCACCACAAACGTGAAAGCCGTCGCATTCGGCGGTGCGGGCGAAATAGTGGCAAGCGCAGAACGCGCCAACCGAACCCTGTCGCCGCAACCTGGCTGGAACGAGCAGGAGCCGGAAGCCATTTTTCAAAATATGTTGGAAGTTTTGCGCGAAACAACCCGTCAGACGACTTTGAGTCGTCTGACGGGTGAGTTGCACGGAATCGTTTTTTCCTCCGCTATGCATGGCCTCGTCGCAGTGGACGAGGCTGGGCAACCACTCACAAACGTTATGCTTTGGTCAGATTTGCGCGCCGACGCGATCGCAAAAGACCTTCGCCAAAGCAGCAAAGGTTTGGAAATTTACCGCCGCACCGGCGTCCCCATTCACGCCATGTCGCCGCTGTGCAAATTGATCTGGCTGCGACAAAACCAACCGGATGTTTTTCAAAAGGCGCACAAGTTTTTGGGAGTCAAAGAATTCATCTGGAAAAAACTCACCAGGGAATATCAGTCCGACCTCTCTGTCGCGTCTGCCACCGGGCTGTTGAATATTCGGAAAAACGACTGGGATGAAGAGGCTTTGGCGTTGGCAGGGATTTCCGCTGAACAACTTCCCACGCTGGTTTCGCCCTCCTTCGTGACTCAACTTTCAGAAAGTTTCCACCTTTCCGAAAGTTTGCCTTCCGGTATTCCCCTCATCATAGGCGCCAGCGACGGCGCGTTCGCCAACCTCGGCTCCAGCGCGACCGAACCCGGCCAAGTGGCGGTCACGATTGGCACCAGCGCGGCCATTCGCATGGTGACACAAGAGCCTGTTTTGGATGAGCAAATGCGCACATTTTGTTACCGTTTGGATGAAAAACGCTGTATCGTGGGCGGGGCAAGCAACAACGGCACAAACGTGCTGGAATGGCTGCGCACTTCTGTTTTTCAGTCGCCGCTCAACGCAGAAGATTTTGCAAATCAGGCGATTGGCGTGCCGCCCGGCTCAGATGGGCTGCTCTTTTTGCCCTATCTTTTTGGCGAGCGAGCGCCGCTTTATGATGCTTCGGCGCGAGGTGGTTTTCACGGCCTGACGGCCAGGCATACGCAGGTGCATTTCGTGCGGGCGGCCATGGAGGGCATTTTGTTCAACCTCAAAATCATCGCCGAGGCATTGGAAGCCCGGCAGCCGATTCGGACGCTCCACGCGGGAGGCGGTTTTTCCAAAAACCGGCTGTGGGTACAGATGCTGGCCGATATTTTTCAAAAAGCCGTTTTGCTCCATGAAAATGACACGGATGCTTCGGTTTTGGGAGCGGTGAAATTTGCCCGTGGAATTTTAAATTTGGAACAACTGCCTGAAAACCATAAGGATAGGGTGGTGAAACCAGATGCGGGGAATGCAGAAATTTATGAAAAAGCCTTTTGCTCGCTCAAAATTTTAGCCACTCAGTAACGCCAACCTTCTGGTTGGCGAACACGAGATATTCGCCAACCAGAAGGTTGGCGTTACCTTTGCCCAAAACTATCACACATGACCCTTCTCGATGGAAAACTCCTTTCCGAAAATATCAAAGCCGAACTTGCCGCCGAAGTGGATATCATCCGCGAGCGGCACGACAAAATCCCGCATTTGGCTGCCGTTTTGGTCGGCGAAAATGCCGCCAGCCAAGTGTATGTCAATTCCAAAATCAAATCTTGCGAACAAGTAGGATTCAAGAGCAGCCTCATCCGGCGCGAGGCTGATATTTCAGAAAATGAACTTTTGGAAATCGTGCGCAGCCTCAACGACGACCCAGATGTGGACGGGTTCATCGTGCAGTTGCCGTTGCCCAAACACATTGACGAAGAGAAGGTTACACTCGCCATTGACCACCGAAAAGACGTAGATGGCTTTCACCCCATCAACTTCGGGCGCATGGCGCAAGGGCTCCCGGCCTTCCTGCCAGCCACACCCTATGGCATCGTGGAAATGCTGCGCCGCTACAACATCGAGACTGCCGGAAAACATTGCGTCGTGGTGGGTCGCAGCAATATCGTCGGCACACCCATCAGCATTTTGCTCTCGCGAAAAGGTTATCCCGGCGACTGCACGGTGACGCTGACGCACTCGCGCACACAAAACCTCGACAAGGAAGTACGCCGCGCCGACATCGTGGTGGCGGCGATCGGCATCCCGCAATTTATCAAAGGCGATTGGGTGAAAGAAGGCGCAGTGGTGATTGATGTGGGTATCAACCGCATCGCCGACGCGACGAAAAAATCCGGCTCTCGTTTGGTCGGCGACGTTGATTTTGAGCAAGTTGCACCAAAATGCAGCCACATCACCCCCGTGCCGGGCGGCGTGGGTTTGATGACGGTGACGGCGTTGCTGATGAATACGTTGAAGGCGTGCAGGCGGGAGATTTATCCGTGATTCAATAGACTTGGCAAAAAGTTAAAAGGCCTGTTTAGCGACAATGGGCAAACCCGCCAACCGTTCAGGTTCCAGTTTTTTCAAATCAAACTACAAACATTATGATGGACCTGATTCAAAACAGCCGCACTACCCTACTGGCCTGCGGCGCATTTTTCTTGTTTACCATCGCAGCTTGCGATAAGAACAGCACCGATGGCACAGACGACCCACCCGCCGAAGCCGTGCTGCTTGTGATTGACGAAGAAAGTATTGACAACGGCAATGAACCGAACGATTTTTCTGACACGGATGTGAACGACCAACTCGCCGAAGTGGGCGTCCGCAAAACGCTCCGTTTTTTTGAAGAAAACATCGGTAAAACGATTGACCTCTACACGGGTCAAGTCGGCGACGAAGGCTGGCACGCCCTAAAAACAATTCCCAATTCGTGGAAAAACGCCGACCCTACTGGCAATGGCGCACAAAACTTCCTCGCGGCAGGCCCCGGTCTTGGCGGTGGAGAAGATGACAAAGAGGTATTGCTCGACAAAATAGCGGACGTAACGCCGCTCCGCGCCACCGGACTCAAAATGTTGATTGGGAAAACGGTACTCGCGGTAGTTTATGACGGCGACATCAGCATCAACTACTCACCGCTCAACGGCAACCTGCAAGGTGCCAATCTCGGTGTCGTGGCATTCGACGTCATTGAGGTGACGGAACGCACCGACGGCTCCACTTCTTCGCTCCCGCGCGTAACGGTTGTGATTCGTGCAGTTGACCAGACAATTGCCGCTCCTTTGATGCTATTTGCCAACGCCCCCGTGCCGCAGTCGTCGTCGGAGCCTTTTGATATCGCTCCGCCGAGTGCTGCCCCGGCGGCAGAGTTTGTGCCAGCGCCGTAATATTTTGACAGCCAGCAAGATTCGTTTTTCGACAGGATTTGTGGGGTTGACATGATTCAGGTTATTGACTTTCAATAAAATGAAACCTTGCAAATCCTGTCGAAAATAGAACGCACATCAATCGAACGATGGCTCCACATACTGTTCTTGCCGCGGTTGCAGACGGTGGTTCATTATCAGGCGGGCACAGGTATTCCACCGCAGAATAGCATCGTCATTGTTGGATGGGCGCACAGCTTCCGCTTTTTCATAATTCTCCATTGCATCAGTCAGCCACTCGTAAGCAGCAAAATGGTCGCTGGCTTTCCCCCGGCTCAACATGGCACTGCCCTGCCGTTCGCAGATGATGCCCGAAAAATAATGACGCTCATATTCATTTTTCAATAAAGGAAGGAGCTGACGGGCAGTGTTCACGTTGGCCGACATGTGGCTTCCAAACTGGTCGGTAATTGCCAACAACATGGTAACAACCGCTGCATGATTGCCCGGCTCAATTTCAAGAATATCCTGACAGATGCTCTCCGCCAAGTATGGCTCGTTGAGCAAGCGATAACGTTCCGCTTTTTGCAAGGCTTCGGGGATACTTTTTTCGGAAATAGGTTTGAGTTGAAACATAAGCCGTTGTTGGTTATTAGCTGTTGGTTGTTGGTTGCCACCCCTATGAGTTCGATTTTTTCTTGAATAGCCTAAAAAACCAAAACAATGGGTCGTAAAACCTGTCCACCACCCGCTCTTTTAATGGAATAATGGCGTTGTCGGTGATGTGAATATCCTCCGGGCAAACGGTGGTGCAGCATTTCGTGATGTTGCAAAGACCGATGCCGTCCTGCTGTTTCAAATCCGGCACACGGTCTTCCACATCGAGCGGATGCATTTCCAATGCGGCGGTATAAACCAAAAATCGAGGCCCTATAAATTCGTCGTGCATCTCGTGTTCGCGCAGCACGTGGCACACATTCTGGCACAAAAAGCACTCGATACATTTCCTGAATTCCTGCACACGCTCCACATCTTCTTGAGCAATTCGCCAAGTTCCGTCTGCCGCGTCGGGTTTGCGGGGCTTGAATTTTTTGATTTTTTTCTTCACTTTAAAATTCCACGACACATCCGTCACCAAATCTTTTATCAACGGAAATGCTTTCATGGGTTGCAACAACACGGGTTTGTCCAACGGCAAATCGCTGAGCCGGGTCATGCACATGAGTTTGGGCCGCCCGTTGATTTCCGCCGAGCAGGAGCCGCATTTGCCGGCCTTGCAATTCCAGCGCACCGAAAGGTCGTTGGCCTGTTCCGCCTGAATTTTATGCACGGCATCGAGCACGACCATGCCCTCGTCTGTTTCGGTGGAGTAGGTTTCAAACCTTCCGTTTTCCGTAGCGTTGCCTCTGTAAATGGTAAAAGATGCGGTCGGCATGATGTTGTTGATTCGTTTATTTGGAAATTTTGTCACGCAAAGACGCAAAGCCCGCAAAGAGTACTCTACGCTTGGCGTTCTTTGCGTGACTTTTAAATTGTTACTTCATTTCCTCAATAATCTCTTTCAAATCAGGTCTTACTTCCACAATCGGCTGCCGCACAATCTCCATCTGCCCATCGCCGCCTTTCCGAATCACAAAGTTGAACGTGCCACTTTCGGCGTCTTTGTTCGGAAAATCCTCCCGGAAATGTGCCCCCCGGCTTTCCTTGCGATGGAGCGCCGCCAGCGTAATCGCCTCCGAACATGTCAACAAATTTTGCAAATCCAACGCCGTGTGCCAGCCTCCGTTGTACTCACGGTTGCCGACGACCCGCACTTTGGCCGCACGTTCGCGCAGTTTTTTCAATTCCAACGTGGCCTTCTGCATTTCTTCTTCATTCCGAACAATGCCCACGAGGTCTTGCATCATTTCTTGCAAATCAATTTGCACCTGAAAAGGATTCTCGCCGTCGTTGCGGTCGAACGGCGCAAGGGTTTCGTTTACAATGGCTTTTATCGCCGTCTCGTCAATTTTCCCATGCTCATTTTCTTTTGCAAAAATAGCCGCGTACTCGCCGGCGCGTTTTCCAAAAACAAGCAAATCCGAAAGCGAATTGCCGCCCAAACGGTTCGCGCCGTGCAAACCCGCCGCACACTCGCCCGCCGCAAACAGCCCCGGCACGGTGGACATTTGCGAGTCGGCGTCCACTTTGATGCCGCCCATCATGTAGTGCGTCGTCGGCCCCACCTCCATCGGCTCTTTCGTGATGTCAATGTCGGCCAGTTTTTTAAACTGGTGGTACATGCTCGGCAGTTTTTTCTTAATCACGTCTGCCGCGTTGGGGATTTTTTCCTTTATCCAAGCGATGTCGAGAAAAACGCCGCCGTGCGGACTGCCCCGGCCTGCCTTGATTTCCCGCACAATGCAACGCGCCACATGGTCGCGGGTCAGGAGTTCAGGCGGTCGGCGAGCATTGCGGTCGCCCTGCGTGTAGCGCCAGCCTTCTTCCTCATTGTCAGCCGTTTGATTTTTATAAAGGTCGGGAATGTCGTCGAACATGAAGCGGCGGCCCTCCTTGTTGAGCAAAATACCGCCCTCGCCGCGCACACCTTCCGTCACCAGAATGCCGCGCACACTTGGCGGCCACACCATGCCTGTCGGGTGAAATTGCAAAAATTCCATATCGAGCAAATCTGCGCCCGCGTGGTAGGCCAGCGAATGGCCGTCGCCCGTGTATTCCCAACTGTTGCTCGTGATTTTGTAAGCCCTGCCAACGCCGCCCGTCGCCAGCACCACCGCTTTGGCGCGAAAGGCCTTGAACCTGCCGCGCTCGCGGTCGTAGCCGAAAACGCCGACCACGCGCCCTGCGTCTTTCAGCAAAGTGACGACGGTAAACTCCATGTGCACCTCCATGCCGAGGTGAATCCCGTGGTCTTGCAAGGTGCGAATCATCTCCAATCCCGTGCGGTCGCCGACGTGCGCCAGACGCGGGTATTTGTGGCCGCCGAAGTTGCGCTGGAGGATTTTGCCGTCTTTGGTGCGGTCGAAGAGAGCGCCCCAAGCCTCCAGTTCGCGCACCCGGTCGGGGGCTTCTTTGGCGTGGAGTTCGGCCATGCGCCAGTTGTTCAGGTATTGCCCGCCGCGCATGGTGTCCGTAAAATGGACTTTCCAGTTGTCGCGCTCGTCCACGTTCGACAAAGCGGCGGCGACCCCGCCTTCGGCCATGACCGTGTGCGCCTTGCCGAGCAGGGATTTGCAAATCAAACCGACCGAGACGCCATGCGCCGAGGCTTCTATTGCAGCCCGGAGACCTGCGCCGCCCGCGCCAATCACCAATACGTCGTAGTCAAGGGTATCGTAAGATGTCATGTAGTCGAGTGATTCGATTTTTTTGATTGAGTTCGATTGATTCGATTGAGGCTCAATGTACTGGATGGCATTCCTTCACCACAATCTTGTCATCCTGAACGAAGTGAAGGAACTACAAAAGCCAAGTTCCCACGAGTTCTTTGGAGCATCGCGATGAACGAATATTGTGTAGATTCTTCTCCGCCGACTGGCGGATCAGAATGACAAAGCGGGGGGATACCACTAAAAAATCCTAAAATCCGTCCACACCCCCATCGAGCAAAGTCGGATATAAATATCAGTAAATGCCACCGAGAACAAACTCAGCCAAGCCCACATCATGTGCTTTTTATTGAAACAAGTGACGCAACGATACGCCAGAAACCGCGCCGGACGGCGGGAAAGTTGGTCGAGCATACCGCCCACGACGTGGCGCAGCGAATGACAGCCCGTCGCGTACGACCCCAGCAAAAACACATTGACCGCCATCACGATAGTGCCCACGCCGATGCCGAAGGTTTCTTTGCCGGTGACAGGGTCGGTGAACCACATTCCTTTCCAGACATCGTAGGTGAGGATGACCAAAAAGCCGAGCGCGATGAACACGAAATAGCGGTGGACATTTTGCATAAACAAGGGGAACGACTGCTCGCCGGTATAGCGTTTTTTCGATTCTGAAACGGAGCAGGAAGGCGGGTCGAGAAAAAACGCCTTGTAGTAAGCGCCCCGGTAATAATAGCAGGTGACCCGAAACAATCCCGGCGCCCACAGAATCAGCAGCGCGGGCGAAAAAGGCAACCACGCAGGCCACCAGCCGGGCTGCGGACCAAACACGCTGTGCGGCGAACTGCCCCACAGTTCCGGCGAATACAGCGGCGACAAATACCCCTGATAAGTATAATGCACGCCCTGAAACGCCGCCCAAGTCGTATAAATCACAAACGAGGACAGCACGGTGAAAACGAGCGCGGGGCTTACCCACCAGGGGTCGCGGCGATAGGTTTGGCCGAGGCGGGGGAGAGAGGGAGAGATGTTCGATTCGGGCATAGGCGGTCATTGAAAAAAGGAACGACCCGTCAAAAGCGCAGGGCGGCTTTGATGGGTCGTTCAATATTTTTTGCTTAATGAATGCACAGGCATTTACCTGCTCATGTGGCAAAAATAACTTCACCTGCCGAATGCGCAAATTTTCTGTTGGCTTTTTTAGCAAGAGGGCGAAATATGTGTGGAAAAAGAGTGTGCTGGCCAACTGCTACCGCCCCAAAATCTCCCGCTCCACCGCCAATTTGTACATCCTGCCCACCGGAATCGGCGTTTTCCCGATGTCTAATCCGTCCGCCGAGTGCGCGGTGATTTTGTCTTTGGCCACAATGAACGAGCGATGCACCCGCAAGAAACGCTCCTTCGGCAACACCTCCTCAAAGTGCGTAATCGTCTCTTTGGTCGTGATTTTGCCCTGCGCCGTAGCGATGCGCACATAGTCTTTCAGGCTTTCCAAATAGAGAATGTCGTCGAGCAGCACCTTCACGTTTTTGCGGTCGGCGCGGACAAAAAGGTGCGGGGCTTCATTTTCAGAAGCCTGAATTTTTGGCAAAACAGACGATTCCGCCTTGCGCACCCGTGCTTGGAATTTTCCAATCGCCTTTAAAAAACGGTCGAACGAAACAGGTTTGAGCAAATAATCCGCCGCGTCGAGTTCGAAGCCTTCGAGGGCAAATTCGCGGTAGGCAGTGGTGAGAATCACCTCCGGTTTCGAGCGCAGCGACTGCAAAAATTCCAGCCCGGTCAGCCCCGGCATCTGGATATCGAGGAACAGCAAATCCACTGGCTGCTGCTGCAAAGCCTCGAAGGCTTTGATGGGGTTGGTGAATTTTCCCACAACAGAAAACCCCTCCAGCCGCTGCAGGTACGACTCGATGATTTCGATGGCAATCGGCTCATCATCAATGATGTAACAAGTGTATTGCATAATTTTGGCAGCTGTTCAGGAACCCAACCGGGCTACCCGAACAGCTGCCAATTTATTCAAAGATGGTCGAAAGACAAGGCCTTTCCAACCCCATATTATCGAACGACGCTCAACCGAACGCTGCCCCAATTTGATCCGTCGGTAAGGCGCAGCATATACACGCCCTGCGGCGCATCCTGCAAATCCAACATAGTGCTGAACTGGCCTCCGCCCGGCGAAAAATCAAGCGTCCGCACCATGCGGCCAGCAGCATCAAATACTTCGGCACGCAACGAGACGGGCGCAGACTGCATGGTGAGTCGGAACAAACCCGTGCTGGGGTTCGGCGCAATCGTCAATCCCCAAGCCGCTCCCGGCTCCACCACACCCGACCCCATGACTGTCACGACAGCCGTGGATGTACACCCCGCATTATCCTGCACCGTCACGGTGTAATCGCCGTCTGCCAAATCAGGGAACACAGGCGAATCTTGGAATGCGCCGCCGTTCAGCGAATATTGGTAAGGCGGCACACCAAATTGTGCTTCCGCAAAAATGGTATCACCTGACGCTGTGGCAGAAAGGCTCACCGGTGTCGGGATTTGCACATTTACAGGTACTTGTACTATCGTTCCGGCTGCGTCGCGCACCCGCACATTGTTTGCGCCAGCAAAAACGGTAAATGTCGGTGAAGCTTGGAATGTACCGCCGTTCAGCGAATACTGGTACGGAGGCTCCCCACCGGTGGCAGCAACTTCGATAACTGCCGAACCAACACAAGCATCAATGCTCACAACTTGAACGGTGACAACCAACGCCGGGACGCTGATGGTAAACGTGGCCATACTTGTGCAGCCGTTGACATCGGTGACTGTGAGCGCGTAGTCGCCGTTCGGCAAATCTACGGGCGGTATGGGCGCATCAGAATCGAAGGTATAAGGCGGTGTGCCACCAAATGCCAAAAATTGTGCGTCGTTGCCAGTCACGTCCACTACTGCGACAAGTTGCACAGGTTGTTGAATAAATATCGGGTTTGACTCGACTACCGTGCCGGTGGCATCGCGCACCTGAACGGTGTGAGGCCCGCCGCCTACTCCGGTAAAAATATTGCTGCTCTGGTAAGTGCCATTATCGAGTGCGTATTCATACGGGGGAATACCGCCGGAAGCAACGACCGTTATTTCGCCAGTTTGCTCGCCAAAACACTGAATTCCCTGTGTTTCCACGACAGAAACGAGGGTCAAAGGCGCAACATCCACGGTCACTTCCACCGTCTCCGTGCAGCCCTTCGCGTCGCGGACTGTCACCGTATAGTCGCCGTTAGCAAGACTGCCAAAAGTATTGCCCGGCTGGAAATCCGTACCGTTGAGGCTGTATTCCAACGTACCCGTGCCGCCCGAAGCGGCTACCGTGATGACGTTCAAATTGGCAGCCGCCGAAGCAGTGATTTGTGCGGGGTCGGTCAGCGTGATTTCATCTGTAGTTGTCGTAAAGTCTTGATTATCGCGGACTTCTACGGAATAAACACCCGCCGCCAGACCGCTGAATGTATTGCTTGACTGGAATGGCGCGCCGTTCAGGCTGTATTCATACGGGGCTTGACCGCCGCCCACGTTGACAGTGATGGTGCCGTCATTTCCTCCAAAACAACTGATGGGCGTTTGAACTTGCAAACTTGCAAGCAAAGAATTGACTGCCACGATGGCCTCTGCGGTAGCTGTGCAGCCATTTTCGTCGCGGACGGTGACGGTATAAATGCCGTTGTCAAGGTCTTCAAAAACATTGGAAGATTGGAAATCCTCTCCATTGAGGCTGTATTCCAATGCACCTGTGCCGCCCGCAGCCGTCACGGTCACATCGTCATCCGCGACCGAAGTGCTGGCTGTGATGGCCGCCGGGTTGGTCAATGTAACGGAATTGGCCGTCGCTGTGAACCCAAATTGGCCGGTCACAACCACCGTATAGGTGCCAGCTGTCAGACCGCCGAACACGTTGGATGCTTGGTTGGGGCCGCCGTTCAGGCTGTACTGGTATTGGCCGTCAAGGCCGACTGCGATGACAGTGATTTCGCCGGTAGCGTCATTGTTGCACAACACGGCTTGCGTCTGCGCGGCTGTGGCAGCGAGACCATTTTGAATAATAGAAATATTGAACGTGGCGCTATGTACCCAAGCAAAGTTGTTCAAATCGGTCGCGTCAAACAGGAATTCATCTTCCGTTGCACCGTCGCCATTGTGTGTGTAAACCACCAAACCAGCATTGATGTCTGCTTGCGTGAACGTGCCGCCGAGGCCCAGCGGTGTTCCATCCAACGACAATATGCCATGCGCCGGGAGGCTCAGCAGCGTGAATTTGCTTTGGTCGTCGTCGCCCGAGAGCGTAAGCGACAGGTTCGTATTGGCAATTGTTCCATTCCCGCTGGCTGGCACCAAAAGGGGATTGTTGTTTGCCAACACTCCATCAGGAATAGCATCGAAGAAACAAAAAGTCAGGCTCCAAGCAGTCAGGCCGCCACCGTCGTCGGCAAACGTATCCTCTATTTCCAACTGCCATGTGCCCATAGCGTTTTCGCCGTTTAAACTCGACAATGGGTTGATGGGTTGGAAAGCACCAAGCAATGCCGGGGGAATCGTATTACAGGTGGCATCCAGTTGGTCTGCCGTCTGTGAGGAAGCATCATCAAAAATAAGGTTGAGGTTGTCGCCCGAACAACCAAAGGTAGAGGCAGGCACCCCGGGGCGGTCGAACAATTGAACACTCGTCCCCGATGGTGCTGTCAATTTTGATATCAAATCACCGACGTAAGTATGGTTGGCAATGACCGTGACATCCACATCCGAGATGGTTTTATCAGTCGGGACGTCAAGGGTTGAAACGACCGTGTTTGCGGTAGTGGCATCAATCGTTTTCGGCACATCAGGGCTGATAAATATTTGATTGCACTCAAAATTGCCCGTTTGGAAAGCATACGTTTGTGAAAAGTCGCTATTGCCGCAGTCATTTCCGGCACGCACCCGCCAATAATAAACCGTGCCGGGTTGGAGTGCCGAAGTTTGCAAACTGACATCACTCTGCACGGAGGTTTGCACAATAACACCGGCATCAAATGACGGGCTGGTGGCAACTTCGACGATATAATCCTCGGTAAACGGCGAGCTGTTCCAAGTCAAATCTGCGTTCAGCGGAAGACCAGAAACACCGTCCAACGGGCTGATGGCGGCAGTAGCAGCCGGAGCACCGGGGAGCAGGTTCAGCTGCACATTAGATGCTTGCATGATAGTCCCTGATGTGGCTTGCACCGTCATCGCATAGTTGCCAGCCATCGCCGGGGCAAGACCGGTGATGGTGATTTCGGCACTGCCGCCCGGCGTGGCCGGATTTGGGTCAATCGAGATATTGGCTCCCGCAGGTGCGCCGTCCAAGGTCAGGTTCACAGGGTCGCTAAAACCGAGCAATGGAGTGATAAATGCCGTAATAGCTACCGTATCGCCCGCACAAGCCTGCACCACTCCTGTGGACAAATTCATGGAAAAAGTGGGTACGGGTGGCAGTTGTATGCGAAAGTTTGTATTTGAAATATCAAAAAACACATTGCCGATGGCTTCTACTTTCACACGGCAGGTATTGGACAAATTGTTCGGCACCACAATATCAGCCGAGCCGATGTTTGGCACATCAGCAGCGAGGGTGATGGGGTACGTCTGGCCGCCATTGGTCGAGAGCAATATGCGGACATTAGTGCAACTGACTGGAGCGACATCGGTGTTGCTCACATCCCACGTCACGGTTTGGGTTTCGCCGACATACCACAACACATTGGTATTTGGCACCGTCACCAAAAACGGCCCCGCTGTGCCAGATACCGTCACCACCATGTCGTCTTCGTCGGTGCAGCCTGCCCCAGCGTTGTTGTCGCGGGCCAACACACGAAAATTGAGCGTGCGCGCCACCCCCGGCAGTTCCTCCCAGGGATAATTGACATTGTTTATCAAATCAGACAATCGCGGGAAAAAGCGCGTGGGCGAGGTCGTGCCTTTGAACGAACGGAACAACGCCCCAGAAGTAGCAGTGGGAGAAGGCGGATTCGTGGTAGGCCCGGCGTTCATCTGCTCCCAGCAATAGGTGAGCGTGTCGCCGTCCACATCGCTGCCAGTGGCGGTCAGCGCAAAAGGAGTGGATTTTGGTATGGTGTAATCTGCCCCAGCATTCACCACAGGATTGTTGTTGCCAGTAATGATTTTTACCGGGCAATTGTTGCCCGCGCCGTTGTTCGAGTAGTTGTTGATTTGCAGCACATTGTAAGCGTGGAAATAATCGTCGCTATTGGATTGCACATTCTGCGCTCCGCAAATACCCGCATAAGCCATGATAGTGGTGCCACTGCCCGGCTCCACAGAGTGCGGCGTGTTGGCGTTGCCGCCGCAAGAACCGGTAGTGCCGTTGTAGGTGTGGTTGCCGCCAAACTGGTGTCCCATTTCGTGCGCCACATAGTCAATGTCAAAAGCGTCGCCGACTGGAGGGTTCAGACCCGTGACACCCCGTGCTTTGGTAGTGGTGCACACATTGCCAATGCTACCCGCAACGCCACCACTCCCAACACCAAATACATGGCCGATATCGTAATTGGCCGAGCCAATGATGTTGTTGCAAGTCGTTTGGTTTTCGGTAAGCATCGTGCTCGCGTTGCCGTTGCTGTACGGGTCAGTGGCAGAATTCAGAAAAACGAGCAGGTTGTTGTTAGGTACCAATTGCATCGTGATGGCGAGGTCAATTTCATAGACCCCGTTCACACGGTTCATCGTGGTGTTCATCGCCGCGAGTGCCGTTGGCACCGTGCCGCCATGAAAATTAGCGTATTCGCCCGTGCAAGCCAGTGCGAGGCGATAGCGGCGGAGTTGGCAGTCGCCCTGCAATTTGGCAGTGGATTCCCCCAGATGAAGTTCTTGCAAATCATCCGTTTCCGTGATGCACTCGAACGATTCGCCGTTTTGTTTGAGCAAATCTTTTTTGAAATAAACTACATAATGCTCCGAATCGCCGACGCTGTATGGGTCAACGAATACCGTGCTGTGTGTCGCCGAAATGACCATCGCATGAAAGCCATGCGGGGTCAAATCGCATTTGAGCAGGGCGGTGGGGTCTTCAATGCCCCGACCTGTGTAGGTGCGAATTTCGGGAAACTGCGCCTGGAGTTCGGGTGCCATCACGGGCGATTCGGTAAGCCGGAAGCTCGCCGTGCCGCCGCCGGGCATGGGAAGAGTGAGCACGGGTTGGCTGTTTTTGCCAGCAGCCGCCAGGGTAAAACGCTCTGGCGCGGCGGTAAGCGTGGGCTGAAGTACCGAAAGGTCGAGGCGGACGGTGCGGTAAGTTTGCGGCACCACGCGGCGCTCGCCTTTCAGCGCAATAGACTGCTCCGAGATGTCGGACCAAAGCGCCTGTGCGTTCAAAGAGGCAGCAAACGCCACCAGAACGAGGACGGATAGATTTCTAAGCATCACAAGAAGGGATTTGATTTGAATAAAAATATAAAGTAAAAGCGGGCAAAAGTAAAATTCCTCCTTTTCCGCCCAAAAAAGATTGTGGGGCTTTGGCAAAGGAAAGGCAAAAATAAGTTTTGGCGTTCTCAACAATGGGAGATTGTTCGAAAGGACAATGTTTTGAGAAAGCAACTTTGGCGAAACAGAAAATGCCCCGCTCGGAGAGATTTTTTGACTCCGGCGGGGCATTTTTGTGGAAACTATTTTCCAATAAAACGGCGCTACCGCGCCAACTTCCGATACACCCCCACCGACACCGACGGCGAAGCCAGCGCATTGGTGCCAGCAAACGCACCCGCCACGAGGGCGCTCACGCCCCACTTCCCGTTTTGCTCCCAAGTCAGCCCCAATTGCGGCGAGATATACTCCACATTGTTGGAAAACAGGCCATTGCCCGAGTCAGTCGGGCTGCCGTTTTTGAAAGATTCGACACCTGCGAGTTTCGCGGAAGCCAGCAATTTGTTTTTCAAAAGCCAGTAGCCCACCTCCACCTGGAACCGGAATTCTTCCGAAAAATCTTTGGTGCGGTTGTTCAGCCCCGCGTAGCCATTGGTGTACCAACGCGCCGCGCCGAAACCCCATTCGACGCGCAATTGCTGGTTCCATTCGCCGTCGCCAGTGAAAAGCAAATCCGGGTTTTGGTAGTCGCCGCTGGGGATGCCGAGCCAGAGAGAGCCGCTGAGCACAAAGCCTCCTTTTTTCAAAAAACCATATCGGAGGCCGAGGTCAACATCGCCAAAAGCCGTGTTTTCCAAACCCGGCTGCAACACCTCCCCGGTGATAGCGCCCACACCTTCGTTCACCGTATTGCGTACCAAAAACGGGACGTAAGCAATGGCCGTGAGTTTGTTCGTGATGCCGTATTCGCCATAAAAAGCGGTGGTGTAGTTGCCCAGCAAAGTGCCAGAGCCATTGATGTCGTAGATATTTCCGTCCGGGCCGTAGAAACTGCGGGCGCGGATGAAGGAAAAATCGAGTTTGAAAAAGCCGTGGCCTTTGGGTTGGGGCCAACCGTTGGCGAAACTGGGCGCGACGGCGAGCAGAAAGAGAGCGACAAGCGCGATTGTTTTATTTTTCATGTCTTTTTGATTGGATTTGCAGGATGCCTAATTGCCGAGTTGTGCTGTGCCGAAACGCACGGTGAATGGGATGCAGTAAATCACGACATAATCGTAGTCGTTCAGGCCCACACCGGCGGGCACGTTGTATGTCTGCATTCCGCTGTTGCTGCTGAGGTTGGCGAGTTTGAGGCTGTTCTGGGAGTTCAAACTTCCAGAGGCCGTTGTAGCTAAATAAACACCCAACTGCGGGCCGTTGGAAGATTGAAAATTGCTGCCAAGAATCAGTTGGAGCGCGGAGCCGGTTTGTTGGAGCGTGGCAGTACCACTGACGGAGTAGCCCATATTTCCCGAAAAAGTGCCTGTGCGTGCCGCGCCGTCAGCTTGTGTTACTTGGAATGTGACTGGCAAACTTTTGATACCCGAGACGGAAGCCGTGACGGAGGATGCTCCGGCATTTTGCCCAGTAGCAGTCCCGTTGGCACTGATGGTCAGCACGTTGGTGTTGGAACTTTCCCAAATCACGATGGGCGCAGGGATTTCTTCGTCGTTGCCGTTGTAGGCTTTTGCCGCGAGTTGGAGTGTCTCCCCGACATTGACCGTTGTTTGGGCGGTGGTGATTTCCACTTTTGCCACCGCGTTGACATTGTCTGTGACGGTGACGAGCGTCGAGTCCGCCAAGCCGTCTGCTGCGGCGACGACCCACGCCTGACCGGGCGCGACGGCTGTCACCAAACCGCCGGAAGTCACGCTGGCGACATCGGGCACGCTCGTATTCCATTGAACCTGTGCAGATTGGTCTTCACCGGCCTCGTCGGTGTAGGTTCCGGTCAGTTGTCGCGTTTGGCCAACGGCGAGCGAGACGGAGGCGGGTTCGACGCGGAGTGTTGGCTCCAAGGTTTCGGGGATGATTTCGGTTTTGACGCAGGCTCCGAAAACGAGCGCGGTCAAAAGGAGGAGGAGGAATTTGTTTCGATGGTTCATACTGTCGTTTTTTATTTTTGAAAATGACGACGGTAGAACTCTCGAGGTTGGAAAAACGTGGTGCAAAAAGTCCGAAATACGGGCGACTTGTCTTGGTGGGGACAAACTCAATTTCAAATACCCACCCTACCTCAATTGAAGCCGTCGCCGACCCAACGTTTGTGCTCAACAAAAATCCGTGCATCGTGTACCGTGCGCCGTGTGCCGTTATTCTACCTTTGCCGCAAATTTAGAAGGGGTACTTTTTATGGTTTCACCTCGTCATTTAGACCTATAAAGTTTCCGAAAACCTTACAGGTCTGTAATTTAAAAAACACATGGACATCACCCAACAAGGCTACGTCCGCACCGACGTGGCGACCGACGGCGTAGCGCACATTATTTTCTACCACCCCAACCACAACAGCCTGCCGAGCAAGTTGCTGAATGAGTTGATTGCGGCATTTGAAGCCGCGGGGAAAAACCCTGCCGCCAAAATCATCGTGCTGCGCAGCGCCGAGCACAAGACTTTTTGCGCGGGAGCGAGTTTCGACGAACTTATTGCTATTCAGGATTTTGAAACGAGCCTGCGTTTCTTTTCCGGCTTTGGCAATGTCATCAACGCCATGCGAACTTGCCCAAAAATCATCGTCGGGCGTATCCACGGAAAGGCCGTTGGCGGTGGTGTTGGGCTTGCCGCCGGAATGGATTTTTGCATCGCCTCAAAATGGGCATCTGTGCGTTTGAGCGAATTGGCGGTGGGTTTCGGCCCCTTCGTCATCGGCCCGGCGGTGGAGCGAAAAGTGGGGTCTGCGGTTTTTGCGCAAATGTCGTTGAACCCTTCCGAGTGGCTCACGGCGGATTGGGCGAAGTCGAAAAACCTGTTCCAAGAAGTGTTCGAGACGGTGGAGCAAATGGACGCGTATCTCGACCATTTTTGCAAAAATCTTTGCTCTTACAGCCCGGATGCGCTCGCAGAATTGAAAAGGGTTTTCTGGCAAGGGACGGAACATTGGGAATCTCTCCTTTACGAGCGGGCAGCCATCAGTGGGCGATTGGCGCTGTCGGAATTTACCAAAAAGGCGATTGCGGCATTCAAATCGTAACGCCGACTGCTAGTCGGCGTTACGGCGCGTTATTTTTTCATTTTCAGCATGGCCGAATCGCCGAGCGAGCGTAGCACCGAGGGATTTGCCATGCCCGTGTGCCGCTCCAGCACCACACCCTGCGGGTCGAGGAATAAGACCGTTGGGAGGGATTTTACTTCGTAAATGGAGGCAATAGTTTTCCCAGAGGGAGAATCAAAGTCAGTGCGGAAATTCAGAAAATTCATGTTCAGGTAGCGCAAAGTAGGAACCTGAGTAAAGATTTCTTCTTCCATGACCTTACATGGGGCGCACCAAGAGGCGTAAAACTCCACAAACACGGGCTTTTTTTCGCGTTGTGCCTGTTCGAGCACGGGCATCAGGCGCTCGCTGTCGAGCCAAGCAATAGTGGTGGATTCGGGTGCCGTCGCGATGGTCGCAATGGCGGGCTTGGGTTTGGAGACGGGCTGCTGGCGAGGGGGCTGTGCCGTTTTTTGTGGGGATTGACAGGCAAACAGAAGGAAGAGGACGGGGAAAAATCGGAACATCGCAGACGTTTTTTAATGACGGCCTATGAACGCAAACGCATGAGGGTGCGGTATTTCAAATATGTCTCCAACGCGGCAATCCGGCAAACGGTCCAGCCGGCGCGACCATCGAGGAAACCCAATTTCAGGATGTAGTTTCGGAGAAACTTGAAGATTGGGCTAAAAACCACATTCAGCCAAGTAGCGCGTTTGCGCTGCGCGTGCAATGCGCGGGCGGCCATATCGGCGTATTTGCGCACGCGCTCGACGTGTTCGTTTACTGTGTAATAACTGTAATGCAGCAAGTCGCCATCCAAATGGCCGATACTGCTGCCCGCGTCCATTTCCACTTTTTCATGCACGGCATCGTCGCCCCACCGGCCTTTTCGGGTGTCGAACAGGCGCAGTTTGCGGTCGGGATACCAACCCGAATAGCGAATCCATTGGCCGCAATAATTGGTCATGCGGGTCAGCGTGTAGCCGTCGTGCTGCCAGTTTTTTTTTGCCAATAATATGGAGGCGCGGAGTTTTTCGCTCAATGCTTCGTCCGCGTCGAGCGAAAGAACGTGCGGGTAGAGAGCTTGGCCGAGCGCCCAATTCTTCTGTGCCCCGAAACTTTCAAAAGCGTGTTGGACAAAACGCGCACCTTTTTCGCGGCAAATTTTCTCCGTTTTGTCTGTTGAAAATGAATCCACTATCACCACATCGTCGGCCACACCGGCGAGCGAGTCGAGGCAACGCCCGATGTTGCGTTCTTCATTGAAGGTGATAATGACGACGGAAAGTTGAATCATTCGAAGTACCTGAATCTGTGGTTTTGAAGAGTTTAGAATGGGTTAGAGGGGTTTAGAATGGTTTAGATAAGAACACTCTGAAAACCAATAAATTGAGATTCAAATCTAAACCCCTCTAAACTATCTAAACCATCTAAACCCACCTCATTGCCCAATCAAAATCGGGGCGCTTTTGCCGCTGCCCATGATGACTACTTTGGAATTGGCGGAAAGTGCGAGTTCTTTTTGCGCCTTTATTTGCTCATATTGGAGCAGCCGGTCGGTCAGCGTGGAAGTGATGATGCGCTGGTAGTCGGCGATGCCCTGAGCCTCCACGCGTTTGCGGTCGGCTTCTTGGCGTTCTTTTTCGAGCACGAATTTCATCTTCTGGGCATCTTGCTCGGCGTTGATTTTTGACTCGATGGTTTGTTTGACGGATTCGGGCAGGTTGATGTTTCGGACGAGCATTTGTTCCAAAATGAGGCCGCTTTTGCGGAATTCGTCGTCGAGAGATTTGAACAGGCGCTGCTGAAATTCGTCGCGTTTGGTGGAATAGAGCGACACCGCATCATAATAGGCGGCGAAGTCGCGGATTTTGGTGCGGGTGAGCGGGCGCACGATCACGTCACGGTAGCCTTTGCCGAGGGTGCGCAGGATTTCGGGTGCCTTGTCGCCAGTCATTCGGTACAGGATCGTCATATCAATGACGACTTCGAGACCATCAGCAGAGAGAACGTGGATGGCATCGTCGCCCGAAGCGCGTTCGTCCTGCATTCCCGACATGGTGTAGTTTTGGGTGCGGATATCGAACCGTGTAATCTCCATGAATGGGTTGATGACGTTCAAACCTTCGGTCAAAACGCCAGGCTGCACTTTTCCGAACAGCGTCTTTACGCCCACTTCGCCGGGCTGGATTTGGATAAAACACGCGGTGGAAAGACCGAGCAAAACCAGCCCGAGGCCGACGTAACGGCCTGTTTTTCCGATACTTGACAGGTTGGGATTGGCTTTGGCGATGGTTGAAGTGACTGCGAGTATGAGCAGGCCGATGAGTGAAAGAAACATGATTTTCGAATTTTTGAAATGAGATATCGGACATTTGGCTTTGGACGGTCAAATATCTCAACGTCCAATGCCCAACGCCTTCTTTGGAAGCCAAATATGCGTGGCTTAGCGTCCGCAATGCTCGCTATTTTCGAGGAGAATCCGTCGAAAGTCGGCAAAAATCGCTGGAGCCATGTATTGAGGAGCCAATGCTACTTTTTAAAACCGATGCGTGGATCGGTCGCTCCACTCGGGCGGCCGCTAAGGGTCAGGGTGCAGGGCTTTGCCTCCCGGTGTTTTTGTGAACCGGTCACAAATTGTGACCTCAAGTTTTGCCACTCTTCTGTGGCAAGTTGAAATATAACACCCTCTGGGAAGCGCCCAATATTGCGCTTGACAGCTTATTGAGCACTTTGGTTGGCACCTCGCAAAGAATTGTCAAATCAAAATTAAGCATCACCTTTTGCCCCTGATTTCGTGGATTTTGCTGTTTATGATAGCAAGTTCCATACTGGCTTCAGGTTTGAATGACTTTGAGACGCAATTATTTTTACAGCTAACCTCACATCGCTGCCGCGAATTGCCTCAAAAACCGCACATCATTCTCGAACAGCAACCGGATGTCACCAATCTCGTACAGCCGCAGCGCCTGCCGTTCGATGCCCATGCCGAAAGCAAATCCGCTGTATTTTTTTGAGTCAATGCCGCACATTTCCAGCACGGCGGGATCCACCATGCCGCAGCCGAGGATTTCGAGCCAGCCCGTGCCTTTGGTCAGGCGATAGTTTTTCTCCGTATCGGTGCCGAGCCAGATGTCCATTTCCGCCGAAGGTTCGGTGAAAGGGAAAAACGAGGGGCGCAGCCGGATTTTTGGCGCACCAAACATTTCTTGGGCGAAATAAAGCAGCGTCTGTTTGAGGTCGGCAAAGGAAACGCACTCGTCCACATATAGCCCTTCCACTTGGTGGAATTGTGCGTGTGAGCGCGTGGAAATGGTCTCATTGCGGTACACACGCCCCGGCGCGATGATACGGATGGGCGGTTTGCGCGACTGCATCACCCGCGCCTGTACGGGCGAGGTGTGGGTGCGCAGGAGCATTCCGGGCGCATCCACGACGTAAAACGTGTCCTGCATATCGCGGGCGGGGTGGTCTTCCGGCGTGTTCATGGAGGTAAAGTTGTGCCAGTCGTCCTCAATTTCGGGGCCGTCGGCGACGGAGAAGCCCATGCGGGCGAAAATGTCCACGATGCGGTTGAGCGTCAAGGCCACCGGGTGGCGCGAGCCAAGCGGGCGCGGTTCGCCGGGCGCGGTGAGGTCAAGTGTTTGTCCCAGCGTGCTTTCTGCCTGCGCCTCGAAAGCAGATTTGAGCGACAGGTATTTCTCCTCGGCTTGTTGTTTGAGCGTGTTCATCAGTTGGCCGTAGTCGCGTTTGCGCTCGTTCGGCACATTGCGCATTTCCTCCATGAGGCTTTTGACCAAGCCTTTGGAGCCGAGGTAATGGATGCGGAAAGTTTCGAGTGCTTCCGAGTTGGCGGGCGATTCGGCGGCTAAATCGGCGAGGGCTTGTTGGGCTTTTTCGAAGATGTCGGACATGGAGAAATTTGTTTTGAAAACAAAAAGCGCCCGTGCGGTGGGTGGTGGGCGTTTTTAACGTGTGGCAAAGGTCGAAAAAATTTCAGTTCAATTTCCGACAGGCCAGTACCAATGGCCGGGTTTCAAACTTTGCGATATGCAATATTTAAACCCCGATTTGTCGTTTACTCCACATTTTTGCACCCTAAAACTATTTTCTCACCTAAACCCAACCTCCCCTTTTTATGAAACAATTCCTGATGACAACACTCGCGGCGCTGTTGTGCTGCCAAATTGCGAACGCGCAAGAATTGAGCGACGACCAAATCGAACGTTTGGTGGACAGCATTACCGCGTCTTATCAGTACCAGATCGGCCAAATCACGCTCGGCGACGGGCTGGCGACACTCAATGTACCTGCCGGTTTTCGCTATCTCAACCCCGAACAGAGCCGCCAAGTACTCGAAGACCTGTGGGGCAACCCACCTGGCCAAACATCGCTCGGCATGATTTTCCCCTCCGACCAAGGCCCGATGGATTCCGCCAGTTTTGCATTCAACATCACTTGGGACGACATGGGCTACGTCAAGGACGGCGACGCGGACGAAATCAACTACGATCAATTGTTGGAAAGCATCAAAAAGGACTCTGAAGCTGAAAACCAACAACTTGTGGAGCAAGGCTATGAAGCAATCCACATCGTTGGATGGGCTTCCGCACCCTACTATGACAAAGAAAAGAAGGTACTGCACTGGGCAAAAGAATTTCGCGTAGGCGACTACCTGGAAAATACGCTGAACTACGATGTGCGGGTGCTGGGCCGAAAGGGTGTGCTTTCGATGAACGCCATCGGCATGATGAACCAATTGGAAACGGTGAAAAGCGCAGTGCCGGGCATCATTTCTTCAGTAGCCTTCACAGACGGCAATCGCTACGCCGATTTCAGCGAATCGTCGGGCGACAAAATCGCGGCTTGGAGCATCGGTGGTCTTGTGGCGGGCAAGGTGCTGGCAAAAGCGGGCTTTTTTGCCATTCTCGCCAAGTTCGGCAAGGTCATCATCGTGGCGCTTTTGGCGGGCGGTGCAGCCCTGTGGCGGTTTATCAGCGGGCGACGCAAGGAGGAAGAGGATGCTTTTGCTCCTGCCGCCGACAAATCTGACGAGCAGCAGGCGTGATTTTTTTCAAACATTTGATTTTCAGGAAACAAACAAAGAAGCCTCGGAGGACAAATCTGCCCTTGGAGGCTTTTTAGTTGCTCACCTGTCGCAGGATTCCACTTGAAGGTATTCAACAAACACTGGGACAGGTTCTGCGTCCCGCGGGGTGCCGTCGTCATTTGTCCAGCCTTGGAAAGCGGCGATTCCGACATAAGCAGGTTTGAAGCGCAGGTCAAACGGGCGGGCGCACACTCCCCAGATATTCCAGTCATTGTTTATTTTTTGGAACACCTCGACTTTGTTGTTTTTATAGACAATTTTGAGCCAAAATGTCTTGACGGGCGGCCCTTCATTGGCTGGGTTACGAAAGTGGTAATACCCTTGCTGCGTCACTTGCCCATATTCTTGGTAGTCTGTTGTTGTGTGCTGCACCCCGGGATTCTCTTTTGAAGGAGACCAAAAACTGATGCCCGCTCGCAGGTGCGTTTCCCGGCTTACATTTTCATCGAACAAAAAAACGGCCAACTGCTGGCAGTTTTTTTGCGGGTCGAAGCCCCCCACTTTTACGAACACGGTAAAACAGTCGCCGCTTATTTTTTTGTACAGCAAATTTCTGATGACCCTCGGCTCATTGGGCTTTACCCAATAATCGCCGGGCAAAGTGTAGAGCGTGAGTGCATCGTCTTTGAGTTGTTTTGACCACCACACCAGGTCAAAGTCGTTCCATTTGAAACCGTGTGCTCGCAGACTGTCGGGGTTAGTGTTGCTGAAATCTTCTCTCCAACTTTTGGGCGGTGCTGAACGAAAAAACCACGCTGCAATCCCACCCAGCGGGAGCAGGAGCAAAAGGGATAATCCTATCCTCCAGATTTGTATGCTATTTTTCAATGGCAGAGCTGGCGGAATCTGCCTCGGCTCTTCTCCACTGATATACTGCTCTAAAATTTCGATAAAATCCCGTCCAAAAGAAGGCTTTTTCAGCTGTTCAGGCGGGCAAATGGCGGGGTCGGTATAGTAGAATAATTTGCGCAGCCGGGTGAGGGAAACGGAAGACTCCGAGCCGTGCACTTTTTTAACGATGTCGTCCCGCAAGTCTTCATAAGCTCCCCTGAAAGAACTTGGCCGAAACCCGTTCTGGTTGGGGCGTTCGCTCACGAAACGCTGCCGCACCTGCTGTCGCAGGTGGGATGCTTCTTCGTGGGCAAGTTCCCTGATTTTGGACATATCGCGGCGGGTTTAGTCGCTCAAAAATAAAGAAGGAAGCTGGAACAAAAAAAGGAATGAAAAGGAGAAGGTTCGTGAAACAGCAAAACGGAAATGTATTGTGAACATTTGGAACACAATACTTGTAATCTTCAATATCTGAACGCAGTCGCAGCCCCCAGATGCATCTCTTCTTAACCTGTGTAATCCCGAAAAGACTCCAAGAAGTAAAAAGAAGCGAACCTTATGGAAATGAAAAAAGCCTTCGGCCACCGAAAAGTGGTACCGAGGGCTTTCTAATGGGTGCTATCCTTTTTGCCTCACTGCATCTTATCGCCCCTCAAAATCCTGAACCGTTTCCGGGCATCTACGGCAAACACGCTGCCGGAATAATCTATGAAAATCTGCTCGTAGAGCGTCTTTGCTTTTTCCAAGTCAATCATTTTGAACTCGTAGAGTTGGGCGAGGTTGTAAAGTGAGTTGTCGGCCCGAATGTCTTCTTTGTATTTTTCTACCACTTCCAAGTAGAGCGCGGCAGCTTTGGGGTAATCGCGTTTTTTCTCATAAATCTGCGCTTCGAGGTAAAGGATGTCGTCTTGTAGCGAATGCTCCGGAAAATCGCGGCGCAGGGTGTCGAGTTTCAAAAATGCTTCATCAAAACGGTTTTGGAACACAAGCATTTCGGCAGCAGAATAGAGCGAAATGGCCTCGGCGGTGGTGTCGAGGTTCAGGTTGTCCATGATAAACACCGAAAGATCGAGCGCGTCGTTGGCGATGAGTTTGGAGGTGGAGGCTTTCAGCACGTTGAACTGTGCCTGCGACCATTGGAAGTCGCCGTTGAAATAGGAGAGCCGTGCGTTTTTGAATCGGGCTTCTTGGCCGAGTTGCTCTTCTTTGAAATCTTTGTCCACTTGGCTGTAGAGCAGGGTGCTTTCCCAAATATCCCCGTGCATGAGGTAGCAATCGGCGAGATTGATTTTCACACGGGCGAGCGTGTTGCGGTCGAGGCCGGGTGTTTTTTTCAAATCTTCCAACAGCGAGATGGCTTTGGGCATATTGTTGATGTAATACGCCTCCAAATCAGCGAGTTGCAGCACGATAGAGGCGGTTTGTTTGCCTTTGCCGAACTGTGCGAGGAAACTCTCATAGTCAGCTTCGAGCAGTTTCAAATCTTCTTGTGTGTATTCGTAGCCTTCTGTTATTTTTTTGCGGCGGCACTCCATGGCTTCGCGCTTGGCATCGAAAAAGAAAGGATTGAGCCTATCTTTTTCTGTCACCAAATATTCGTAAGCGGAAATGGCTGTTTCGTAGTCTTTGGCATCGGCGGCATCGCCCGCGAGGTTGAAGATGCGCTGACCGTTTTCGCTGAGGCGTTTGTCGAGTGCTTTGTATTGGCGGAGTGCACTTTTGAAATCTTTGCGCTGCACGAATGACCAAGCCAGCAACTCTACAAAATCCGGGTTGTCACTTTCTTGAATACGGGCATAGAGCTGTGTTTGCAGTTCGGTGAATTCTGCGGGCGAAAGGTAGCGTGCCAGCAGGGTCTGCACGGTCGGCATCCTACCTGGGTCGGCTTCTACGGCGCTCAGGTAGTATTCTATCATTTTGAGTTGCTCGCCTTTGCGGCGATAGAGTTCGCCGAGGTTGAAGGCAAACCGGTTGGGGTCTTTCATCAGTTGCCCGCCGCGTTCGTACGCTTGGGTGGCGTAGTCGTACTTGTTGCTGCTGATAAAAAGCATCGCCAAGCGGTTGACCGACAAATAATCGGGGGCCATTTTCAGGACGGCACGTTCGTATTGCGCCTTTGCCTCCTCGGTTTTTCCCTGTCGCTCGTAAAGATTGCCGTAAGTGACGTAGAGGGCTACGTTTTCCGGTGACCTTTTTAGTTGTTTTTTGATGGCTTTTTCACACTCGTCGTAGCGCTCAAGGCTGAGCAGACATTCGACATATCGGTTGAAAACGGTCTCGTTGCGGTCGTCGCGCTCAAGCAATTGGCCGTAGAGTGAGGCCGCTTTTTCGTATTCGCCGTTCTGATAGTACTGGCTGGCAAGGTTGAGGTCTTGCGCAGTTGCTGTATTGATATGTAGGCTGAAAAAAATAGCGATGAACGCGGTCAGGGGAAATATGCAACTTCTCATGTGTGGATTCTTACTGAATGAAAACTGAAGCAAAAATACAGGGAATAACGCAATAGGGGTGGGTTGTGTTTCGAGCGTGCCTCAATGACCGTTTTTTGACGACAAAGGTTGTTTCAAATAAAAAATCCGCCTCGCAACCATTGTCGCGAGACGGATTCACTAAACCTCATGGAACAATCGGAATCGGGGCTTTTTTGCCTTTTTCCCGATATTTCTTATTTGCTCAACCCGACGGTACGCGCCGGAGGCTGGTTCACATATTCAGGATTTTCACCTCAACGCGCTGGTTTTTCTTGCGGCCTTCGACGTTGATATTCGGCTCCAGCGGCATCGTCCAGCCATAGCCTTTGTGTTGAACGCGATCGGCAGCGACGCCTTTTGCGATGAGCCAATCAGCCACTGCTTTGGCGCGGTTGGTGGAGAGTTCATTGGCGAAATCCACGTTGGGCCACATCTGGTTGTTCGTGTGCCCGCGCACTTCAATCACGGCAGCTGGGTGGTCGTTCAAGAAAGTAAGTATTTGTGTGAGTTCTTCCGTGCTTTCGGCTTTGAGTTCGTATTTGTTCACATCAAAATTGACCAATTCGAGCCGGTAGATGCTACCTTTCTTCAGTGTTTTGCGTGTTGGTTGCTCCACCACGGGTTTTACCGTTTTGGCAGCGACTTTCACTTCAGGAGTTGCTTTTTTCTGCGTCGCTTTGACGGGCTCTTGCACCGGAGAGGTTTTTAGAACTTCCACTTTTTTGGGTACTTCTTTCACGACTTTCGGCGCAGTTGCCTGCACTGATTTGGGCGCAGCGAACATCACAGCCGGGTCGTTGGAGGCGAGCATCTCTGAATTGTTGGATTTTGGCTCTGCCACAGCGATGCGCACCACATCACCGATGCCATAAGAATCATCCAACTGCGCCAAGATGTCTGCGTCGTTGTAGTTGGTGTCTTTTGTATAAACCACGGTCGTGTTGCCGTGCTTTTCGTCGGTTTGGGTGGAGTGGATTTTGTTTTGGGCCGACACTGCCGTTGCGGTGAACAGGAGCGCCAAGGCGAAGAGATTTTTGAAATTTGAGCGATTATTCATGGTATATCAGATTTTGGCGGATTGAAAAAAAGATTTTGTTCAGTTTTGGGTGCCTACGTTATTTTCGGCTTGTGAGTTTTTGTTCCTTGGCTTTTTGGCGTTTTTCCTGTTCGATGATTTTTTTGTATAGGGTTTTATCTTCGATGATTTCTTTCAGGCTGCGATCCCAGAGTGGGTCTTTATCGTTCCATCCCGTTATTTTGATTTCGGTGCGGCGGTTGAGTTGGTGTTCGGTTTCGGAGCAGGCAATACCGTCGTCGCATTTGTTTATCAACTGGGTTTCGCCGTATCCTTTTGAGGTAATAGATTCGTAGTCAACACCGCAATTCGCCACCATATATTCCACTGCCGATTTCGCGCGTTTTTCTGAAAGGTTCAGGTTGTATGGGTCGGAGCCGCGAGCATCGGTGTGCGAACCGAGTTCAAACTTCAGCCCCGGATTGTCTTTCAAAAAGGTTGCCAATTTGTTGAGATTTTTGGCGGCATCCGGACGAATGTCCCATTTGTTGAAGTCGTAGTACAAATTTTTGAACTCAAAGCGCTTGCCTATCTGGAGCGAGTCAAGGTCAATGACCCCGAGGAAGTAGCCCACCTCGTTGCCGTGCGACATGAGCGGCACCACATCGGGCTCTTTCACACCCATGCCGTCCACGCAGAGGATGCAGCCGTTCACGTTGACCCATACCTCCACGCGGCGGTTCAGGTAGCCCGGTTTGCGCACCAGCATGGTGTAGTGATTGCCTTCTGCAAATGAAAAGTTGAAGGTGGATTTTGGCAGCCGCTCGATGGTGAGTTCCTGCTGCTTTGTGGTATTGTTGTAAATCTCCACTTTGCAGTCGCGGAGCGTGTTGATGGTGTTGTGTTCGAATGCCTTGTCAAAAATCGTGATGTCGAACACATAACCTGGCTTGCGCTCAAGGCCAAGTTTCGCTTTGAGTTTGCCATTTACATCTGGTGCGACCACCAGTTCTCTGGTGAAAAAAGTGGGGCGGTCAGCGTGAATTTTGTAGCGTTCCACTTTCGGCACCTGCACCGAGAACCAGCCTTCTTCGTCTGTTTCCACGACAGCAAGCGGCGATATCAATTTGTCGTCGTACACGGTCACCTTTGTTTGGGTGAGCGGAACGCCGGTGACGCGGTCGGTGACGAAACCTTCAGCGGTAATTTTTTGGTTGGTTTGCCCTGCAACGAACAGGGGAAGCACGAGGGAGAGGAGTATGGATGTCGTGTAGCGCATGGCTAGTCAGTTTGGCTAAATGTTGTGCCCAATTATTTGAACACATCAATCAGACTTGCTAACCCCGTGCCAGTAGCGCGGCGACACGACATTTTAACAAAAAAAATTTTCTCTTAAATTTTTTTTAACGGAGCGACTTTTGTAAAAGACTGTCCTAAAAAGCAGAAAAGACAGCAAAAAGCGGTAAAAAAGTCGCAAAAAAGGCTGGAAAGCAATCGGGCTAAAAAAATGGCCCAGCCGAAAAAAAATTTCTAATGCAATCTGGCTGACAAAAGATTTTGCGTCAATCTTCTCGCCAAACGGCTCCGCCAAACCTGTCCACATATTGCCATTTGTCGGCCAACGTCGTCAGAGCAAGCCCGTTGCGGAAGGGGGTGACTGCGTCGAAAGTCGCCGGAATCGCGATTTGCCCCTCTGTATTGATGTAGCCCCAGCGACCGTTGATGCGGACTTGAGCCAAGCCATCAGAGAAGACGCCCGCATCCTCGAATTTGGGCATGATGACCAATTTGCCCGCCTTATCTATGTAGCCATAGGCGCCATTGATTTCCACCAAAGCCAGCCCTTCGCCAAAATCGCCCGCAAAATCGAACATCGGCTCTATGGCAATTTCGCCATCTTGGCTCACGAAGCCGTATTTGCCATCACGAAAAGCCAGTGCCATGCCATCGAAAAATTCGCCGTGCGCGTGGCCTTTCACGAAAGAAAACTGCGGTGGCACGGTTTCTTCGCCCGAACGATTCACCAAACCCCAATATCCATCGCGTGTCACCACCGATACTTTTCCCTGAAAAGGCTGTGCAGATTCCCAAGCCGCTTTTATTGCAAAAACACCTTTTTTGTCCACAAATCCCCAATGGCCGCTTTCACTTGCCGGAGCCAGCCCATCGCGGAAACTGCCTGTGCCTGAAAAAACGGGTTTGACGACAAATTGTCCCTCGCGATTGATAAATCCTGCTTTGCCCTCAAAGGTGACGGCTGCCAGCGCTTCGCTGAAATCATTGGCTTCTTCAAACTTCGGTGGGATGACCGTGTTGCCCCGCCGGTCTACAAAACCCCAAGCGTGTGCCACCTGTACCCGTGCCAAATCTTCCTCAAACGTGCCAACACTCCGGTACAATCGTTTGATATACAGCCGTCCCATAGCATCCAGCACTGCCCACTGCCCATTGAGGCGCACGGTGGTGCAGCCGTTTTTGAATTCTCCCGCTTCTAGGTATTGTGGCTCTATTACCAACTCGCCCTGCGCGTTGATAAAACCATAGTAACCGTTTTCGCGGATTTTGAAGAGTGGTCGGTGCATGGAAAAAGTTTGCAATGTCGCAGAGGGGCAAAATCGCAGAGATGGGGCAAAAGTACGGAATTAGAGTTTTTCAGGAATGGATGGAAAACCTGCTTTTAGAGCAGCCTTTTCCCAAAAAAAACTGGCGAGCAGCACAAAGCCGCACGCCAGTTTATATGTCTGTTTATTGTCAGTTTTAGTCCACCACAATCATCTTCTTCACTGCGCTATGGACAGGCGTGTCAAGTTGGTAGAAAAGGATGCCGGGCTGTAGGTCGGCACGATTCAGCGTGATCGTGTTGATGCCTTTAGCATAGTTTCCTTTCACCATTTTGACGATGCGGCCTTCAGCGTTGCTGATGGTCAGTGTAGCATCAGTTGCCTCCGGCAGGTTGAAAGTGATGTTGGTTGCGCTCGCCACCGGGTTTGGTGTGTTTTGCAACAATTCAAAACCTGCACCTGCGACAATGGTGCCATTAGTACCACCATTGAAGCGCAATGCCAAATCGTTGCGGTCGCCGGCCAAAGTATAAGCTTCGGTGGGCGTGATGCGGTGGCTGAAGCCAAGCATTTTGCTCAGTTCGCCCGCTTTTTTGGCGCGGAATTTCAAACTGAATGCACCTGTGCCAGTTTCTACCGCAGCAGTGACAGCGCTATTAAATACAGCGAAGTTGCTGGCCGTCATATTCGTCCCGGGCAATATTTCAACGAGTTCCAACTCATTGAAATTGAGCGTAAACTGGTAACCAAGCATCTTTTCTGCGGCATTGAAGTCCACGACAAATTCTTCACCTGCTTTCACACCGCGGTCGTTGACGTCAAAGTAAACTGTGCCCGCAGTGCGGTCATCCGCCGACATGAAGGAATTGGCAATGACGGTATTGTTCACGTCGCCGATTTTGACGGAGATGAAATCGTCGCCAAACGAGCTGGACTGCATATTTATCACCTGCACCACTTCGGGGAATTGTTCTTGGAACGGATTGGACTGGTCAGGGAATACATAAGCCCTATTCACAAAACGCCACGAAGTGTTGCCGGGGAAATGGTCGGTAAGCCCGAGGATGAGTTTGCGAATTTGAACAATGTCAAAAGTTGTAATAGAATTCGACTTGTTCGCATCGGCAGCAATCATCTTGTAGGGTGAGCCAAGAACTTCAAGACCGAGGATGTGTTTGCTGATAAGCACAAGGTCGAAGGTAGAAACCCCATTGAGCGGATCGTCGTCTTTGGCTGGCGTCAACTTAAAGTTTGAGCCTAATGGCAACGCATTGGTGAAGAGGAAAACGCCGTTGCTGTCCGTCATTTTGGTCACATCCACTGGGGGCAAACCGTTCGGAGGTGTGCCGGTCAGATTGACAAATGCATTTTCGAGACCTTCGTGCATTTCTGTTTTCAATATGCCTGTAACGATAACTTGACCATTGGGGTCGCAAACGCCGTCATTGTCTTGAACGTCCACATAAGTGGAGCAGAAACTGGCGTTGCCGGCTTTATCACGCGCCCACAACTCTACGGGCTGGCTGCCCAATTGCGTGCAATCAAATGTGATGCTTGTGATTGGGTTGCCTTGACCATCCACCGGGAAGCCGGTGCCGGTGCCTGCTTTGCGAATTGCAAATACCAATTGGTTGGGGCCAGGGATGGTCGTCGTCGGTGGTGTGCAGTTGTCTTCGGCATACAAGAGAAAGTCCAATGCTGACATTGGCACCATACCGGTCGTCATAATGTTGGTGCTCAGTCCGTTGTGACAGACCAAGGTGGGCGGTTTGCAGTCTTTCACGACGAATATGTATTCGCAAGTCTGCTCATTGCCACAGCCGTCCGTGACAAGCCATTTTATTTTGTGCGTGCCGTGTGGCAATTCGGGTATGACACCCGACAGTCCGAGCGGGTTGTTCGGAGTGGGCAGTTGAGCAAAAGTTTTCCATTGGACACTTGCAACGCGCGAGCTGCCGCTGATGGTTTGGTGCAGCGCGAAGCGATAGTTGTTGTTGGTCGGCACAGCGCGGTGGTCAAAGATGCGCGGGTCGCCGCCCGAATAGTTCGGGTTTGATGCGTTGCCAAAATTCACCGTCGCAGCTGCGGGCGGGTTGTTGCTGCTCACTACCGTTTCCATCGTGCCATCGTTGTCGAGGTCAAGGAAAAGGAGGAAGCTGATGTCAATGTTTGCGCC